>NZ_CAWPHW010000041.1:0-302 GCF_963888145.1 Cronobacter sp. EKM101R | reverse complement strand
GTGGCAACCGACTTATGAACCTTCTGCGCAATTTCCTGCTTCGTCAGATTGAACGCTGCCAGCTCTTTCACCACGGCGGCCTGCTCAATCGGCGTGAGCGGCAACTGGTTGTTGGAGGTCATAATCCGCGCCACGCGGTCAACGTCGTTCCCCTCAAACGGCACGATGGCGATGTACTCGACCGGCTTACCGGCGTCACGGCAGCGCTGGTAGCAGCGATGGCGGCGGTGCCCCTCGACAATCCACACACCGCCCTCATCGCGTGGTATCACTTCCAGCGCAGGAACACGGCCACCGGCGCA
>NZ_CAWPHW010000040.1:0-316 GCF_963888145.1 Cronobacter sp. EKM101R | reverse complement strand
CTTCTTACAACCTGAATAAAGGAATCTCAATATGAAAAATGTCATTGCTGCGAAATTAGAATTAAACCGAATCAGCCACGAGTTTGTTGCATTTCATTGTGGCGGCAAGCTTTCCGGCATTATCCATACCCCGGAATCAGGGAATATGACCGTTATTCTCGATGGCGGTTACCACCTGGGCGAATATGACTGTGCGCGCTGCGCCATTGAATCCGTTGCGGAACTCCTCGGTGAAATACTGTTCGCGGAGAAAAAGGCCGGTATTCCCGTCATGAACAGTGAAGAAATTTTCAGTTACAGCGAGGCTGTTCACTGA
>NZ_CAWPHW010000039.1:0-320 GCF_963888145.1 Cronobacter sp. EKM101R | reverse complement strand
CCCTGCGGGCCGACCACCTTCGCCGTCTGCGGGCCGTAGGTTCTGGGCCACGGCGTCTTCTGCGACGGGCGGTACGGTACGTCCGCCGGTATCACTTCAAAGCGGATTTCGTGGAGGGTGTTACTGTCCGGGCCGCTGGCGTAGCGGTTTTCTTCAAAGCGGTAATGCGCCACCGTGGTGAGGTACTCGCCGTTATCGCCAAAGAACGGGGCGTTGCGCAGCACGAAGGTGTGGCCCGGCGCGATGCCCAGCGCGGTGCCGGAGCCCTGCGTCTGGCGGTGCTCCACCTGCCAGCGCTCCTGGCGGATACGGGCGTAGAA
>NZ_CAWPHW010000038.1:0-329 GCF_963888145.1 Cronobacter sp. EKM101R | reverse complement strand
TGCGGCGACAGCGGGTTCTGCCGCGCCTGGAACAGCCACGCGTTGGGCTTGCGGAAGTCGTAGTCATCGAGGCTGTAGATGCCCGGCGTCACGCTGTCCTCCAGCGCCCACTGGCTGATGCCCTCTTCGTCGGTTGAGCCGCCTGAAGGGGTGACGTGATACGGAATGGTCTCGTAGCCCGGGAACGGCTCGTACTGGCCGGGGGCATCGGTGAGGATAAGCGTGTGGCGGTCCTGCTCGTGGCGGAAGTGATAGGTGATGCCCTCCAGCTCCAGCAGGCGGCTGATGAAGTCGAGGCTGCTCTCCTGGTACTGCACGCAGTATTCCCA
>NZ_CAWPHW010000037.1:0-393 GCF_963888145.1 Cronobacter sp. EKM101R | reverse complement strand
GCGCTGTTTGTGGCCACGATGCCGCAGGCGCTTTCCGCCTGGCGGGTGGCATCGCACTTTCTGGTGTCGTTTATTGTCGGGGTGCTGGGGGCCGATGTACTGGCCTCCTGGCTGACCGGCGTCACGGGGTACCGCGGCTCCTCGGCAGAAGCGTTATGCGCGGTCGTGGTGTCGGTGGTATCGGTCAAAATTCTCTCCTTTATACACCAGCAGGATATCGCCTCGCTGGTCTCAGGGTTGTTTGCCCGCATGCGGGGAGGAGGTGGACATGCTCAGTGATATTCCGGGTCTGCTGAATGTGGCGCTGTGTACGGTAATCGTGCTGGCGCTCTTTTTTTACCGCAGGAATAAGGCAACACATAAACCGCTGGTGTCGTGGGTGGCCTGGCTGAT
>NZ_CAWPHW010000036.1:0-434 GCF_963888145.1 Cronobacter sp. EKM101R | reverse complement strand
TGCGGGCATCGTATAATGGCTATTACCTCAGCCTTCCAAGCTGATGATGCGGGTTCGATTCCCGCTGCCCGCTCCAGGATGTGCTGATATAGCTCAGTTGGTAGAGCGCACCCTTGGTAAGGGTGAGGTCGGCAGTTCGAATCTGCCTATCAGCACCACTTCTCAATCTCCTCCCTGTTTCTCTTCTGTAGATGTATTCAACAAATTCAGGCAAACGCCTGGTTGATGTGGTGATACCACCGATTTATCCGTGTCTTAGAGGGACAATCGATGTCTAAAGAAAAGTTTGAACGTACAAAACCGCACGTTAACGTCGGTACTATCGGCCACGTTGACCATGGTAAAACAACGCTGACCGCTGCCATCACTACCGTTCTGGCGAAAACCTACGGTGGTTCTGCTCGTGCATTCGATCAGATCGATAACGCGCCGGA
>NZ_CAWPHW010000035.1:0-439 GCF_963888145.1 Cronobacter sp. EKM101R | reverse complement strand
TCTCTGTAGTAATCTCTGTAGTAATCTCTGTATACGTGTCACGTTTCAACGTAAGACCCTCTACGTCAGGACGTAACAGGTGTTCCGTTTCAACGGAGGGGGTGTTACGTTTCAACGTAATAGCTGTTCCATTTTTGCTGATGTCACTTTCCGCATCGAAGCTGTTGGTGATGGCAGCGATGGCATCAGGAATAACCCCTACAAACAGGACATTACTTACTGCTGAACCTGCTGCTGTTTTTACAGTCAGGAGATCGAGCGTAATCAGCCCGGCGTTGCGTAAACGTTTAAGCGCATCCGTCGTTTCCCTCTTTGAGAAACCAAACTGGTCAGCAAAAGCCTGATAGCTGCGTTGCAACTTATCCCCATTAAAACGCTTGCGATAACCCACCAGCGCTCCCGAAAATTCGTCTCTCACTTCTGCTGGCCGGTACCAGTA
>NZ_CAWPHW010000034.1:0-464 GCF_963888145.1 Cronobacter sp. EKM101R | reverse complement strand
TGGGGTGAAGTCGTAACAAGGTAACCGTAGGGGAACCTGCGGTTGGATCACCTCCTTACCTGAAAGATACAACCTCGTAGTGCTCACACAGATTGTCTGATAGAAAGTAAAGAAGCAGGGTTGTCTGCGAAAGCGAAGTCCCTTTCGTCTAGAGGCCCAGGACACCGCCCTTTCACGGCGGTAACAGGGGTTCGAATCCCCTAAGGGACGCCACCTGCTGGTAATGAGTGAAAGGCGTTACCGATTAATATCTCAAAACTGACTGTAAAGTCATGTTTGAGATATTTGCTCTTTAACAATCCGGAACAAGCTGAAAATTGAAACAGACATACTGTTGCATTTCCTCCGTAATAAGGAATGCGCGGTGTGTCAGAGTCTCTCAAACTTGCAGCACGAAGACTTCTTCGGGTTGTGAGGTTAAGCGAACAAGCGTACACGGTGGATGCCCTGGCAGTCAGAGGCGA
>NZ_CAWPHW010000033.1:406270-447423 GCF_963888145.1 Cronobacter sp. EKM101R | reverse complement strand
AAATAAATATGGAGCTAAGGAGAGAATAATGGCCCTTTTCCAGCGTGCTACAAATACTCAGGCTTTCCTCAAAGCCGGAATCATGGGGTTTGCCGGAGACGGCAAAACCTATACCGCCAGTGAACTGGCGATCGGGCTCGTTCTGCTGATGCGCCAGCGTGGTCTGCCAGCAGGCGATCTCCCTGTGATGTTCCTTGACACTGAAACCGGCTCTGACTGGGTTAAGCCCCGCTTTGATGCTGAAAACATTGAGCTTTACACAGCCAAAACTCGCGCCTTTGTGGATCTCCTGGCTGCTGTCAACGAAGCAGAACAAAGCGGGTCAGCGCTGATAATCGACTCAGTGAGCCATTTCTGGACTGTCCTCTGTGACGAATACGCCACACGCCGCAACCGCAAGCGTGGTCTCGAATTTTCTGACTGGGCGTGGCTGAAACAGGAATGGCGACGCTTCACCGATCGTTTCGTTAACAGCCAGGCACATATCATCATGTGTGGCCGCGCAGGCTATGAATATGATTTTTTCGAGGGCGACGACGGCAAGCGTCAGCTTGCTAAAACAGGCATCAAAATGAAAGCAGAAACCGAGACGGGTTATGAGCCTTCAATCCTGATCCAGATGGAAAAGCAGATGGATCTGGAGTCCGGGCAGGTATGGCGCACCGCGCGCATTCTGAAAGACCGTTCTACTCGTATCGACGGCCAGACGTTCTCAAACCCGACGTTTAAACATTTCCAGCCGCACATTGAATTTCTGAATCTTGGCGGCACGCATTTAGGCGTGGACACCTCCCGCGACAATGGCGAGCTGTTCGCCGACGACGGCCAGCCAACCTGGCAGAAAGAGAAGCGCGCCAAAGAGATCGCCCTCGATGAGATTGTAGAACTGCTGAACAAACACCACGGCGGCACCAGCAACGACGCGAAACGCGCTAAAGCCGACATTCTGGAAGAGGTGTTTTGCTCCCGCTCATGGGAACGCATCAAAGGCATGGACTGGCCGACCATTAAAGCTGGTCGCGATGCCATGTGGTTAAAGCTGGAAAACACGCCGTATCAGTTCCCTGAACCGTCCAGAAAAGCACAGGAAGCAGCAGCCCCGGAATTTGATGAGGATATCCCGCAATGAGCCTTAAACACCGCATCCCGGAAATGATGAAGCGCATCGATCATGATGAGTTTATTCGCGCCACTGATGAATATGCCGATCTGCTTATCACGATGTGTCTCTGTATGCGTATCGCTGGCCCCACGCGGGCCAATGTTAAATCCTGCGCCCTGGCGCTAAAGCAGCGCCTGAAAACGAGCCACAGCCAGCAGAAGCTGGTCGGGATTCTTCGCAGCCCCGATCCGGTAGGCCAGTTTCTCACGCTGCGCCGCGAGGTAAACCGCGAGAACGCAAAAGCGGGCATCCCTGCTGATCAATTCCTGTGAGGTGGCTGTGAAGTATTCGCTTATCTATGCAGATCCCGCGTGGAGCTACGGCAACACAGTAAGCAACGGCGCGGCAGCCGGTCATTACGACACCATGAGCCTGATCGATATGAAACGCCTCCCTGTGTGGGAGCTGGCCGCAGAAAACGCAGTTCTGGCGATGTGGTACACCGGCACTCACAACCGCGAAGCTATGGAGCTTGCCGAAGCCTGGGGTTTTACAGTTCGCACAATGAAGGGCTTCACATGGGTGAAGCTCAACCAACTGGCAGAGCATCATATCAATAAAGCGCTGGAAGCTGGCGAAGTTGAGGATTTTCACGACTTTTTAGACCTGCTTAACGCGCAAACGCGCATGAATGGCGGAAACCATACGCGGGCCAACACCGAGGATCTTCTTATCGCCACCCGCGGCGCCGGGCTCGAACGCAAAGATGCCAGCGTGAAACAGGTCATCTACAGCCAGTTAGGCCGTCACAGCGCGAAACCGTGGGAAGCCCGCCACCGGTTAGAGCGCCTTTATGGTGACGTGCCGCGCATCGAGTTGTTCAGCCGGTCGGCGGCGCCGGGCTGGGATCACTGGGGCAACCAGTGCGAATCCTCCGCCGTTCAGCTTCTGCCAGGCTGCGTCGTTGCGTTTCGCAGGACAAGCGCAGCATAAGGCGATATCTCGACGTGTGCTGCGCAGATAGTATGAAAACCAGGTGAAGGCTTAGGCGTGGAGTTAGCCGCTTCATCTGGACACTTGGAATTATCGATGCCGTGTTTGTAGACCACCAAGAGGAAGTTAGCATGAGTCTTGATTGCGTTCCCCTATCTACCTATTGCAGGGAGGCCGGAGAAACTGTGGATGCCGTTAACAAACGGATACAACGAGGGTTATGGAAGGAAGGAGTACATGTATTAAAAGTCGACGGTGTAAAAGAACGCTGGATTGACTTAGTAGAGGTATCAAAGTGGGCAAGAAAGAACAAGGATCATTATCTCTCCCAAGAGGAGTAACTATTCGCCATCACAAAACAGGCGATACCCTGGTAATCACTTTTACGTATAAAGGGGTTCTGTGCCGCGAGCCCCTTTCCAAAATGGAGGCAAACACGCGGGGTGTTAAGTACGCCGCGCGGCTGCTTGGGGAAATACACAATCAGATCGCTCATGGTACTTTTGAGTATGCGAAATACTTCCCTAATTCCAAAAAGCTGGAGTTATTTGGGGTTACGAAGAAAACAAAAAATATTAAGTCTTACCTGGACGAGTATCTCAAAATCTGCCAGAACCGCAACCTGTCCCCGTCGACTATCAACGGCTATGAAAAGTGCCTGTCGGCGCTGTCAGCTTTGCATAAACTTCACGTGTCGGAACTGACACCTGCGGTTCTTAAAAACTGGATAGCCAGCCGGAAAACAAAACTGAAAACGACCAGGAATAACCTTTCGTTTCTGCGCAGCGCCATCGATGAAGCTGTTACGGATGGCCTGCTGACCATTAACCCGGTAACCCTCGTCAGCGCCAGCCGGTACCACGTGATCGACAGCAAACCGAGCCCCGACGATTACGAGGTTGACCCGTTCACGCCAGCGGAAACCCTCGCAATTTACCAGAGCTGCAGGTACCCGGAATGGGAAAACCTGTTCCGGTTCGCATTCAACACCGGACTACGTAGCTCTGAATTGTGCGCTATACGCTGGAAGGATATCGACTTTATCGGAAACACCGCCCACGTGCAGATGGCCAGCGTCGTAGGGGTACTTAAATGCACTAAAACAAAAGCCGGTACCCGTAAGGTTGAGCTGAACAGTGAGGCGCTGGCAGCCCTGCTGGCGCAGAAACAATACACCTTTATGAAAAGCGAGTTCATATTCAGCGACCCGAAAACGGGAGAGCCTTGGGCGAACGCAGACGCTATCCGAAAAAAAGCATGGGTGCCAACCCTGAAAAAAGCTGGTGTTCGATACCGTAATCCCTACCAGACCCGCCATACATTCGCCACCAAACACATCAGCCAGGGAGTAAACCTTTTCTGGCTTGCAGGTCAGATGGGGCATAAGGGTCCAGAAATGCTGTTCCGCAATTACGGATCATATCTGGCAGTGTACGACGGTCGTACATCGATAAATTCTGCTATATCGTCATGATCAAAATAAATTAGCTTTCATAGCTTCCCGTTAGCCTGATGCCGTGTTTCAGCAGCCCGTCGCACTTTTTGGCTTGCCAAGCCTTGTGGCTCGCATCTATGTTATAAGTGAACTTGACACCAGCCAGGTGGTCAAAGTTGTAGGATTGAACGGGCTACTTTTAACCAATAAGTAGGTTATGCTACAATCCCGCGCCCTTTTCCATATGGGGTTAAAGAATCTCAAACGGAGTATTTGAGGTTAACAAAAGGAGGTCTTTATGTCAGAACTAGTCATGAAGATGTTTGGTTTGAGCGGCTTTGTCAAAGGCGGACAAGCAATGGCAGAGCGTTTGAAAAAATCAGGTGTGAAGAACATCAAAGTCGTTGGTCGTGGTGCTGTAATCGTCGACGGCTCAGCAAATCCTGAAAAAATAAATCGCCTTAGAAAAGCTGCACGTAAGTATATCGAACAGGATGCAGAGGCTGTGGCCGCAGCCAAAGCCAACATAAAGGACAGCGACGATTAACTAATGTTTGCACTACTCATTATACCACTGTTAGTCAGTGGTTCTTTATTAGTAACATCGCCGCACAACATCAAACTCTTCTTCCGCTTACACAGATACGATGGCCAGCTTCTTTACATGAAGGTGGCCACGTACGGTTTCTATGCATGTCTTTCATCCGTCATCGTTGCATACTCTATTAAGTACCTTTTCCCTGACTTAAATTTTGCAACGTGGCTCTCACATCTCATAGATGGAAGTGCTGACCCTAAAGAAAATCGCATAACCTCATGGCTTATTCTGTTATCAGTGACAACTGTGGGACTTGCATGGCTTTGGTTGCAGTACTGCCGGCTTCGTATTTATATTGCCGCCTGGCTAATTACTCCAGAACCGAAAAACGATGAAAACCTCAGTTTCTCTAAGCAAGTCATAAGGCTAAACGAGTTAGGTAAACTTCTCTCTGATGGTTCACTTGGGCAATTATTTTTCGATTCGGCGACTGAAGACAGACCTGTGTTGGTAAGCCTGAAATGTCGAAAGATTTATGTTGGTACCGTCAACATGATAAGCGAACCCAACGAAAAGCAAGGACCAAACCTAGAAATCTCGATTAGCCCCATCATGTCCGGATACAGGGATAAAGATACGCTCAGGGTTCTTTTCTCAAACGACTATAATGACCTTGAAGATGTTGATACCAGTATAATTTTTCCCATCAGCGAAGTATCGCATGCGTCTTGGTTCAATATGGACATACATGAGAAAGTCGATAACAACCGCGAGGTGAAGCCGGTAAGCAACAGGAAGGCAAAGCGTAAATATGGCAGAAACAGAAAATAAAGATCGCGAAAGCGGTCTTTTTTTGCCCGGCAGTGCTGATTAATCACATGATTCCAGTAAAACTCTGGACATTGTCGGGACACTAATACGACCACAATATGCACGCAAAGTGCACCAAAATCATTATGAATTAAATAAAAAACTATTATTCAACCACTTAATCACACCTCAGACATGGGTTCAACTCCCGCCAGCTCCACCAAAATTCTCCATCGGTGATTACCAGAGTCATCCGATGAAGTCCTAAGAGCCCGCATGGCGCAAGCCCTGCGGGCTTTTTTGTGCCCTCAATTTGTCCCGCGAAGTCCGAAGAGAACTAATTAAATCCGCACCTTTTAGGCGTTCTTTCTCTCACAGCACAGAATTTCATCATCCCCTACAGACGTTCAGGAAAAGGCTCTCAAGCGTTCATCCAGCCCTTAATCGTCCTGATGCCCTGACCATTTTACGCTAAGCAATACACATTTCTCAGAAAGCCCCGGGTGGCCGCAGTGCAACGGGTGCTCGCCCGTAGACATAGTGCGCTGCCCACTTTTCACTCCTCAAAATGATTCCCTTTTGCGATTAATACAGGAATGAATCAATCGTGCTGCTGCATCAGCCTCTTAATTTTAACTTAAGCCTGCGGCCAGATAATCACTTCTCCGTTATTTCAGAAATCTACACTGCAATGAAAAAAATAATTATTCCCCTGACTATTATGCTCCTGGCAGCCTGTACATCAAAACCACCGCAACAAATGTCTCCCCGCGAACTGGCGAAATGCGCATGGAAAGGAAATACGGATTGTCAGGCAGAGCTTCAGCATCGACTTCAGGTAAAAAGAGGAACCGTACCCGCCGCGAATACAGCCACCCCGTAATAAGTAAGCATTAAACACTATACAGGAACGAAACATTTCCTACGCGCAAGTAAATAATACCCACGAAAGGAGAGTCGAATGGAAAAATTAACGATAACGCTGGTAGCCTATATGTTACTGGCCCTGGGCCCGGCACATGCAGCGAATGGTCAGGCAATAGCGAAGGCCAAATCAGCGTGCCAGGCAAACCCGACGCAATGTTCTCAGGCAAAAGCCAGTGCCAAAAAAGAAGTGCAGGCCGCTAAAGACGCTTGCGCTAAAAACCCGTCTGCCTGCGATAACGCAAAATCCAAAGCGAAAACTGCAATGCAGAAGTAACGGGTATTTTGCATAACAGAATATCTCTGCCGCATCTTGCAGATTGATGTCTGCCAGTGAGTCAGTTGACGGGCATCGCGATCGCCGAAAATTTTTAGCTATCAAAGTGGATTCCTAAAAATAGTTAAAGAGGGCGAAGGATGCGATAGCGATATTTTTGGTAATGTCAGAAGCAATGACAATACGCTTTCGACGCCGTAAAAATAAGCAGATACCACTGACACACTATGAATAATAACATCATCTACTGTGCAGGATTATCTGAATTCATAATGCCATCACGGGGCAATAACCTTTTATGTCCTTACTGCCTCTTCTTTGTTCAGGAATACAGCGACAACGCGTGGCATGAACCGCCACAATATCTGCTTACAGGCTTATATCTTATGCGTTTTGATAGCGCCCTGCCGTAAATTCAGGGGCCAGGCTTTGAAAGAGTACAGCTAAAACCGACAGTTACGATATATCGTGACACATATCACATTGTTTTTAAAAAGCGACGTTAGAGTCCATTACATTAGATTACTTTAAGTATAGAGAACCTGCATCATTATGAATTCAAGTTAAGCATTGAAAGGTGAATTAATGCATAAAAGGTCAGGCGGTGAATATGTATCCACTATTATCGTAGTCATCATTGTTGCCACTTTCCTTTATACATGGTTTACCACCTGAATAATTTCATAAGCAAATGTTATAGAAATCTTATTACGCTCTCATCCCTGAAAGGTTATGGACTACCTGTATGCCAATTCTGAAAGATAAAAAACCCGTTTTGCACCGCATAACATTTCTAGTAATTTTTTCACTTTATATCTCTGTTTTTCTCAATATCGCGTTCTATAAACAGGCACTGGCACTCATTTCTCTGACGGGTCCGCATGATGTTCTTTTTTTCCTGTCTATGCCCGTGGTAGCGTTCAGCGTTATCAATATTGTTGTGACTATCGCCTCGTTTCTGTGGCTTGATAAAATCACCATCGTACTCTTTGTTATTATTTCCGCCACGGCGCAATACTTTATTCTGCATTATGGTTTTGTGCTTGACCGCTCGATGATCACTAACATCATCGATACCACACCCGCAGAAAGTATGGCATTGTTGACACCTGAAATGGTAATCATGATATTTCTTTCGGGGATTGTCATAGCGGGCATTGCTCTGTGGACAGGCATTAAAAAGAACCTCTCTTTTATAAGAAGCGTAATTTACCGTGGCGCAAGCGTGATTATTTCTTTTATTCTGATCATGCTGGTGGCTATGCTGTTTTACAAAGATTACGCATCGCTCTTTCGTAATAACCGGGAATTAGTAAAAGCGCTGAGTCCGTCTAATTTTATTACCGCCTCACTGTCTTACTATCACCACCGAAAACGCGCTAATCTCCCTCTGGTTAAAATTGGCCAGGACGCTCGCCTG
Source organism: Cronobacter sp. EKM101R (assembly GCF_963888145.1). NCBI lineage: Bacteria > Pseudomonadati > Pseudomonadota > Gammaproteobacteria > Enterobacterales > Enterobacteriaceae > Cronobacter > Cronobacter sp. EKM101R. The sequence continues at coordinate 439,924 of NZ_CAWPHW010000033.1, read as the reverse complement.
TTACCGGAGCGCGTAAACAGCCCGAAAAAAAAACCTGACAATATTGATTGTGGGCGAAACCTCTCGCGCGGCGAATTTTTCGCTGGGCGGCTATTCACGCCTGACAAATCCCTTACTGGCAGAAGATGACGTTATCTATTTTCCTCACACCAGCTCCTGTGGAACATCCACCGCCGTATCCGTACCCTGCATGTTTTCTGGTATGCCGCGTGAACATTATGACGATGCTCTGGCCAGTCATCAGGAAGGTGTGCTGGATGTCATTCAGCGTGCCGGGGTGAGTGTCTTATGGAATGAAAACGATGCGGGGTGTAAAGGCGTTTGCGATCGGGTTCCACACCAGGACATGACCAGCCTCAAGCTCCCGGGTATGAGCATCAAAGGTGAATGTTATGATGAGGTGCTTTTCCATGGCCTTGAGGCATATATCGATCAATTACAGGGAAATGGCATTATCGTTCTGCATACCATTGGCAGCCACGGCCCTACTTATAATCATCGATACCCACCAGCGTTCCGCAAATTTACGCCAACGTGTGAAACGAATCAGATTCAGGAATGCTCAAAAGAGCAATTAATTAATACCTATGACAATACGATTTTGTATGTTGATTATATCGTGGATAAGGCTATTGAATTATTAAAGTCCCGTCAGGAAAAATTTACGACCAGTCTGATCTATCTGTCTGATCATGGTGAATCACTGGGAGAACAAGGCGCTTATTTGCATGGTCTGCCCTATGCCATTGCGCCTGAAGTGCAAAAACATGTGCCTATGCTAATCTGGCTGTCGCCTGATTATCAACAACGCTACGCTATTGATGCAGGCTGCCTGAAGCAACAGGCAACGACGCGGAAATATTCTCAGGATAATCTGTTTTCCACGCTGCTGGGGATCACCGGGGTCCAGACACAGGTATATACGCCTTCTGAGGATATTCTGGCCGCCTGTAGCACTAAAAAGGGTGATAAGTGAATCAATAAGATTCATTCAACTGGCTGAGTGAGTTCGCGCGGTGCGCGCATTATCAACTATCGATAAACAGTTATCGCAATCTCGTATACGCAGGTCCGCTATATGCGGATCTTGTTTTCCCCAGGGGAAACCCTGGGCACCTTAAGACGCTGACATCGCCAGCCGGGTGCCTGCTGGCGATGCCTGACGTTGCCTGTCTTCTGTACCCTCATTCACAAAAAGGGCATCGTGAGCGTTCACAGGTAAGGCGTTCAGTTCGTAAGTTTATGCTCCCGTGGCTGGCATCCCGCTGATATCTGTTTTATAGTTAAACAATACGGAACGTATCGTTTCCTTTTTCATTCTGTAAAAGCGAACGCTTTGTCAATCCAGTGGAAAGAACTCTTTATGAAAGATGACCTCCAGAAATCCCGCAGCTCAACGGGCGCCGTACGCAGTGAGGCGTCACATCAGGCCATTATTGAGGCCGCCAGAACCTTACTTTCGGAAAAAGGGTACGCCGGTTTTTCCATTGACGGTGTGGCCAGAATGGCTGGCGCAAGTAAGCCAACCATCTACCGGTGGTGGGCCAATAAAGCTCAGCTGATTGCCGAAGTCTATGAGGTAGAAAGCGCCCGTGCGATCCATATTCCGGAGGAAATGGCAGTAAGCCAGCGCTTTTCCCTGCTGCTCACAACCCTGTGGGAGTTATGGAACAACACGCCTTGCGGCGTGGCTTTCCGAAGCTTTATAGCTGAATCCCAAAACAACAAGGAGAACATGGAGTTGCTGCGGGACCAGTTTATGCAACGCCGTTTCGCCCTGCCGCGCGAGATCCTTGAAACGGCCGTCAGACGCAAAGAGCTGCCAGCCGATACCGACATTGAGATGATGCTGGTGATGTCATTTGGCTTCTGTTGGTTTCACCTGCTGACCGACAATCTTGAAAATACGGAGGCCATTGCCCCATTTGTGCAGTACCTGTTTACTGCCGTCCCCCGCAAGCTGCGGGATGGAACGGAAACGGCACCCTGAATGTTATAAAAACCTGTGGAGTAAACGTGATGAACGATACGCATCAGAACTGGGATCTGGCTTCTGTCGATGATTTGCTCAATCCTGCCCCGTTAGCGCTGGAAATGGGTATTACCCGCCTGAATGACGGCCGGCTGGTTGTAGCGGCCCGGACCGATATGGTCGGATGCAGCGGAGCCATGTTTGACTGGTGGTTTAAATTCTTCAGCACCACCGAGCATCTGAAATGGTGGCATCCGAGCGAACACATAGCCCATTACGGCTGGGACAGTCACTGGGAAAAGGGAAAAAACTTTATAGGGGCCACGGTACACGCTGAAGAAGGGCTTGGGAACAAAATAGCCCCGCTGCCAGCCAGGATAAAATTTCACCAACCCGAGGACTTTTTTGATGCCGAACGCCTGTTACAGGCACGTCATCAAGGCTGGTTGTCCACTGCAGTATGTGGCTGCATTGGCTTTGGTCACGACATCGCCCTTGATGAAAAGGGGGACCCGACAGGCGGAAGGATGATCCATGTGGTGCGAGATACGAGCTGGGGATGCGTCCTGCGATCGCGCTTTATTCTTGGAGAAACGGCGGATGTCGAGGCCAGGCCTGTTCCGGATGACGTTGGCCTTGGGCTTATGCAGCACGCCCACTGTGAATTCAGCTCGCTGTCCCGCCTGTTGCCTTCGCTATATTACGGTGAAAATGCTTCAACCGTTGAGCCACCCAACTATTGGTAGGGTTTCAGGCATTATCTGCAAGAGGAGATGATCCGCTCAGATCCCCTTACGCTGGCATGAGCATCTACATGTCTGATGTAGCGGATAATCCTTTCCGCCTTTTTCCGGGGCTGTCAATTAGCGCAACAGGGTAGACGACAGGACAACGCCGGGAAGCGCAGCGGCCAGGAGTATCTCAATGTGAATGCCCCAGGTATCCAGGTGGACGTTAGCAATGTCATCTGTTTGCTGGAGATCACAGATACGCAGAGTTGGTGCTGCCCTGCGCGCGCAATTCCGGCTGCTGGCAACCAGCGGCGAACGGGTCCCACACGTCACTGAAATTTGGTTATCTCGTTGATTTTAGCGCCCGTAATCGGTACTCCCGCGCGAACGTTGATAACCAAAATCAGTTCACGTAAGCGCGCAGCAATTTACTTCATTACGACGTTCCCTCCCCTACTTTCACGCCGCAAGTGAAAGTCCTTCTCTGGCGGCTCACTGTTTCCGCTTCTCTTACGGCACTACTGTACCTCTGAACCCGGCGCGAGCAGGTCAACGCCTGCGCGCTGGCCGTTTCGAGAATGACAGCAGGCGTCGTTTATGCGCCATCGCAATGCCCTCACTGAGCGCAAAGCCAACGTGAAATGATGCGCTCGCGCCAGCCTGATCCCAACCTGTAAGGAGTACCTGCAATGACTGACGTCACTTCACATAAATCGGCGCGCTTCAGACCGGCCGAGATCGCCGCAACGCTTCCCGACTCAGCGCCGACGATGCTGGCTGATATTTATCTGACCGACCGGCCGGATGCCAGCAGCCGCGTTTTTCGCGCTTATACCGGCGTGCCGCCCCACTATCATCGCGAGTGCGATGAATATCTGTATGTCCTTTCAGGGCGAGGCACGTTCTGGATGGAAGATGCCGCGACGGAGGCGGAATTTGGCCCCGGCGATATGCTGTTTTTTGAGCGCGGCGTCGTGCATGCGCTCCCGGTGTTGCTAGAAGAACCGGTGATTTTCCTGACGCTGGATACGCCCCGCCGCTCCCCTGAGGATGTCGTGTTTATCGATCCCAGTGCCGGTAACGCCGGAACGTTTATGAACAGAAATCGCTGAGCGCGAACCGCATCATCGTTTATCGCCCCGCGTATTCAGCGGCGGGGCTTTTAAAGAGTGATCGGCCTGAAACCGGCGCACGCTGTCTTAAAAGCAGCCGCGCCGGTCGGGAAAGGAAAGATCAGAGCTCTTCTAACGCCTTAACCACCGCGTCAGGCATAGAAGGTCTGCCGTTAACCAGACACGTGGCCACGAAGGTCGCTTCCGCATAGGTAGCGCCATTCACGCGGATTTGCTGGGCGAAATTGACCCGGTTGCGTTTGACGTTTTTTTCAAGCTGGCAGGTCACTTCCACGGTGTCGCCTTTCTTCAGGCTCTGGCGAAAACGCAGGGAATACTCCAGCACCATGTACAGGCGTCCCTGTTTAAACTCTTCTTCGATATCAATCCCCAGCGCTTCTTTCATAAACGCATGGCGCGCCCATTCCATGTAAAACGGGTAATAAAGCCCATCCACGACGCCCTGAAAATCGATATGGCCGTCATCAACCTCATAAATTTTACTGAACATCTCTGCTCCTGATTACGGGGCCGCCACTGGCCCCTGCCTGATTTAACGTGTTGGTGCGGGTGACGCGTTGATTTTAACGCGTAACAGCGCGTAAGGCTTCTGGCGCAGATCGTTGCCGCCGTGAAAACCTGGCTGGCGGTTTAGCTGGTTCACGGTGAAGTAGAGATACCCGTTGGGCCCGACGGAGAGCGTATCCGGCCAGAGAATTTCCGGGCCGTGCGCGATGGTCGTCCACTGCCCGCCCGCCGGAAGTTTTCGAATGGCGTTGCGTTCATAGTCGCCCGCATAAACCGCGCCTGTAGCGTCGCTTTCAAGCCCGTCCGATGCGCCCTTCTCACCTAAATCTTTCACGGCGGCAGAGAGCTGCGCTTCGGTAATGGCCGGATCGCGCAGGAGCGCTGTCGAAACGGCATACAGATGGCGGCCAGAGAGCGGGCTGTAATAGAGCGTTTTGCCGTCCGGGGAGATAGCGATGCCATCCGATGCCACGCTGAACGGCGCGGTCGTGCCATCGGCATGGCGCTGCAACAGCGTCTCGCCTTCCACGACCGGCGAGAAGCCCGGTTCAGGGGATGTCGAACGATCGCCCTCCAGACGCCGCAGCGCTTTACCGCTGTCCAGATCGATAACGATAATTGCCCCGGTGCCCGAGAGCGAAGAGTCGGTAACATAGGCCACGCCCGCCTTACCGATGCGAAAATCAAAGCGCATATCGTTAACGTAAGTCGCGGGTTTGATAACCTCCGGCGGGAACACGATCGTCTTTTCAACCTGGTTCGTTTTGAGATTTACCGCCACCAGCTTCGCGCCGCCCGCCACCGGGGTTGAAAACCCTGGCGCGGCGGTGTCGAGGATCCATACGCGGCCCTGACCATCCGCCACGACGCTCTGTACGCTCAGCAGATGAGAGCCTGGCGCGCGGTTGTCCGGCGTGTTGATTGCCGCGTTCGGATAAGGCACCAGCTGGTTATCTTTCACTTCCGCCACCGTAAACGGCACGTCATCTCCCCAGCGCGGGAAGTTGACGAAAATGCGGCCCGTTTCGGTCACGGTAACGCCGGTCGGCATTGCGCCATTAAATGTCGCCACCACTTCCGGCTGACCAATAGCGCGGTCCTGCGCAAGCGCGCTGCGTGTCGGCAGATCGTGCGTTTGCACGGCCATCAGGTGACCGGCCGTCAGAGAAACGGCCAGCGCTAACGCGGTTTTCAACATCGTTGTTTTCATTATTTTCTTTTCCTGAGGCTAACGTAAGGCGGTCGGCCGCCTGGCGCGACCGGCCATGAAATCAGAACCCTTCCAGCACGATTTTTCCGCGCGCGCGGCCGCTTTCAATAAATGCGTGCGCCCGGCGAAGATTCTCTGCGTTGATTTTTCCGTAATGCTCCCCTTTGGTGGTGCGCAGGGTGCCGTCTTCCGTCAGGCGGCGCACGCTTTCCAGAATGTCGTTCTGGCGCTGCATGTCGTCAGTCTCGAACAGTGAACGGGTAAACATCAGCTCCCAGTGCAGAGAGACGGACTTGCGCTTGAGCGGTACGGCATCCAGCGATTGCGGATCGTCAATCACCGCCAGTCGCCCCTGTGGCGCCAGCGCTTCCACAATCTGTTGATAGTGTTTATCGGTATGCGTGAGGCTTGCCACGTAGCGCACGGCAGTCACGCCAATGTCCCGCAGCCCTTCCAGCAACGGGCGTGAGTGATCGATAACGTCATGCGCGCCGAGTTCGCGCACCCACTGCGCCGTCTCAGGGCGGGAGGCGGTGCCAATCACGCGAAGGCCGGTGAGTTTGCTGGCCAGCTGGGTCAGCAACGACCCGACGCCGCCGCCCGCGCCGATAATAAGAATGGCGTCGCCATGTCCTTCTTTTACCTCCAGGCGATCGAACAGCAGTTCCCAGGCCGTGAGTGACGTAAGCGGCAGCGCCGCGGCGTCGGCATCGCTCAGTGAGGCGGGTTTGTGCGCTGCGATACGTTCATCGACCAGACCATATTCGGCATACGCGCCGGGGCGGTTAATGGCGCCGGCGTAATAAACTTCGTCGCCGGGCTTAAACAGCGTCACGTTTTCTCCGATAGCTTCCACCACGCCCACGGCATCCCAGCCGAGAATACGCGGCTGCGTTACCGGTGAGCTGGCGCGCACTTTGGTATCAGCGGGGTTAACGGAGATGGCCCGGATTTTCACCAGCAGATCGCGCTCGCCCGGCTGCGGCTTTGGCACTTCGGTGTCGTACAAGGCCTGAGGATCGGTAATGGGTAAACCGTGCTGGCTATAAACAATCGCTTTCATAATGTCTTCCCGTTGTCGTCTGTGTGAGGGGCTGTGATGTGTTCCCGAAGAATACGTAAGCGGCAGGCGCGGAAAAACGGGGTTTCGGCATCAGGACTTTCACTCAGAAAGTGAAAATAGGCGCGCAGTGAGGTGGAGTAACACACGTGTGGCGTGTTGCTGAGGTATCTGCTAAAAACACAGACCTGTGGCTGGCGGCGGCGCCCCTTTTTTGCACTCTGGAGTCAGCATGATTCGTCTTGAAGATGTTACGTTGTTTGTTCGTTCAGCGGCGCTGGGCAGCTTTTCCAGCGCGGCGCGAGAAGCTGACATTCTTCCGGGTCAGGTCAGCGCCGCCGTTAACCGGCTTGAGCGCGATCTCAATAAGCGCCTGTTCGCACGCTCGACCCGCAGCCTGCGCCTTACCGCCGAAGGCGAAGCCTGGCTGCCGTATGCGCAAGAGATGCTGAATATTTTGCAGGCGGGCGCAGAGCGGTTGCAGGGCGGCGACAATGAGATTCAGGGCGAGCTGAAAATCGCGGTGCCGTCCGATATCGGGCGCAATGTTCTGCTGCCGGTGATCACCGCGTTTTGCGAAAAACACCCGAAAGTGTCGCTGCGTATTTTTATGTCGGACAACGTCAGCGATGTCTTTCGCGATCCGGTCGATGTGGCTATCCGCTACGGCGTTCTGGAGAACAGCAGCTATGTCGCCCTGCCGCTCGCAGAGGACAATCGACGTGTGCTGACCGCATCGCCCGCGTATCTGGAAAAACATGGCAGGCCGCAGACGCTTGACGACTTAGTGCTGCACCACTGCCTGCTTTATACGCTGAACGGCCACGTGTATGACAAATGGTCTTTCCCAGAAAACGGCGTGAAGCGCCAGCTGACGGTAAGCAGCCGGATGCTGTGCGACGACGCGGATTTGGCCCGGCGCTGGGCCGTTGCCGGGATGGGCATTGCGTATAAATCGTGGATAGATGTCAGCGCGGATGTTCTTGCCGGACGTCTTGAAGTGTTACTGCCTGAGCAGCCCGGCGAGGCGGTTCCGCTCAATCTTATTTGCCCGCATCGCAAGCAGTTTTCCCCCGCAATCCGTGAGCTGCACGGCCTTCTGCGGGATCATCTGACCTCGCTTACGGCGCTGATGCGTGCGCATCTTCATGCCTCAGTAAAGCCATCGCCCGGCTTTTGCAGACTCGATTAACATAGATATGGTTAATGGCTCAGGCGCTTTTATTTCCACCCGCAATGCTCGAGGGCGCAAGCAATGAGGCCACATACCTGTTTCAGGGGGCCAGTATCTGAAAAAATCAAAGCCCGTGTCATCGACAGAAAACCGGTCAAAATAGTCCTTCATAATTTCATCTCCCGTCTCTCGCGCCCACGGATAGCGGCCTGTGGTGAGGCTGGTTTCAGGCGTCAGCGGTATTTTCTTGCGCAGTAGCCCAGGGAGATTCCACTTTTCGTCATACCATTCCAGAACGGCTGCTGTGGTTTTTTCGTTCAACTCCATAACCGGTCCTCTTTATTGGCAATAGCGTTGAAATTATCGTCATTTGATGTTTGTAATAATGATCGATTATTTCAATCATCACTCAATAACTGGCCAGAAATCCCGGGCAATATTCCCAATCAATGACTATTGTAAAGGATCACTACGTTTACCTCATCAAACAAAAATATTATCTCCTGAAATCAGATGGAGATTAAAATATGGCTTATATAGCAGTAACACCCCGCTACTCAGCGTACAATTTATTTCCGGCATGCGCCACGCGCGGAAAACAACGGGGATAATTATTATGTCGTGGAATAACACGTTACTGCTGAGCACAGCTGTGCTTATCTTTTCAGGCGCTGCCTGTGCCGGGAAAATAACATGCCCGTACACGTTACAGAATGCCTTAACCACACACCGCTTAAATGACGCCACCCTTTTCCAGGGGCCGCCGGAAAACACGGCGAGCTGATACCTGATAATGACAACCGCATAGTCTGGACGCTGAAAGATTATCAGGCGTACGGAAAGAAAATGGATTTACCGCTCTGGCTGGTGTGCCGTTATGAAAACACAAACAATACCGTTCAATTACACGTGCCGGATAGCGCGAGTCAGTGTAAGGCCGGATTAGGGGAGAATAGCAGCCGGTTTTTCGCGTTTTGTGAATAATTCCTTCCCGACCCGATTGGCGATCAATATTAACCCCCACCAGCGCCCCATAAAAAAAAAGCGAGGGGGTATTACCCCGTCTCGCCTTTCAATAAACCCCGCGTTTTCAGAACAAACGAAAAATTACTTCGCCAGCTCCTGTAACGTGCGCAGCTGAGCGACCGCTTCCTGCATCGCGTCCATCCCTTTGGCGACCACCTTCAGGCGGCCCAGGCTCTGGGCGACGTTTTCGCGCTCTTCGCTGGTCTGCTCGCTCATCGAGGCGATACGGTCCGCGGCTTCGATACTGCGGTCAGCCATGGTCTGGGTCGCGCTGACCGTTTCCGTGGTGACCTGACGAATACGCGCAATCGTCTCGACAGACTCATTGATGCTGTGCGCCGTCGCCTCCGCCTGCTCGCGTGAAAGATGCGCCAGGCGGCGCACTTCGCCCGCAACCACGGCGAAACCGCGTCCGGATTCCCCGGCCCGCGCCGCTTCCACCGCGGCGTTAAGCGCGAGCAGGTTGGTCTGATCGGCGATAGAGCGGATCCCGCTGGTGATTTTGGTGATGCCAGCCGAAATGGTTTCCAGATCGTTCAGCCCCTGCTCCAGCCTGTCCTGCGCTTCACGGGTATCGCGCGCGGCGCTGCTCATGGAGCGGATATTGCCCTGCGCGATATCCAGCGTTTCCGTCTGCTGCGTCGTGGCGTGCTCCAGCAGCGGTAGCGTGGAGAGCAGCGGCGACAGCTCCTGCTGATAGCTGATGACCTGCTCAATCACCTGCGACTGCATGCGGTGCATCGCCTCCCAGCGACGCAGCGTGCGCTGCGCATAGTGGGCCGCGTAGGCCGCGTATTCCACCGGGAACTGACTCATCGCCTGGTTAGGCTTATCGAAGAACACCAGCGCGGAGAGCGTCTGGTTGATAGGCACCCCGAGGATCTCCCCAAAGCTTGAGAAGCCCGCCGCCGGGATCTTGCGGAAGAAATCGGCGCGCGGCAACGTGCCGAGGTTGTTCATACGGCGCAGTACGCAGTCGTTAAGCAACATCCCGGCCGGTTTGCCGTAGCGACGCGTAAAGTCCTGCCAGTCATGGTCAGTGTGCGCGACAAAATCGGTCGCTTTCATCAGGTAGAGCCTGTCGCCAAACTCCAGATCGCAGAAGAAGCGGATCTGTGAGGACTCAATCTGCGCCACGGAGCGAATAAAGAAATCATCGCCCACTTTTACCGCGAAAGTATAACCCTCCAGCGCCTGCCCGAGCTGATCGGGTTTGCAGTTGAGCTGGCTTGCCAGATACGACGTAATGGGTTGCTGTTGATCCTTCGCGTCAAACAGCGACGTGACGGTGCGCGCGACCGGATCGGCCTGCGCCACCAGCCAGCTTTTGTCGGTCGGCTGGAAGTTCTGGCTTTTGAACGGCGCGAAGGATTTGCCTGATGCCATTTCACACAGAATGACAATCGCGCGGCCGTCCATCATGCGTCCATTGACGCTCATCCAGGTGCCGCTGAAATCGAGCTTGCCGCCCGCCGCCCCGCCGACAGCGAGACACGGGAAACGCCCGGATTTATACCAGGCCTGCATCAGGAAACCTTCGGAGGCGGCGAGTCCGTCGCAGTAAATCATCGCAAACGTACGGTCCGCGCTGAGCGGCATCTGCACGTCGAGCGCGCTGAGATCGCGCGAAATCGCCTGCACGCGCTGCGCGGCGCCCGGAATGCGGGTGTGCAGATCGACAGAATGCACTTCGTGGCGACCAATCAGCGCTTTGGGCAGCAGCAACCAACTCCCTTCGTCGCCTTCCAGGTCGCAATAGACCGTTGCTTTATCCTGCTGGCACAGCGTGCCGGTGGAGGAAAGCACAAGAACGGTGCGTTCCGGCGTGGCGAAGCGCTGCCAGACCTGACTGACAGCATGAAAATTCGCATTGGGCGGTACAAATACCATCAAGATGCCCGGCTTATCCGGCACGCCCGCGTCTCGTAACGATGTGGGTAATTTCTGACAGCGATACACACCGCTACGGGGGCTTTGCGCCGAAAATGTCCGTCCTGGACCCGTTATTAATGTTGACAGGATCCCCATGGTGGCCTCTTTTTATCTCTATTTTTCAAATTATTCAGAGAAAAACGCCTCTCTGCCCCTCTGTTATCGGCAAAAGTTTCGATTAAAACAGTTCATTTCCTAAAATATTGTTAAGCGTGAGTAAATCCGCACACTTTGTACGCAATAAAAATGCAACATAACGATTAAAGCGTGAGCAGGTTCGCAATGGCGTAACATGCTGATAAAGCAGGTGAGAAAAGGCAGGATAAATGCATAAAAAAACCCGCCGTAGCGGGTCCGTATAAGTGCGGGGATTAGCTTTTGGTTTGCACCCAGAAGGCGTGGATCAGGCCCGGGAAATAACCGAGCAGCGTCAGAATGATGTTGAGGATAAACGCCCCGCCCAAACCTTTCCCGATCAGTACGCCAAGCGGCGGAAGAAGGATAGTAAAAACGACTCTCCAGAATCCCATAGTTACTCCTGTATTGTTTTTGCAGGTTTTGTAAGTGACTTATTTTTATTAAGTTTAGTCGCTGAACCGCAAAGCGCCACCTTACATACAGGACTTTACCTGGCCTAACGCGGCTATACAGACCGCGATCGATTAACCCTTTTTCGGCAAAGCGCGGGCTGGCGGTTGTCGGTGAGCGCGATGGTGGACTACTGTTACAGAAACCTTATGAATAAACAGGAGGTCATCATGTTTGCAGCAGGCGATATTGTGCAACCGCGTCTGGGCGGCCCGAAGCTTAAAGTGATTGAAGTGCATGGCGATCAGATTGTCGCGGTGCGCCCGGATGACGAACAGGGCGAGAAAGTGACGCTGAAAGCCGCCGATGTGGCGCTGTATCAAGAAGACGGCGATTTCGGGGTGTGTTGATTCGAAAGCCGCGCCCGTGTTGGGTGGCGGTGTTTCATGGTGGGTGCGCTTCGCTTACCCACCCTACGGTTTACCTCTGGCGGATAAGCGAAATGCATCCGCCTTACCTTGTATTAGCCGTACTCTCCCTGAACACCTGCTCGCTGAGCTGGTGATAAAACCCCAGAATTTCTTTAAGTAGTCCCTGAATCTCTTCATCACGCCACGCCGCCAGCGGGCGCGCCTGCGGTGCGCTGAAATGCGCGCGCAATTGATAAAGCGGGCATTGAAGTGCCTCCGGCAGCGCGGCTGGCTGGATGTCGATGAGGTTTTCAAACCAGAAGCGCCGCAGCTTTTTGCGCAGCTCTCCTTCGCGCGCGAGCGCCAGAATGCCCCGCTCAACCTGATATAAAACGTCGCTGATTGCGTCCATGGTAATGGCTGTTCCCGTTAAAAAACCGGCGGGCATTATCCGACAGCGCCTGCGTGAACGGGCTGAATAATGGTTAAAGCCGTTTTACGGCAGGCTAATCATATTCATCACACCGATAATATCGGCGGTGATGTCTGGACAGCGCCCTCAGGCCGCCCTGTAAAAACAGCATAAATAACTGATTTTTAGGTTAATGCGCTATCTGAAACTCCACAGCACGCCATAAAACTGCCCTGCGAAAAATTCTCTGCCGCTTGCGGCTCGACACCATTGCCGCAAAAAAAATAACCTATTGAAATTAAATGTAAAATTCGCAAGCGCCGTTAAAAAATAGCGAAGTGCCGCACGCTTTTGAATTTACAGAGGATTTTATGGACAAAGCGCCGATAAATAAAAATTTATCGCTAATTGAAAGCAATAAGGCAGCCATATACTCTATCATCAACGCAAAATGCCAGGCATATCGCCAGCATGCCCTATACCTTTCCCGTTTTCCCTGTTGATGAGCCAGGAGCTTAATTCGATGTTTTCGCCGCATTCTCGCCTGCGTCACGCCGTAGCGGACACCTTTGCCATGGTAGTGTATTGCTCCGTCGTGGGGATGATGATTGAAATATTCGTCTCAGGAATGAGCTTCGAACAATCGCTCTCGTCACGTCTGGTCGCTATCCCGGTCAATATGGTGATTGCCTGGCCTTACGGGCTCTATCGCGATGCGGTTATGCGCGTTGCCGCGCGCATCGGTAAAGGCCGCCTGGTGAAAAACATCGCAGACGTCATCGCCTATATTACCTTTCAGTCGCCAGTGTACGCCGCCATATTGCTGTTCGTCGGCGCGGATATCCCGCAGATTATCGCCGCGGTGAGCTCCAATATCGTGGTATCGATGATGATGGGGGCGGCCTACGGGTATTTCCTCGATTATTGCCGCCGTCTGTTCCGGGTAAGCGCCGCCGCGCCGGTCAGCGCGCAGGCCTGAGAAGGGACGGTTTACTGCGGTTCGCCAAATAAGCCGTTCAGATAACGCTCCAGCGCCATGCGGGAGCTGAATCCCAGCGGGATGCCGTAATGCTCCTGCGCGTCGCCGCCAAGCCACAGCGGAAACTGCTGGTAGTGATCGCAGGTTTTCATATCTGAAGCCGGGTCCGCCAGCGACTGGCTGCGCTCCCTGAGCGTCGGGTGAATAACCAGCGCCGTGCGCCCCATCCGCGCTTCACGATTCACATAGACATAATTCTCGCCGCGACGATAACCATAAGTTTTTGGCGTCACCACATCCATGGTAAACCCTGCTTTCTCCAGTACGCGCGCCACCTCATCGGGTCGTAAATACATAAATTTTCCTCATCTGCTTCAGCTGCGGGGAAACCTTACATTAGGAGGAATAGCAGGGCTTTCGGAAAAGTCCAGAAAGGGCGTCCAACGGCCCCACGCGCCGAAGCGGCTCACATTTTGTTCTATACTGTGATCAAGTAAACACAAAAAAGGGAGAGCGTTATGTTTAACCGAATGACCCGTAGTGACGTGAACGATGGCGTGGATGACATCAACCAGGACATTAACCGCCTTGCCGATACGCTGGAAGGCGTATTGAAATCCTGGGGCAGCGACGCCAAAGGTGAAGCTGACGTGGCGCGCCGTAAAGCGGAATCCCTGCTGCGTGAAACTCGTGCGCGTATGCACGGCAGAAGCCAGGTCTCGCAGGCGGCCCGCGACGCGGTAAGCTGCGCCAGCACATTCGTGCGTGAACGCCCGCTAAGTAGCCTTGGCATTGGCGCGGCCGTCGGTATCTTCCTCGGCGCGCTGCTCATCACCCGTCGCTAATCTGAAGCACGGTTCAATGCCCTTTCCCCGGCGTGGCCGGGGAACGGCTTCTCTGTCAGTCTCCTTCCTTACCCTTTCTGCTTACAAAAATCTTTTTTAACGCTGCTGCGCGGCCTGCGTGCGTCTGCATGGCGTTGTGGCTCCGCATGCCATAAACCCTATATATTGCGTAGTTGAAAGTTATCATAACTACATCTAGTATCTTTCTTATCAGACCACCCCAATCAACACTGCCTCGCGGTGGTGTTTTTAACTTATTTATGAGAATACGAATCATGCGCATAACCATTTACACAAGAAATGATTGCGTCCAGTGTCACGCCACCAAACGCGCGCTGGAAAGCCGTGGGATCGCGTTTGACACCATCAATCTCGACGAACAGCCGGAAGCCGTCGATTCGCTGCGCGCCCAGGGTTTTCGCCAGTTGCCGGTGGTGATGACCGATGCCCTGAGCTGGAGCGGTTTTCGCCCGGACATGATTAACCGCCTGCGCGCGGACTCGCTTGCGGCGAACGCATGAGCGCCCTGATTTACTTCTCCAGCCGCTCGGAAAATACCCACCGGTTTATCGCGCGGCTGGGGCTTCCGGCGGCGCGTATTCCCCTGGAAGACCGCGAGCGGCTGCGGGCGGACGAGCCTTATATCCTGGTGGTGCCGTCCTACGGCGGCGGCGGAACCGCTGGCGCCGTGCCGCGCCAGGTTATCCGTTTCCTCAACGATGAACATAATCGCGCGCTGCTGCGCGGGGTGATCGCCGCGGGCAACCGCAATTTCGGCGAAGGGTTTTGCCGCGCGGGCGACGTCATCGCCCGCAAATGCCAGGTGCCGTTTCTCTATCGCTTCGAGCTGATGGGCACCGGGCAAGACATCGAAAACGTACGTAAGGGAGTGAGCGAATTTTGGCAACGACAACATTAACCGGCGATGCCGTGCGGCAAACGCCGCCGGACTATCATGCGCTAAACGCGATGCTCAACCTCTACGACGCCGACGGACGCATCCAGTTTGAGAAAGACCGCGAGGCGGTGGAAGCGTTTATGGCCGCCCACGTGCAGCCGCATTCGGTGACCTTCCCCGATACCCACGCGCGTCTCGCGTATCTCGTGAGCGAAGGCTATTACGATGGGAATGTGCTCAAACGCTATGACGCTGACTTTGCCGCCGGGTTGTTTGACGAGGCGCACCGCGACGGCTTTACGTTTAAAACGTTCCTCGGCGCGTGGAAGTTTTACACCAGCTACACGCTGAAAACCTTCGACGGCAAGCGCTATCTGGAGCACTTCCCGGATCGCGCCTGCATGGTGGCGCTGACGCTCGCCTGCGGCGATGAAACGCTGGCGCGCCAGATCCTCAAGGAGATCTTGAGCGGCCGCTTTCAGCCTGCCACGCCTACCTTCCTGAACTGCGGGAAACAGCAGCGCGGCGAGCTGGTCTCCTGCTTCCTGCTGCGCATTGAAGATAATATGGAGTCCATCGGGCGCGCGGTTAACGCCGCGCTCCAGCTCTCCAAACGCGGCGGCGGCGTGGCGTTTTCGCTCTCAAATCTCCGGGAAGCGGGCGCGCCGATTAAGCGCATCGAAAATCAGTCCTCCGGCGTGATCCCGGTAATGAAAATGCTGGAAGACGCTTTTTCTTACGCCAACCAGCTCGGCGCGCGCCAGGGCGCAGGCGCGGTCTATCTGAACGCGCACCACCCCGATATCCTGCGTTTTCTGGATACCAAACGCGAAAACGCCGATGAGAAAATCCGTATCAAAACGCTCTCGCTTGGCGTCGTGATCCCCGATATCACCTTTGAACTGGCGAAAGCCAACGCGCAGATGGCGCTCTTTTCGCCCTACGACGTGGAGCGTATTTACGGCAAGCCGTTCGGCGATATCAGCGTCAGCGAGATGTACACACAGCTGGAGGAAGATGAGCGTATCCGCAAGCGCTACATCAGCGCGCGCGAGCTGTTCCAGCGCCTGGCGGAGATTCAGTTCGAATCCGGCTATCCGTACATCATGTTTGAAGACACGGTGAACCGCGCCAACCCGATTGCCGGGCGCATCAACATGAGCAATCTGTGCTCGGAGATTTTGCAGGTTAACAGCGCTTCCACGTTTGATGAAAACCTCAATTACGCGACCACAGGGCACGATATCTCCTGCAATCTCGGCTCGCTGAATATCGCGCATACCATGGATTCGCCCGATTTTGGCCGGACGGTGGAAACCGCCGTGCGCGCGCTGACGGCGGTCTCCGACATGAGCCATATCCGCAGCGTGCCGTCCATCGAAGCGGGCAACGCCGCCTCGCACGCCATCGGGCTTGGGCAGATGAATCTGCATGGCTATCTGGCCCGCGAAGGCATCGCCTATGGCTCGCCGGAAGGGCTCGATTTCACCAATCTCTATTTTTATACCGTCACCTGGCATGCGCTGAACACCTCCATGATGCTGGCGCGAGAGCGCGGCGAACGTTTCGAAGGCTTTGAGGCCTCCCGCTACGCGAGCGGCGAGTATTTTGACAAATACCTCACGCAGACATGGACGCCCCGCACCGCGCGGGTTGCTGAACTGTTTGCGCGCGCGGGCATTACGCTGCCGACGCCTGAAATGTGGCGTCAGCTTCGCGACGACGTGATGCGCCACGGGCTCTATAACCGCAATCTCCAGGCGGTGCCGCCGACCGGCTCTATCTCGTACATCAACCATGCGACGTCGAGCATTCATCCGATCGTCTCGAAAATCGAAATCCGCAAGGAAGGCAAAATCGGCCGCGTTTATTACCCGGCGCCGTTTATGACCAACGAGAATCTCACACTCTATCAGGATGCCTATGAAATCGGCCCGGAGAAGATCATCGACACCTACGCCGAGGCGACGCGCCATGTGGATCAGGGGCTGTCGCTGACGCTCTTTTTCCCGGATACCGCCACCACGCGCGATATCAACAAAGCGCAGATTTACGCCTGGAAGAAAGGCATCAAGACGCTTTATTACATTCGACTGCGCCAGCTGGCGCTGGAAGGCACCGAAATTGAGGGCTGCGTCTCCTGCGCCCTGTGAGGAAACACCATGATCCGTTTAAGCCGTATTAGCGCCATTAACTGGAATAAGCTTCAGGACGAGAAAGATCTGGAGGTGTGGAACCGGCTCACCAGCAACTTCTGGTTGCCGGAAAAAGTGCCACTCTCGAACGACATTCCGGCCTGGCAGACCTTAACGCCCGGCGAGCAGCAGCTGACTATCCGGGTCTTTACCGGGCTGACGCTGCTCGACACCATTCAGAACGCGGTCGGCGCGCCCGCGCTGATGGCCGACGCGCTGACGCCGCATGAAGAAGCGGTGCTTTCGAACATAAGCTTCATGGAGGCGGTGCATGCGCGCTCGTACAGTTCGATTTTCTCCACGCTCTGCCAGACGCCGGACGTGGACGCCGCTTACGCCTGGAGTGAAGAGAACGCGCCGCTACAACGCAAAGCGCAGATTATTGTTGCGCACTATCGCGATGGCGATCCGCTGAAGAAGAAAATCGCGAGCGTGTTTCTGGAATCCTTCCTGTTCTACTCCGGCTTTTATTTGCCGATGTACTGGTCGAGCCGCGGCAAGCTCACCAATACCGCGGATCTGATTCGTCTCATCATTCGCGACGAGGCGGTGCATGGCTATTACATCGGCTACAAATATCAGCAGGGCCTGGCGCAGGTAGACGACGCGCGGCGCGAATCGCTCAAATCCTTCGCGCTGGATCTCATGATGGAACTCTATGATAACGAACTTGCCTACACCGAGGCGCTGTACCGCGACGTCGGCTGGGTGGACGATGTCAGCGCGTTCCTGTGCTACAACGCCAACAAGGCGCTGATGAATCTCGGTTACGAGGCATTGTTCCCGCCGGAAATGGCGCAGGTGAACCCGTCGATTCTGGCCGCCCTCTCCCCCGGCGCCGATGAAAATCACGACTTTTTCTCCGGCTCCGGTTCGTCATATGTCATGGGCAAAGCGGTGGAAACCGAAGACGCCGACTGGGATTTTTAATGCGCTTGCAGGCGTAAATAATCACAAATAATGCCGCAGAATTATTTGCTGCAAAATTGTAAAATCAGCCTAAATATCTCTGCGGTCTTACCGACTGCTATTTCTATTCTCTTACGGGTGAATCACGCCGATTCCCCCGTCATATCGCCATGCAAAAGTAAAAATATTACCCGCTATTCATTGCCGCTCAGCCCAGTAATAGCGGGAAATAATCGCCATCTGGCGGTGCATTTCGCCCCACAGCGTGGAAATTGAGGGTTGTCTCAGAATCTGAGTATGCTAGGGTATGCCCCGGTAACTATTTCCTGCAGGAATGATCTTAACGGCAAAATATAACAGGACTTACTCTATTGCATGGCAATTAAATTAGAGATTAAAAATCTATACAAAATATTTGGAGAACACCCGCAGCGGGCCTTTAAATATATTGAACAGGGGCTTTCTAAAGCCGAAATACTGGAAAAGACCGGGCTGTCTGTCGGCGTAAAAGACGCCACTCTGGCCATTGAAGAAGGCGAGATATTTGTGATCATGGGATTATCCGGCTCGGGTAAATCCACTATGGTTCGCCTTCTCAATCGCCTGATTGAACCCACCCGCGGCCAGGTGCTGATTGACGGCGAGGATATCGCCAGAATATCTGACGCCGCGCTGCGCGAGGTGCGCAAGAAAAAGATAGCGATGGTATTCCAGTCATTTGCGCTGATGCCGCATATGACAGTATTAAATAATACCGCCTTCGGCATGGAATTAGCTGGCGTGCCGCTAAAAATTCGTCAGGAAAAAGCGCTCGACGCCCTGCGTCAGGTCGGGCTTGAGAATTACGCCCATGCGTATCCCGATGAACTTTCCGGCGGTATGCGTCAGCGCGTCGGGCTTGCGCGCGCCCTGGCGATTAATCCCGATATTCTGTTAATGGATGAAGCCTTCTCGGCGCTCGATCCGTTAATTCGCAGCGAAATGCAGGATGAATTAATTAAGCTTCAGGCGCGCCACCAGCGCACCATCGTGTTTATTTCGCACGATCTGGATGAAGCCATGCGAATTGGCGATCGCATTGCGATTATGCAAAACGGTGAAGTGGTGCAGGTCGGCACGCCGGATGAAATTCTCAATAATCCGGCGAACGATTACGTGCGCACCTTTTTCCGCGGCGTCGATATCAGCCAGGTCTTCAGCGCGAAAGATATCGCGCGCCGCAGCCCCGCTGGCCTGTTGCGTAAAACGCCAGGCTTCGGGCCGCGTTCAGCCATCAAACTGTTGCAGGATGAAGATCGCGAATTTGGTTATGTCGTCGAGCGCGGCAACCGCTTTGTCGGCACCGTCTCGGTGGACTCCCTGAAAGCGGCGCTGGCGGCAGGCCAGGGACTGGACAGCGCGTTGCTGGACACGCCTGCGGCGGTCAGCGCCGACACGTCGTTAAGCGAACTGCTCTCGCCGGTTGGGGTCGCGCCGTGCGCCGTCCCGGTCGTCGGCGACGAGCAGCAGTATGTGGGCGTTATCTCGAAAGGGGTACTGCTGAAAGCCTTAGATCGCGAGGGGGCCACCCATGACTGATCAGACGCAAAATCCGTGGGATACCGGCGCCGCTGACGCCGCCGCGAACAGCGCCAGCAGCGCAGACGCCTGGGGCAGCCCGACGCCTGCGCCAGAGAGCGGTTCAACCGACTGGCTGAACAGCGCGCCTGCGCCCGCGCCCGAACATTTCAACATTCTGGATCCGTTCCATAACACGCTGATCCCGCTCGACCGCTGGGTGACGGAAGGCATCGACTGGGTGGTGACGCACTTCCGCCCGCTGTTCCAGGGCATTCGCGTGCCGGTGGATTACATTCTCAATGCCTTCCAGCAGCTGTTGCTGGGGATGCCTGCGCCGGTGGCGATTCTGCTTTTCGCGCTGATCGCCTGGCAGATTTCCGGCGCGGGGATGGGCGTTGCGACGCTGGTGTCGCTGATCCTCATCGGCGCTATCGGCGCCTGGTCGCAGGCGATGGTGACGCTGGCGCTGGTGCTGACCGCCCTGCTGTTCTGCGTGCTGATAGGCCTGCCGCTTGGCATCTGGCTTGCGAGAAGCCCGCGCGCGGCGAAAATTATTCGCCCGTTACTGGATGCGATGCAGACGACGCCCGCGTTTGTTTATCTGGTGCCGATCGTGATGCTGTTTGGCATCGGCAACGTGCCGGGCGTGGTGGTGACGATTATCTTCGCCCTGCCGCCGGTAGTGCGCCTGACGATCCTCGGGATCAACCAGGTGCCGGAAGATCTCATCGAAGCGGCGCGCTCGTTCGGCTCCAGCCCGCGCCAGATGTTGTTCAAAGTACAGTTACCGCTGGCCATGCCCACCATTATGGCGGGGATTAACCAGACGCTGATGCTGGCCCTCTCCATGGTCGTGATCGCCTCGATGATCGCCGTCGGCGGGCTGGGTCAGATGGTATTGCGCGGTATTGGCCGCCTCGACATGGGGCTTGCCACGGTCGGCGGCGTGGGGATTGTTATCCTCGCCATTATTCTCGACCGCCTGACCCAAGCCGTGGGGCGCGACGCCCGCAGCCGCGGCAACCGTCGCTGGTACGCCAGCGGGCCGCTTGGTCTTATCACCCGCCCATTCATTAAATAAAGCGCTGGCGGCGCAGGCCGCCCGCTTTCCCTCATCTGAATAAAAGGAATAACGATGCGACATTCTGTTCTTTTCGCCACAGCTTTCGCCACACTCGTTACCACCAGCACCTTTGCCGCCGACCTGCCAGGCAAAGGCATTACCGTCCAGCCGGTGCAGAGCACGATCTCCGAAGAGAGTTTTCAGACGTTGTTAGTAAGCCGCGCGCTGGAAAAGCTCGGCTATACCGTGAATAAAACCAGCGAAGTGGATTACAACGTTGGCTACACCTCGATTGCCTCCGGCGACGCCACCTTTACCGCCGTGAACTGGCAGCCGCTGCATGATGATATGTATGCGGCCGCGGGCGGCGACAAGAAGTTTTACCGCGAAGGCACCTATGTGACCGGCGCGGCGCAGGGGTATCTGATTGACCGTAAAACCGCCGAGAAATATCACATTACCAATATCGCCCAACTGAAAGATCCGAAACTCGCGAAGCTGTTCGACAGCAACGGCGACGGCAAAGCGGACATGATGGGCTGTACGCCTGGCTGGGGATGCGAGGCGGTGATTAACCACCAGAACACGGCATACCACCTGCAGGACACCGTGACGGTGAATCACGGTAACTACGCGGCGATGATGGCGGATACCATTGCGCGCTTTAAAGAAGGCAAACCGGTGCTCTATTACACCTGGACGCCGTACTGGGTGAGCGACGTGCTGAAGCCGGGTAAAGATGTGGTGTGGCTGCAGGTGCCGTTCTCGTCCCTGCCGGGCGAGCAGAAGGATATCGATACCAAACTGGCGAACGGCAATAACTTTGGCTTCCCGGTGAATACGATGCACGTTGTGGCGAACAAAGCCTGGGCGGAGAAGAACCCGGCGGCGGCGAAGCTGTTCTCGGTGATGAAATTGCCGATCACCGATATCAACGCCCAGAACGCGATGATGCACAGCGGCAGAGCGAGCGAAGCGGATATCCAGGGCCATGTGGATGGTTGGATCAAAGCCCACCAGCCGCAGTTTGACGGTTGGATAAAAGAAGCGTTGGCCGCGCAGAAATAAGCGCGTTAACGAGACGAGACCAATACCCGCCGCCCGGCGGGTGTTTTTGTTTTAAGGCGTTTTTTGTTTTGAGGCGGTTTTTGTTGTCACGGCGGGTGCGCTTCGCTTACCCGCCCTACATGAAAGAGGAGATTCCATTTGTAAAGCGGGTGCGCTGCGCTTACCCGCTCTGGATTGTGAATGTTATTGGTTCGTAGGGTGGGTAAGCGCAGCGCACCCACCGCCGCTAAAACGCACAATCCGACACGTAACAATTCCTCTACATTCTGGCGCTACGGTGCGGTTCCGTTATCATAATGGCTTTCGGCAAGCGTTTTCCCGCCCCTCTTAATGACATAACAGAACAAATATGACCAAACAGACTCAAGGACTTAGCGCCTCGCTGACGGTACTGATGTCCGTCGCCACGGGCCTTGTGGTAGCCAGCAACTACTATGCCCAGCCGCTGCTCGACACCATCGCCCACGCCTTCGCCATTACCGCCAACCAGGCGGGCTTTATCGTGACCGCCGCCCAGCTCGGCTACGCCTTCGGGCTGCTGTTCCTGGTGCCGCTTGGCGATATGTTTGAACGCCGCAGCATGATTGTGGTGATGACGCTGCTGGCCGCCGCCGGGATGCTTCTCACCGCAAGCAGCCATACGCTGGCGATGATGATTCTGGGCACCGCGCTGACTGGTCTCTTCTCCGTGGTGGCGCAAATCCTGGTGCCGCTCGCCGCCACCCTCGCCGCGCCGGAAAAACGCGGTAAGGTCGTGGGCACCATTATGAGCGGGCTGCTGCTCGGCATTCTGCTGGCGCGGACCGTTTCCGGCGCGCTGGCGAGCCTTGGCGGCTGGCGCACCGTTTACTGGGTCGCGACGGTGCTGATGGTCATTATGGCGCTGGCGCTCTGGCGCGGCCTGCCGACCGTGAAGCAGACCAACACGCTCAACTACCCGCAACTCCTCGGCTCCATCTTCAGCCTGTTTACTCGCGATAAACTGCTGCGTACCCGCGCGCTGCTCGGTTGCCTCACCTTCGCCAACTTCAGCATCCTCTGGACATCGATGGCGTTTTTACTGGCGGGCGCGCCGTTTCATTTTTCAGACGGCGTCATTGGACTGTTTGGCCTTGCGGGTGCGGCAGGCGCGCTCGGCGCGCGTCCGGCGGGCGGGTTCGTCGATAAAGGCAAAGCGCACCTCACCACCACCTGGGGGCTGGTTCTGCTGCTGCTGTCGTGGATTGCCGTGGCGCTCGGCCAGTTCTCGGTTATCGCGCTTATAATCGGCATTCTGGTGCTCGATCTCACGGTACAGGGCGTGCACATCACCAACCAGAGCGTTATCTACCGCATTTACCCTGACGCGCGTAACCGTCTCACGGCGGGTTATATGACCAGCTACTTTATCGGCGGCGCGGCCGGGTCGCTTATCTCCGCGTCGGCCTGGCAACACGCAGGCTGGAACGGCGTCTGCGCGGCAGGGGCCATTATCGCCCTACTAAATCTGGTAGTGTGGTGGCGCGGCTATCACCGCCACAGCGGGACAGAGTGAGGCCTGCGTCGCACCTTTGCCGTCCTGAATGCCCGCGAAGGGTGTTAAGGGCGGTAACACTCTGTTAAGGTTATGCGGAGTTATTTATTCGAGTGATTTTAACTTCGGTAATATATCAAAAACGTATATGGATATACCCACATCTTTACGCCCCTCCCTGCCTTTTGGCGCGTTCTTGCAGGCAGGGCGCATAAGCGACATTTTGCCATCATTTATCAGCGGCTTGTCCGTGGCGCTTATCCCGCGTTTCTGCACTGTACCGCCTGGTTTGACATCATCCGAATCGACTTCTTACATTTCTGTTACTTATATGAACGACCGCCGGCACGCACCGTTTTTCGCCGATACGCATACCGCGCAGGCGTCGTCGCTTTCATATGATGCCCGTCTGGCAAGGCGGCGGGCGCTCCGGGCTATGGAATAGTCCGGAAGCTCATGACGGTAACGTAGCCATTAATGATTCATCTAAATAATAGATTTACATGATTTGTTACCGTCGTTATTATATCGGCTGCAATTAATGAGGTTATACCCAAATGGATAGTTCGTTTACGCCCATTGAACAGATGCTTAAATTTCGCGCCAGTCGCTACGAGGATTTTCCGTACCAGGAAATTCTCCTGACTCGCCTGTGCATGCATATGCAGGGCAAGCTGCTGGAAAACCGCAATAAGATGCTGAAAGCTCAGGGGATTAACGAGACGTTGTTTATGGCGTTGCTGACCCTGGAATCTCAGGAGAATCACAGCATTCAGCCGAGCGAGCTGAGCTGCGCGCTGGGATCGTCGCGCACGAACGCCACCCGCATTGCCGATGAGCTGGAAAAACGCGGCTGGATCGAACGTCGCGAAAGCGATAACGATCGTCGCTGCCTGCATCTTCAGTTGACCGAAAAAGGTCAGGAATTTTTACGTCAGGTGTTGCCGCCGCAGCATCACTGCCTGCACCTGCTCTGGTCTTCTTTAAGCGGACCGGAAAAAGAACAGCTCGAGCAGATTACCCGCAAACTGCTCGACCGCCTCGACCAGATGGAAGAGGACAATACGCTGCTTGAGGCCGTTCGCTAAGGCGCTGATAAGCGCTCGTTTCGCAAACGTGCCGTTGCAAGGAAAACGCTACACTGACAGGCCAGCATCTGAATGCTGGCCTTTTTGACAACAGAGGTCGGCGACCGCCGACAACAACAATAAGAACGTGGAGATAAACATGAGCGCAAATGCGGAGAACACCACCCCGCAGCAACCGGTCAATAATAAGAAGGGCAAACGCAAAGGCGCCCTGCTGTTATTAACCTTGCTCTTTGTTGTTATTGCCGTGGCGTATGGCGTTTACTGGTTTTTAGTGGCGCGTCATTTTCAGGAGACCGATGACGCTTATGTGGCGGGGAATCAGGTACAAATCATGGCGCAGGTCTCCGGCAGCGTGACCAAAGTCTGGGTAGAGAATACCGACTTTGTGAAACAAGGCGACGTGCTGGTGACGCTCGATCCGACCGACGCCCAGCAGGCGTTCGAGAAAGCGAAAACGGAGCTGGCCTCAAGCGTGCGTCAGACCCGCCAGCTGATGATTAACAGCAAGCAGTACGCCGCGAATATCGACGTCCAGAAAACGGCGCTGGCCCAGGCCCAGAGTGATTTGAACCGCCGCGTACCGCTCGGCAGCGCGAATTTGATTGGCCGTGAAGAACTCCAGCACGCCCGCGATGCGGTCGCGAGCGCTCAGGCGCAGCTTGACGTCGCCATTCAGCAATACAACGCCAACCAGGCGATGATCCTCGGCACGAAGCTTGAAGACCAACCTGCGGTGCAACAGGCCGCCACGGAAGTGCGTAACGCCTGGCTTGCGCTGCAGCGTACGAAAATCGTAAGCCCGATGACCGGCTTTGTGTCGCGCCGCTCCGTTCAGGTGGGCGCGCAGATTAGCCCGACGACCCCGCTGATGGCTATTGTACCGTCGAGCGGCTTGTGGGTGGACGCAAACTTTAAAGAAACTCAGCTCGCACATATGCGCATCGGCCAGCCCGCCACCGTCGTGAGCGATATCTACGGCGATGATGTCGAGTACACCGGTAAAGTGGTTGGTCTCGATATGGGCACCGGCAGCGCCTTCTCGTTGCTGCCTGCGCAGAACGCCACGGGCAACTGGATCAAAGTGGTCCAGCGTCTGCCGGTACGTATCGAACTTGACGCGAAACAGCTGGAGCAGCATCCGCTGCGCATCGGCCTTTCCACGCTGGTGAAAGTCGACACCACTAATCGCGACGGCGGCGTCCTCGCAACCCAGACCCGTTCTGAGCCTGCGTACCAAAGCAACGCGCGCGAAATCGGTCTGGAGCCGGTGAACAAGCTGATTAACGATATCGTGCAGGCGAACGCGGGTTAACCGGCGGAGGTTGTATGCAGCAACGTAAACCGCTTGAAGGGGCGCAGCTGGTCATCATGACCATCGCCCTTTCGCTTGCCACCTTCATGCAGGTGCTGGACTCCACCATCGCCAACGTGGCGATCCCGACCATCGCCGGTAACCTGGGCGCCTCGCTAAGTCAGGGCACCTGGGTGATTACCTCATTCGGGGTGGCGAACGCCATCTCGATCCCCCTTACCGGCTGGCTGGCGAAGCGCGTCGGCGAGGTGAAGCTGTTCGTCTGGTCTACGATTGCGTTCGCGATCGCCTCCTGGGCATGCGGCGTCTCCAATAGCCTGAACATGCTGATTTTCTTCCGCGTGATTCAGGGGATTGTGGCCGGGCCGCTGATCCCGCTCTCCCAGAGCCTGCTGCTGAGCAACTATCCGCCCGCCAAACGCTCTGTCGCGCTGGCGTTGTGGTCGATGACGGTGATTGTCGCCCCTATCTGCGGCCCGATCCTCGGCGGCTGGATCAGCGATAACTATCACTGGGGCTGGATCTTCTTTATCAACGTGCCTATCGGCATCGTCGTGGTATTGATGACGCTGCAATCGCTGCGCGGCCGAGAGACCCGCACCGAGCAGCGGCGCATTGACGCCGTGGGGCTCGGGCTGCTGGTCATCGGCATCGGTTGCCTGCAGGTGATGCTCGATCAGGGTAAAGAGCTGGACTGGTTTAACTCGACGGAAATCATCGTGCTGACGGTCGTGGCGGTGGTGGCGCTGAGTTTCCTGATTGTCTGGGAGCTGACCGACGAGCATCCGATTGTCGATCTCGCGCTGTTTAAGTCGCGCAACTTTACCATCGGCTGTCTGAGCATCAGCCTTGCCTATATGCTCTACTTCGGCTCGATTGTGTTGCTGCCGCAGCTGTTGCAGGAGGTCTACGGCTATACCGCGACCTGGGCGGGGCTTGCCTCGGCGCCGGTCGGGATAATCCCGGTCATCCTCTCGCCGATTATCGGGCGCTTCGCGCACCGGCTGGATATGCGCCGCCTGGTGACGTTCAGCTTTATTATGTACGCGGTGTGCTTCTACTGGCGCGCGTATACGTTCGAGCCGGGGATGGATTTCGGGGCGTCGGCGTGGCCGCAGTTTATTCAGGGCTTCGCAGTGGCGTGCTTCTTTATGCCGCTCACCACCATTACCCTCTCCGGCCTGCCGCCGGAGCGGCTGGCGGCGGCATCGAGTCTGTCGAACTTCTTAAGGACGCTCGCGGGCTCCATCGGCACCTCGATAACCACGACGCTGTGGACCAACCGGGAATCGATGCACCACGCGCAGCTGACCGAATCGGTGACGCCGTTTAACCCCAACGCGCAGGAGATGTACAACCAGCTTCAGGGCATGGGAATGACGCAGCAGCAGGCGTCCGGGTATATCGCCCAGCAGATAACCAATCAGGGGCTGATTATCTCCGCCAATGAGATTTTCTGGGCCTCCGCGGGCGTGTTCCTGGTGCTGTTAGGGCTTATCTGGTTCGCCAGGCCGCCTTTCGGGGCGGGTGGTGGTGGCGGTGGCGCTCACTGACGTTACTCACAAAAAGGCCCGCACTGGCGGGCCTTTTTTATTCACGGCATTTATTCCTTCACCGGGGAAACGCCCTGCCCGCGCAGTTGCGCTTTCAGGCGCTCAAGCGGCAGCGGCCGACACATCAGGTAGCCCTGGGTTTCATCGCACTGATACATTTTAAGCTGCGCCAGCTGCTCCTGCGTCTCCACGCCTTCCGCGGTAATGCTCAGGGAAAACGCTTTGCCGAGCCCGATAATGTTCTCCACGATACTGTTGGCGTTATCCGAATGCGGCATACCCGCCACAAAGGATTTATCAAGCTTAATGCCGTCGAACGGGAACGTGCGCAGATAACTTAACGACGAATAGCCGGTGCCGAAATCATCGATAAGCAGCCGCACGCCAAGCGCCTTCAGGCCGTTCATCAGTTCCAGGCTCTGCTCAGGATTCGAGAGCGTGGCGTTTTCGGTAACTTCCAGCTCCAGACGCTCCGGCGCAAGGCCGGTCGCGTTCAGCGCCTCCTGCACCCGCTCCACCAGCCCCGGCGTGCGGAACTCCATCGCCGAAATATTCACGGAAATCGCAAGGCCCGGCATGTCGCGCTGCGCATCGCCGCAGGCGGCGTTCAGCACCCAGTCGCTGATGGCGATAATCAGTCCGGTCTCTTCCGCGAGCGGAATAAACTGATCCGGCATCAGTAACCCAAGCGTCGGATGATGCCAGCGCAGCAGCGCTTCAACCGCCACGATTTTTTCGGCGTTCATGTCGTAGCGCGGCTGATAGACCAGCTGGAACTGTCGATCGCGGATAGCCTCGCGCAGGCTGTTTTCCATTTCACGGCGCTGGACAATCTGTTCCGCCATATGGGCGTCATAAAACACCCAGCCGTTGCGCCCGCTGCTTTTCGCTTTATAGAGCGCGATGTCGGAAAAACGCAGCAGATCGGTCGCGTTCACCGCGTCCTGTGGCGCGAGCGCAATCCCCATGCTGGCGCCGATTAAGACCTCATGATCCTGCACGCTGAACGGACGGTTGATCTCGGCGAGAATACGCTCGCAGAGTTGCTCCAGCGCTTCTTTGCGTTCGATGTCCGGGATAATCAGGATAAATTCGTCGCCGCCCTGGCGCGCCACCAGATCGAAATCGCGCAGGCAGGCGCGCAGACGCGCGGATACCTGATGCAGCAGTTCATCGCCGACGCCGTGGCCGAAGAGATCGTTGACCGGTTTAAATTTATCGAGATCGAGGCTAATCATCGCCAGCGGATGTTCGCGCGTCGGGCGCGACTGGAGTTTGCCTTCCAGGAACTCTTTCATACGTACCCGGTTGGGCAGGCCGGTGAGTTCGTCATGCAGCGAGAGATACTGCACGCGCGCCTGGGCTTCGACTTCAAGCGTGACGTCAGTCGCGGTACCGCGAAAGCTCAGCCCGCCTTCCGTCGTGGCTATGGGCTTCGCCACCAGATTGCAGTAGCGCTGGTGCCCTTGCGCCGACAGATAGCGGCAATGGGTCATGGCGCGGTGCCCGCCGTGCCCTGGCTGGTGGAACCACGCCTCCAGCGTCGCGCTGTCTTCCTGGATAAATTCCGTTACGCGCCGTCCCAGCCAGTCGGCGATACGATAGCCGGTGATGACCGGGAAGCGCTCGGAAAGCCAGGTGAAGCGCAGGTCATCGTCGGTTTCCCAGATCCAGTCGGTGGTGGCCTCTGCGACATCGCGAAAACGCCGTTCGCTGGCCGCCAGCGCCAGCCGGTTCTGCTCCAGCAAAAAGGCGTTTTCATCATTGAGCCGCGCTTTCGTCAGCGCGTTGCGCATAGCGATGCCTGCGACCAGCCCCGTAAAACACATCAGGAAAATCAGCAGCGGCAGAATGACGACGATAAGATCGTGACCGGGATCGTCGCTGCGCCAGACCATCGTCACCTGGCCGTTGCCAAGCGGCAGCCCCATTGTGACCTGACGGTAGTCGGGCGACGCCTCGCCAGGCTTACGCACGTGCAGATCTTCAATACCGTACTCATGCCCCATCTGCGCGAGTTCCGCGCTGGTGAGCACATCGATAAATATCAGCAGCGACGGCGTGCCGGGTTCGGCCTGGACATTTTTGTCGCCGCCGCTGCGTATCCAGGCGGCCCCCACCAGCGCGGGCTGGCCGTGATATTCCATCGGCGTGACGACGCACGCGCCATCGGAGGCATCCAGCGCGGTGCGCAGGCTGCTCATCAAGGGGGCGCCGATCCAGTGTTCTACTTTCTGGTTTCTGAATTTGCCGTTGACGACGCTGTAGCGGGTGATGTTGTTACCATCCGTCACAAAGATGCCGTCATAGCCGAACATGTCATAGAGCGATGAACCCAGATTTCCGCGATCCCACGCCCAGGAAACGTCGAGCGTCTGATGCAGATTCACCCAGGCTTCGCCCCAGTCAGAGTAATCATTAAGCGTGGTTTTTAGCGTATCCTGGCGATTTTGCAGGGCTTTTAAAAACAGATGGCGGCTATGCGCATCGGTGCGTTCGTTAATATCATTTGCGATGTGAAGAATAGAAAGCATCGCTATCAGGAAAAACAACCCTAACAAAGCACCCATAAAAAGTAATGTGCGCCGGATAAAGCGCGTAGTATTTCCCGTCTCGTTAACGGATAAGTCAGAAACGCCGCGTCTGAAAAAACCTGTCATTCCTCGATCCCGATCTGCTATTGCCTTGATAATAATTATGACGCCCGTGAAAAGATCTGCGCGCTGCGGCGGCACAGTGGCGTATTCACGCGGATTGCCGACCAGGCGCGGTACACTGACGATATGCAAAGATCGGACGCGGCCCGCCACGCATCGGTACACTCATTCAGGGTATGCTTCAGGTGTTAATAGTTTAAAACCAATATTTTATTTCGCGGCTATATTTCACAGGCAACAAAAATTTGTTTTAAGTCACCCGGCGCAGGCCAGAGAAGGCGTAAATATAACCGTAGCGGCAATCATATAATAAAAAAGGAGCCATTAAGGCTCCCTTTCTAATATTTATTTTTTATTCCTACAGGTGCAGTTCCTGTAATTTTTCTTTCGGCAGCGCCAGCGCATCGTTGCTGTTAACGCCCACGCCACGCTCGATAATGTGACGCGCGATATCCTGCGCTTCTTCCAGCGAGTGCATTTCGTACGTGCCGCACTGGTAAACGTTCAGCTCCGGGATCTGATTCTGTTCTTTCACTTTCAGCACGTCCTGCATTGCCGCTTTCCAGGCGTCAGCCACGCGCTGCTCGTCAGGCTGGCCGATGAGGCTCATGTAAAAACCGGTGCGGCAGCCCATCGGGGAGATATCGATAATCTCCACGCCGTTGCCGTTCAGATGATCGCGCATAAAACCGGCAAAGAGGTGCTCCAGCGTGTGGATGCCTTTTTCCGGCATCACTTCTTTGTTCGGCGCGCAAAAACGCAGGTCAAACACGGTGATAGTGTCGCCGTGCGGCGTGTTCATGGTCTTCGCCACACGTACCGCAGGCGCTTCCATACGGGTATGGTCGACAGTGAAGCTATCAAGCAATGGCATCTGATCACCTCCGATGAGTGATTTTTTAAAATTAAACTGAACTAATGTTCACGGGCCGGGTCTGAATCTATGAAAGACGCGCATTTGTTATCATCATCACTGAGTTCAGAGATGACAATTTGGCCACAGCGATGTGGCCTTTTTCTTTTGTCTCACGCCTGCTTCGTCAGCCATTCATCAAAAGGCTCGGTATCCGCAGCTTCAATCTCACGCTGACGCGCCAGCGACGCCGCCTGTTCCTGACGGAAATCATCTTCATGCAGCGTCTGTAACGGCTCTTCACGCAGCATGGTGCGATAGTTATCCGCCAGCATCCGTCCGGTTCCGCCAATCCCGTTTTCAATCATCGAGCGCAGAATACGCGCCGAGTAAGTGAGCTCCGGATCGTCAAAGCACGCCACCAGTCGGTCGCAGACCTGCTGGTACTCTTGCCCGCCGTGAATGCCGTCGAGCGTTTGCGCCACGCGACGTAAATCGCGGAACAGATCTTTGCCCACTTTTTCCAGCGGGAACTGCGCCGTTTCGCAGCCGATGCCGAGCGTCAGCCCAGGCTTGCGGCCTTCCAGAATCACACGGTTCCAGTTGGCGCGGGTACACAGCAGCTCATCGCTGCTCATCTCCGGCGCATCTGCCAGCGCGCACCAGACCATAAAGAGATCGAGGAAACGCACCTGATTTTCATCGACGCCAATCGGCGAGAACGGGTTGATATCGAGCGAGCGCACTTCGATGTATTCGATGCCACCGCGCAGCAGCGCGTCGGACGGCGATTCGCCATCGCGCGTGACGCGCTTCGGACGAATTGGCGCATACAGCTCGTTTTCAATCTGCAAAATGTTGGTGTTGATTTGCAGATATTCGCCGTCTTTCTTCAGCCCCAGCTTCGCGTACTCTTCCGACGGGGTTTTGATGGCGCGCTTCAATCCTGCCACATAACTGTGCAGATCGTTAAACGTAATCCCGAGATTGCTTTGCGATTTATTGGTATAGCCCAGATCGCTTAAGCGCAGCGAGGTCGCGTAAGGCAGGTAGTACATACCGCAGTCGGTTTTCTCGAACGGCAGTTTGGTCGGCTTGCCCTGCAGGAAAGAGGAACAAATCGCTGGCGAGGCGCCAAACAGATACGGGATCACCCAGCCAAAACGGTAGTAGTTGCGGATCAGGCGGAAATAGCCTGCTGAAATCGCCTCTTTGCCGCTCTCGGCATCTTCCACCTGACACTTCGCCTGCCAGAACGCCAGCGGCAGCGAGAAGTTGTAATGCACGCCGGAGATGGTCTGCATCAGCGCGCCGTAGCGGTTCTTCAGGCCCGAGCGATAGAGCGTTTTAAAACGGCCGATATTCGAGGTGCCGTATTGCGCAAGCTCGATATCCTGCCCCTCTTTGATATAGCAGGGCATGCTGAGCGGCCACATGCGCTCGTCGCCGAGCGCTCTGGCGGTGTGGCGATGAATATCGCGCATCACTGTCAGCATGTGGTCGATATCGCCATCTACCGGCGTGATAAATTCCAGAAGGGCTTCGGCAAAATCCGTCGTGATCCACTTATGGGTTAACGCGGAGCCCAGGCTTTCCGGATGCCCCGTGGTCGCCAGCTCGCCGTCAGGCGTGACGCGCAGCGTTTCGCGCTCAAGCCCACGGCGAATGCCTTTCAATGCCTCAGGATGCTCGGTTAACCAGGCCAGCGCCTGTGATACGTCCGGGATCAAATTGACCTCCCGCCTGTCGTGTCGAAAATATTTTTATTAAGCATAATTGTAATGGTAAAGGTTGACGATGAAAGGTCGCTCAAACAATCCAATTAGTGCCACCACGTCATACCCTGTAAAGTCGCTGCCGCGATAATGATGTAGCGCAGCGCCTTGCCAAGGCACAGAAAAAAAATCACCGGCCCCCAGGGAAGGCGCAGCCACCCTGCCAGCAGGCATAATAGATCACCGACCAGAGGCAGCCAGCTTAACAGCAGCGCTGGCGCGCCAAATCGTTGCAGCCAGCCCTGCGCGCGCTCCTGCCAGCGCGATGACTCGCGCAGCGGAAACAGCCGCCCAAGAATAACGTTAGTTAACCCCCCAAGGCTATTACCTATTGTTGCGGTTAATACCAAAAGCCAGGGGGCGGTTTTCACGCTTACCAGCAGCGCCACCAGCACCGCTTCGGAACTGCCCGGCAGCAGCGTGGCGCTCAGAAAACTGCTGGTAAAGAGCGAGAGGAGCGACAGCGCGTCGCTCACAGCAAACGCACGTCCACCGCGTCCATTCCCGCCAGACGCGCCGCTTCGAGACCGAAATCCGCGTCTTCAAACACGACGCATTTTTCAGGCGCGACGCCCATGAGCGTTGCGCAGCGCAGAAAAGTATCGGGAGCGGGTTTATGATGTTGTACATGATCGGCGGCAACCACCGCGGTGAAGTAGCGACGCAGGCCAAGATGCGCCAGCAGCGCTTCCGCCATCGCGCTTTCGCTGCCGGTGCCGACGGCCATAGGACGGCGGCCGTGCCACGCTTTGACAACGTCAATGAGCGGCAACGGACGCACCGTATCCAGCAGCATCGCCTGCACCGCTGCGGTTTTTTCACGCGCCAGCGCATGGGGACAGAGATCGGCCTGATTCAGCTCAATGACCGCCTGAGCGATGCGCCAGGTAGGCGAACCGTTCAGCGCGACCATCGCCTGTTCGTCAAACTGCATGCCGTAGCGGCCAAGCACGTCGCGCCAGGCTTTCCGGTGCGTCGGCTCGGTATCGAGGATGGTGCCATCCATGTCAAAAATCAGCCCGTCGTAACGCTCGTACATCATGTCCTCATTACCTGACCGCCAGGAATGTTACTTTAGCTTAAACCGTTAATTTTGTCGCTGTTAAGGCTTACGGGAGGTGCAGATGGCGTCATGAATGAGGCGTATAACAGGGATTTAGGGCGATGTGTAAAGGCGTGGCTTTGCGAAATAGTTTCAATCAGAGGAAAAGAAGATTCAGGAGAGAAGCTGGGGGCATTCGGAAGGATTATTCGGCTTGCCTCACCCTGACGGGCCGCTGCGAGTATG
>NZ_CAWPHW010000033.1:0-406174 GCF_963888145.1 Cronobacter sp. EKM101R | reverse complement strand
CATGGTGCATCCGGGAGGATTCGAACCTCCGACCGCTCGGTTCGTAGCCGAGTACTCTATCCAGCTGAGCTACGGATGCATTGGGGATACTGCTTTACTGCGGTTCAACGTCGCGTGATTTGCGGTTCCGTTGAAGAACATGGTGCATCCGGGAGGATTCGAACCTCCGACCGCTCGGTTCGTAGCCGAGTACTCTATCCAGCTGAGCTACGGATGCAAAATGGCGGTGAGGCGGGGATTCGAACCCCGGATGCAGCTTTTGACCGCATACTCCCTTAGCAGGGGAGCGCCTTCAGCCTCTCGGCCACCTCACCACACGCCTCTTACGAGTGCTTCGAAGAGCTTGTTTCGTCTCATCGTCGCTGCGTGGCGCACATATTACTTTCTGGGACTTATAAGTCAAACAATTTTTCCCGACTCTGCATCGTTTGCACATTTACCGCCCAATCCGCCTGCTTTGCCAACAAAAAGGCTGTTTTATCAACGCAAATGCGGTGATGCAGTGAATATCATTAAAGGCAAAAGGGAACGGGAAAGCGCGTCAGGAGACGGAGGAAATCAGAAGAAACGAAGAGAAAGGGGATGCGCCTCGCCGGTGTGAGCGAGACGCGACAACTCAGTAACTGGACTGTTGCGATTTTTCAGCCTGGATACGCTGGTAGATCTCTTCACGGTGTACAGATACCTCTTTGGGGGCGTTCACGCCAATACGTACCTGGTTGCCTTTTACCCCAAGAACTGTCACGGTCACCTCATCCCCAATCATGAGGGTTTCACCAACTCGACGAGTCAGAATCAGCATTCTTTGCTCCTTGAAAGATTAAAAGAGTCGGGTCTCTCTGTATCCCGGCATTATCCATCATATAACGCCAAAAAGTAAGCGATGACAAACACCTGAGGTGTAAGCAGTCACGGCATTACATTCTGTTAAACCTAAGTTTAGCCGATCCAGAAAAAATCAACCCGACTTTATCGTTATAGTTCGGGCACAGATAAAGACGCCATAACAACAAAGGGTTATGGCGTCTTTCTGCCGTTTTGGTTATTACAGCTTCGCGGTTACCCAGCTTTCAACGCTGCCAAGCGCTGCGGGCAGCGCTGCGGCATTGGTGCCGCCAGCCTGCGCCATATCCGGGCGACCACCGCCTTTACCGCCGACCTGCTGAGCAATCATGCCCACCAGCTCGCCAGCTTTGACGCGATCCGTCACATCTTTCGATACGCCCGCGATCAGGGAAACTTTCCCCTCCGCCACGGTCGCCAGCACGATAACGGAAGAACCGAGCTGGTTTTTCAGATCGTCAACCATCGTGCGCAGCATTTTCGGCTCAACGCCTGCGAGTTCGCTGACCAGCAGCTTCACGCCGTTGATGTCGACGGCTTTGCTGCTGAGGTTCGCGCTCTCCTGCGCCGCCTGCTGTTCTTTGAGCTGCTGCAGCTCTTTTTCCAGCTGACGGGTGCGCTCAACCATCGCGCGAACTTTGTCGTTCAGCGTCTGGCTGTCGCTCTTAAGCAGATGAGACAGCTCGTTCAGACGGTCGTTCTGAGCATGAACCAGAGACAGCGCGCCTTCGCCGGTCACGGCTTCGATACGGCGAACGCCTGCGGCGGTGCCGGATTCAGAAACAATGCGGAACAGGCCGATATCGCCGGTGCGCGACGCGTGGATACCGCCGCACAGTTCGGTGGAGAAATCGCCCATGCTCAGTACACGCACGCGGTCTTCATATTTCTCGCCGAACAGTGCCATCGCGCCTTTGGCTTTCGCCGCTTCCAGATCCATGACGTTAGTTTCAATCGGCAGGTTGCGACGGATTTGCGCGTTTACCAGATCTTCAACTTTGCGGATCTCTTCCGGCTTCATGGCTTCGAAATGCGAGAAGTCGAAACGCAGGCCTTTATCGTTAACCAGAGAGCCTTTCTGCGCGACATGGGTGCCAAGCACCTGGCGCAGCGCGGCGTGCATCAGGTGCGTCGCCGAGTGGTTGAGACGAATACGCTCACGGCGCGCCTGGTCCACTTCCGCTTTAACGCCCTCGCCCACTTTCAGAACGCCGCTGGTCAGTTCGCCAATATGCCCGATCGCCTGACCATATTTCTGGGTGTCGTTAACGGTGAAAGTAAAACCATTGCCTTTCAGCTCGCCTTTATCGCCCACCTGGCCGCCAGACTCCGCATAGAATGGCGTCTCATCCAGCACCACAACGGCCTGCTGGCCCGCAGTGACTTGCTCAACGGATTTGCCATCGACAAACAGCGCGGTGACTTTCGCAGTCAGCTCGGTCTGATCGTAGCCTTTGAATTCTGACGCGCCGTCAACGCGGATCATCGCGTTGTAGTCGGCGCCGAAACCGCTGGATTCGCGCGCGCGACGGCGCTGCTCTTCCATGGCGGCTTCAAAGCCCGCTTCGTCAACTTTAATGTTGCGCTCGCGGCAGACGTCCGCAGTCAGGTCAACCGGGAAGCCGTAGGTGTCATACAGGCGGAAAGCCGTTTCGCCGTCGAGCGTATCGCCCGTAAGCTTCGCCAGCTCTTCATCAAGCAGCGCCAGGCCACGCTCCAGCGTGCGGGCAAACTGCTCTTCTTCAGTTTTCAGAACCTGTTCAACCTGCGCCTGCTGGCGTTTCAGTTCGTCGCCCGCCGATCCCATCACGTCCACCAGCGGCCCAACCAGCTTGTAGAAGAAGGTGTCTTTCGCGCCCAGCATGTTGCCGTGACGGATCGCGCGGCGAATGATGCGACGCAGCACATAACCGCGGTTCTCGTTAGACGGGATCACGCCATCGGCAATCAGGAAGGCGCAAGAGCGGATATGGTCAGCAATAACGCGCAGCGATTTGTTGCTCAGATCGGTCGCGCCGGTAACGTTCGCCACTGCCTTGATAAGCTTCTGGAACAGATCGATTTCGTAGTTAGAGTTAACGTGTTGCAGCACCGCAGCGATACGCTCAAGGCCCATGCCGGTATCCACGGACGGCTTCGGTAGCGGTTCCATGGTGCCGTCAGCCTGACGGTTAAACTGCATAAACACGATGTTCCAGATCTCAATGTAGCGATCGCCGTCTTCTTCCGCGCTACCCGGAGGGCCGCCCCAGATGTGGTCGCCATGATCGTAGAAAATCTCGGTGCACGGGCCGCATGGGCCGGTATCGCCCATCTGCCAGAAGTTGTCGGACGCGTAAGGCGCGCCTTTGTTATCGCCGATACGGATAATACGTTCGCGCGGGATCCCGACTTCTTTTTCCCAGATTTCGTAAGCTTCGTCATCGGTTTCGTAGACGGTCACCCACAGGCGATCTTTCGGCAGGTTAAACCACTGCGCGCCGGTCAGCAGCTCCCAGGCGTACTGGATAGCGTCATGTTTGAAGTAGTCACCGAAGCTGAAGTTGCCCAGCATTTCGAAGAAGGTGTGGTGGCGGGCGGTGTAACCGACGTTTTCCAGGTCATTGTGCTTACCACCGGCGCGCACGCAGCGCTGCGCGGTCGTCGCGCGGGAATAATTACGCTTGTCGAGACCAAGGAATACATCCTTGAACTGGTTCATCCCGGCGTTGGTAAACAGCAAAGTCGGGTCATTATTAGGGACCAGAGAGCTACTGGCGACTACCTGGTGTCCCTTGCTATGGAAAAAGTCGAGAAACGCCTGACGGATCTCAGCGGTGCTCTTGCTCATAATTATCCTGAAATCAAGCTAACGAAATGTGTCACCCGAGTGGCGCAGCACGCTGCCGCCAGACCAGGCTAAACGGAAAAAAGTGGGAATAAGATAAGTTTTCTTTACAGGGAAGTAAAACCCCGCATGGGGTCATCACTCAAAATTTCGGTAGATCGCCTGGATATCTTCCATGTAATAGCCGCGATACAGCAAAAAGCGTTGGACTTTGGCTTTTTCGGGAAAGGTGCGCGGCAGCGGCGCGCCGAATTTGCGCTCGGCCTGATCGCGGGCCTGCGCTTCCCAGTCGACCTCACAGGCGGCGAAGGCGCTGTCACATGCGGTACGGGAGATGCCCTTTTGTTGCAACTCCTGACGAATGCGCTGCGGTCCGTAGCCTTTACGACCGCGACTGGCGATATAGCGCTCGGCAAAATGATCGTCGTCGAGGTAACGCTGCTCATGGCACCAGGCGATCACTTTCTCGATATCTTCCGGGGTGGCCTGCGCCTGCTCATCGTCGTTTTTACCTGGCAGCACGGCGCCCAGCTTGCGCCTGAGCTCTTGCTCACTGTGATCGCGCATCGCGAGTATTCGCATGGCGCGGTCGAGAAGTCGGGAATAAGCGGAACGGCGGGGAGTAGCATCAGTCATAGGCGTGAAAACAGTGGCGACATTGAAGGGACAGAAAAAGTAAGGGCTGCATCAGCAGCCCTTGAGATTAAAACTCTTCGTTGGTTTCTTCAACACCGCCGTCGTTATCATCGACGGTAAAATCAGGCGTAGCGTCCTGATTGTTGAGCAGCATTTCGCGCAGCTTCTTCTCAATTTCGTCAGCCATCGGCTTGTTCTCTTTGAGGAAGTTGGTCGCGTTCGCTTTACCCTGACCGATCTTCTCGCCGTTGTAGCTGTACCAGGCGCCCGCCTTTTCAATCAGCTTGTGTTTCACGCCAAGGTCAACCAGCTCGCCGTAGAAGTTGATACCTTCACCGTAGAGGATCTGGAATTCAGCCTGTTTGAACGGCGCAGCGACTTTGTTTTTCACTACTTTCACGCGGGTTTCGCTACCTACCACTTCTTCGCCCTCTTTCACCGCGCCGATACGGCGGATGTCGAGACGGACAGAAGCGTAGAATTTCAGCGCGTTACCGCCGGTCGTGGTTTCCGGGTTACCAAACATCACGCCAATCTTCATACGGATCTGGTTGATGAAGATAAGCAGGGTGTTAGAGTTTTTCAGGTTACCGGCCAGCTTACGCATCGCCTGGCTCATCATACGTGCCGCGAGGCCCATGTGAGAGTCACCGATTTCGCCTTCGATTTCCGCTTTCGGCGTCAGAGCCGCAACGGAGTCGACAACCAGCACGTCAACCGCGCCGGAGCGCGCCAGCGCGTCACAGATTTCCAGCGCCTGCTCGCCGGTGTCCGGCTGAGAGCAGAGCAGGTTATCGATATCTACGCCGAGTTTACGGGCGTAGACAGGATCGAGCGCGTGCTCGGCGTCGATAAACGCACAGGTTTTACCGGCGCGCTGCGCCGCGGCGATAACCTGCAGCGTCAGCGTAGTTTTACCTGAAGATTCCGGGCCGTAAATTTCCACAATACGCCCCATCGGCAGACCGCCCGCTCCCAGCGCGATATCCAGGGAGAGAGAGCCGGTGGAGATCGTTTCCACATCCATGGTGCGATCTTCACCCAAACGCATGATGGAGCCTTTGCCGAATTGCTTTTCAATCTGGCCGAGTGCTGCCGCCAACGCCTTCTGCTTGTTTTCGTCGATAGCCATTTTTACTCCTGTCATGCAGGGTGAGCCCAATTGCGCCACGCTGCGAATTTGTTTCGTTGGTGCAATTATACTGTATGAGCATACAGTATCAAGTGTTTTGTATAAAATGTTGCCACAAGGTTTGCAGCGCAAACGCGGTCGCCTGACGACGCACAGAATCCCTATTGCCATCAAAGCGTTGCATGCGTGCTTCGACCCTTCCCTGGTTATCGGCAAAGCCAAACCAGACGGTGCCGACGGGCTTGTCAGCGCTGCCGCCATCAGGCCCGGCGATACCGCTAACGGAGACGGCGTAAGAGGCCGCGGCAGCATTCAGCGCGCCCTGCGCCATTTGCCTCACGACCGGTTCGCTGACGGCGCCATGCGCCGCGAGCGTGGCGCCCTCCACGCCGATAAGTTGTTCTTTGGCCTCATTACTGTAGGTCACGAAGCCGCGTTCAAACCAGGCGGAACTGCCGGCGATATCGGTAATGACTTTCGCCACCCAGCCGCCGGTGCAGGATTCCGCCGTCGTCACGGTCGCGCCCTGCGCTTTTAACGCAGCGCCAAGCTGCTGACTTAACTGCATTAATTCGTTATCTGTCATGACGGCTCCGATTGTAAACGTAACCCCAGGCATCCCACAGCGATTTTTAAGCGTTGCAGGCAGTTACATCAGGTTTTACGAGGCGAATTCAAGGTTTGCGGTAGTGTTTATTTCCCCGCCCGGACAGGCGGGGAAACGTCTTACTGCACCCGGGCGAGCGCCACCGCCTGGCCGAGCTGCCAGACCGCCATGGCGTAGTGCGTACTATGGTTATAGCGCGTAATGGCGTAGAAGTTTGGCAGGCCGTACCAGTACTGGTAGCCGCTGCCGATATCAAGGCGCAGAAGGCTCGCTTCGGTGTGATCGCCGATAGGCTGCTGCGGCGTTAAGCCTGCCGCCGCCAGCTGGCCGACGCTGTATTTGGTTTTAAAACCGTTCTCAAGCTGCGGCGCCTGGCCGTTGGCGGGCACCGCCACCAAATCGCCCTTCACCCAGCCGTGCTGCTGGAAGTAGTGCGCGACGCTGCCGATAGCGTCTTCTGGATCCCACAGGTTGATATGCCCGTCGCCGTTAAAGTCGACCGCGTATTCCTTATAAGAAGACGGCATAAACTGACCATAACCCATCGCGCCTGCGAATGATCCCTTCAGCGCCAGCGGATCGTCGCCTTCATCGCGCGACATCAGCAGGAACGTTTCGAGTTCGGCGGCAAAATAGTCGGCGCGGCGCGGGTAGTTAAAGGCCAGCGTCGCCAGCGCGTCGATAATACGGGTTTTACCCATCACGCGGCCCCAGCGGGTCTCCACGCCGATAATGCCAACCACGATTTCCGGCGGCACGCCATAGACCTGCCAGGCGCGGTTAAGCGCGTCCTGATACTGGTTCCAGAACGCCACGCCGTTTTGCACATTGTCCGGCGTAATGAATTTATTGCGATAGCGCAGCCAGGCGCCGTTCGGCCCCGGCGCAGGCTGGGTGGTCGGCGCCTGGCGGTCCATCAGACGCAGTACGTAATCAAGCCTTTTCGTCTGTGAAATCACTTCCTGGAGCTGCTGACGATTAAACCCGTGCTTGCTGACCATCATATTGATGAAATTTTCCGCCGCCGGGTTGCCGGTAAAGTCCCCGGCAGGTAACAGCATATCGTGCTGCGGCTGGAGCAGGAAGCCGTCCTGGCTTGCGCCTGCGGTCTGGGTGGTGGCGGATTGAGACTTCGGCTTGCTGCTGCAGGCGGCAAGCGCCATCATCAGCGGCAACAGGGCGACATAGCGACGCTTTAACATGAGATATCCATATGGCTGTTCAGAACGAATGGCAGTAATGGTAGATCATCCAGGGCCAGGCGAGGAAGCGCGGCGCGAGGCGCAGGCGGGAAATTTTACCGCCTGCGCGCGCTGTCAGAGAACTTTGCTGAGAAAAGCCGCGGTACGCGGGTTTTGCGGGGCGGTAAAAAGCTGTACGGGAGGGCCTTCTTCCTGAATCACGCCGCCGTCGATAAATATCACCCGGTCGGCGACTTCGCGTGCAAATCCCATCTCGTGGGTAACGATAACCATCGTCATGCCCTCTTCGGCAAGATTTTTCATTACCGCCAGCACTTCGCCGACCAGCTCCGGGTCCAGCGCGGAGGTCGGCTCATCAAAGAGCATGACCGACGGGTTCATCGCCAGCGCCCGGGCAATCGCCACGCGCTGCTGCTGGCCGCCGGAGAGGCTCGCAGGCCATGCGTCGCGCTTATCGCTAAGGCCCACTTTAGCCAGCAGCCCTTCGGCGAGCGTCACCGCCTGCGCGCGTTTCATGCCCTTCAGGCTCATCGGCGCCATGATGAGATTTTCCAGCACCGTCATGTGCGGGAAGAGATTAAAGCGCTGGAACACCATCCCGACGCCCGTGCGCAGCTGGTTCACATCGGCGTTACGGTCATGCACCGCAAAACCGTTAACCAGTATTTCGCCCTCTTCTGCCGTCTCCAGCGCGTTAAGGCAGCGCAAAAAGGTGCTTTTCCCGGAGCCGGAAGGGCCAATCACGCAGACCACTTCTTCTGGTTTAATGTCACAGCTGATGCCGCGCAGAACGTGGCTTGCGCCGAAATGCTTGTGCAGATTTTTAACGTGAATCACTTTTGCCGAACCTCTTTTCCAG
Source organism: Cronobacter sp. EKM101R (assembly GCF_963888145.1). Taxonomy (NCBI): domain Bacteria; kingdom Pseudomonadati; phylum Pseudomonadota; class Gammaproteobacteria; order Enterobacterales; family Enterobacteriaceae; genus Cronobacter; species Cronobacter sp. EKM101R. The sequence continues at coordinate 398,068 of NZ_CAWPHW010000033.1, read as the reverse complement.
GCGCGCCACCAGTTGCGATAGCAGGAATGTAATCACCCAGTAGACCAGCGAAATGGTCAGGTAGGGTTCCCAGTAAGTGGCGTAGGCGCCGGAGACGGTACGCGCCGCGTAGGCGAGATCCGCAAGACCGATGGCAGACGCGAGCGACGAGTCTTTCACAATGGCGATAGCATTGTTGCCAAGCGGCGGCAGAATGCGGCGAAACGCCTGCGGCAGGATCACTTTGCGCATGGTTTTCCACCACGGCATGCCGAGCGCGCGCGACGCTTCCATCTGCCCGCGGTCAATCGACTGAATGCCCGCGCGGAAAATTTCGGAAACGTACGCGCCCGCATTAAGCGTAATCGCCACGATACAGGAGAGAAACGCGCCGTAATCGGAGCGCAGCATACGGGCGAATTCGCTGCTCATCAGCCCGCTCTCCACCAGCCAGCCGTCGCGCGGGTTAATAAAGAGCGGCACCAGTGCGAAGTGCACCACCATGATCTGCACAAACAGCGGCGTGCCGCGAAACGCGCTGACATAAAAACGCACCGGGAACTGCACCAGGTAGCGCAGCACATATTTCCACGGCCCGTGCTCCGCGTGCGCCATGCGCCCCAGCCCGAGCGTTAAGCCCCACAGCGTGCCGAGTATCACGCAGATGATGGTGCATTTAATGGTCATCCAGGCGCCCTGCATAAACAGCGGGCCATACTCCTGGATTATCTCCCAATGAAATCCTGACATGTCCATTTCCGAAAAAGAGGCGGCTGACGCAGAGACGGTCAGCCGCTAAATAACAGGAAGCGAGAAAGCGCGATTACTGCGCAGGCAGCGTCGGCACGTTGTCGTCAAACCAGGCTTTGTAGATTTTCGCATAGGTGCCGTCAGCGACGATTTTCGCGAGGCCCGCATTGATTTTATTGCGCAGTTCGTCGTTGCCTTTCGCCACCGCGATCCCGAAATACTGGCGTTCAAACTTCGCGTCCGGCACCAGTTTGAACTGTTTTTCCGGGTGCTGTTTGATGTAGTACTTCACCACGCCCACATCGCCCACGGCGGCGCTGACGCCATCTTCAAACAGCTCCTGAAGCATTAGCGGCGTATTGTCGAAGCGCTTAATGGCGGTGTTGTTTTTGCCAAGCACGTCAGAGACCACAATATCCCCGGTGCTGGAGTTCACCACGCCCACTTTTTCATTTTTCAGCGCGGCAAGGGAATTCACTTTTGAATCTGCCGGCACAACAATCGACTGTTCAGCCGGGAAGTAAGGCGCAGAGAAATCCACCATCTGCTTACGCTTATCGGTGATGGTGATGCCGGAGATAAGAATGTCGCGATCGCCGGAACCGAGTGTCGCGAAAATCCCTTCCCACGGCGTGTTCACCAGCTTCACGTTGAAGTTTTCCGCTTTGGCGATGGCTTTAATAATGTCGATATCGAAACCTTCCAGCTGTTTCTGGCTGTTTTCGAATTCAAACGGACGATAGGTGCCGCCTGCGCCGACAACGTAGGTTTCCTGCGCCGCAAACGCGCTGCCCGCGAGGGCTGCCATTAACAAACCGGCCTTGAGTAAAGATTTTACCATGATCGCAACCCTCATTTTTATGCACTTAATATGAATAAAAATACATACATTAGTCAGGTCGCGCAACAAGAATATATTCTCTGTTTACTCCCCCGCCCCGCCAGTTCTGGTAGTCAAGCGCAGCGGGACCAATGCCGATAACGCTCAATGGTTTTCAAATCAAGGGGCTGAAATGAAACGACATCCTGTCCAGTCGAGAACGTTTAAAAGCGCAGGTTACGATCCGACCTGTTCGATTATGGAAATTGAGTACGCCAACGGGCGCGTGGAGCAGTTTCTCGGCGTACCGGCGAAAACCTGGCAAACCTTTCTGATGAGCAACGAGAAAGAGAGCTGGTTTAGCAACAATATTAAAAGCAGCTTTTTCAAAGTCTCGGTCAGCTAAGACATAAAAAGACGGCATAAAAAAAGCGTGGCGAGCCACGCTTTTTTATTTCTGCATCCGTCAGGGAATCAGAACGTTTCCCAGTTATCACCGCCTGTAGGCGCTGCCAGCGCGGGTTTCACCGGCTCGACGCGCGCAGGCGGCGCAACGCCGGTGCGCGTTGATGCGCTGACCACGCCGCGCGAAACTTTAAAGGCTGCGACGGCCTGGCGCAGCTGCTCTGCCTGATCCTCAAGCGCCCCGGCGGCGGCGGCGGATTCCTGCACCAGCGCGGCGTTCTGCTGCGTGACGCTGTCCATCTGCGACACCGCAAGGCTCACCTGCTCAATGCCGCGGCTCTGCTCATCAGACGCCGAGGCGATTTCGCCCATGATATCGGTCACGCGGGTCACCGCCTGCACAATCTCTTTCATGGTGTCGCCCGCTTCCTGCACCTGGCCGGAGCCGGTATCGACGCGGTTCACCGAATTCTCGATAAGCGCTTTGATCTCTTTCGCCGCGTTGGCGCTGCGGCTGGCGAGGGTACGCACTTCCCCCGCGACCACCGCGAAGCCGCGGCCCTGTTCACCGGCACGCGCCGCTTCTACCGCGGCATTCAGCGCGAGGATGTTGGTCTGGAAGGCGATGCTGTCGATTACGCTTGTGATGTGCGCAATCTGCTGCGAGCTTTCGGCGATGGATTTCATGGTCTGCACCACGTTATCCACCACACGTCCGCCTTTGTCTGCGGTCTCCGAGGCGTTTTTCGCCAGCTGCGAGGCCTGACGCGCGTTATCGCTGTTCTGCTTCACGGTGGCGGTCAGTTGTTCCATGCTGGCGGCGGTCTCTTCCAGCGACGCGGCCTGCTGCTCGGTGCGCGAAGAGAGATCGTTGCTGCCTGCGGAAATTTCACCCGCCCCGGTGTAGATAGATTCCGAACTGTCGCGTACCGCCGTGACGGTGCCCGCCAGCGCCTGCTGCATTTCCTGAAGCGACGCGGCAAGCTGGCCCATTTCGTTACGTCCTTCCACCGCAATCTGGCGCGTTAAATCGCCGCCTGCGATAGCACGGATATGTTCCATCGCCTCACGCAGCGGCCGCAGCAGCAGATGGCGTAAGCCCTGCCAGATAGTGGCAATCGCCAGCACGACGATGATAGCGATAACGCCGAGCGTCCAGAGCATGCCGGTAAAGCTCTGCTGGTTCTCCTCCGCGGCGGCCTGCAACAGCGTGGTGTTCTGCGCGCGCCACGTGGTGTAGACCTCTTCCATGTCGTCCTGGGCTTTCTGGGCGTCGAGGTTGCCATAAGCCTCGTAGTTATTCGCGCCGAGATAGCCGATGGACGCCTGAAGAATGTCATGCAGCGCCTGGTACTTTTCGGCAATCTGGCTGGCTGTCGCTTCATCCTGTCCGTTCAGGCGCGGCGAGCCTTTGTAGAGCACAAAGTGTTTCTCCGCTTTGGCAAGCGAGGTGGAGGCGGTCGCCAGCAGTTTGTTGATAGCCGCCAGCGACGCCGGATCGCGCTGGTTTTTCAGGAAGCGGATCGCCACACGGTTTACCGTCACGCGGGTTTTCACCAGCGTCTGAAAACTGTCGCCAAGCTGCTCCTGCTGAAAATTAAGTAAATTCGCATTCTGGAAATTATTTCTGTCATTATTGACTGCCGAATAAAAAAGGCTGCCGGTGACCATTTGCAACACCGTAAAGGTCAGCAGAATAATAATAATCCCGCTAACCACTTTTATATTTTTAATCATCGTTCATCATCCCCTGAACCAGGCGCTATTGTGTAGCTGTTATCGGAACGACGTGCGCAAACTTTATCCACCCCCCAAAAATATGCGAGCGGCGCCATGATTTAAAACAAAAAGATAAACACCCTGATTTTTTAGCCGATAGTAAAAGTATCCCTTTCACCCCGCGATGCGTTCCAGAACGTCCCTTTCCGGGTTTTAAGGAGGCACTATGAAAGAGCTCAACAGCTTCGGTCAGTACGTCGGCCCGCCCGTGGCGGAGTGGAAACCACGCGAATTACCACAGAAGAAAATGTTCGCCGGGCATTTTTGCCATCTTGAGCCTGTCAGCGTGCGCCACGCGCTGGCGCTGCATCACGCCTGGCACAGCATTGACGACACGCGCGACTGGACTTACCTGACCGACGAACGCCCGCCGACGCTGACCGCCAGTGAATATTATCTGCGTCGCCTGGAAGCCGCGACGGACGTCTGGTATTTCACGGTACTGGAAAATATCAGCGGGCAGCCTACCGGCACGCTGTGCCTGATGAATGTCGATAAAACGCACGGCGTGATTGAAATCGGCAATGTGAACTGGTCGCCTTCCATGAAAAGAACCCATTATGGTACGGAGGCTATCTATTTATTACTGGCGTATGTGTTTGAAGAATTAAAATACCGGCGCTGCGAATGGAAAACCGATGAGCTGAATACGCCCGCCATTGAAGCCGCCCAGCGCCTCGGCTTTATTTATGAAGGGACATTTCGGGAATGCCAGGTCCGAAAAGGCCGCAACAGTAATGTGAACTGGTATTCCATTGTCGAAGCCGAATGGCCGCATCACGCTAAAGCGCTGCGCGCCTGGTTGCGCCCTGAGAACTTTAACGATCGTGGGCGCCAGATTAACCATCTGGAGGATTTTAAAGACAGGTAAGATACTACGTGAGACGCGATAAAACGGGCGGCGCTATTTTATTTAGCCATTGCGCCGCCATCAAATTATCACTTATTCGCAAGCCGCAATAAGCTTGCTGTTTTTATCATAGGTGACAGAGCATTTTTTAGCGGTTGCCGGAACAATCAAGTTCACCGTCTGCTTCGTATTCTTATACAGGCAGACAAAATAGAGCGAGGTTTTACTCTTTTTGGCCTCGTCCTGATAATCAGCCAGTGTCCAGACGGTATCGCGATCATTATCCGGCATCAGATCAACTAACGCTTCTGGTGGCCCGACAAACAAACTGGCATCGTCTAAAGCGTGGGTTTTATCCTGCGCCGTCGGGTATTGCGGGCATAGCGTCACGGTGGCCTGCGCGCCCGTCACGGATAAGAACAGTCCGGCGCTGAGTAAAAGGGCTTTACTCCACAACATAATAATTATCTCCATTGTTTTCCGCGCGGGGCGCTTTATGAAACCGGATGGTGCGTTTACTCACCGCGTGCGGCGTCGCTACGCGCTGGCCGTTGGGCAACGTTCGATGCGTCATCCATTGATCCAGAACCTGTATTCCCGACGCATCCTGCCCCAGGTAAATCGCGACATGAGAACTTCCGTCAGTATGATTGCCATATCGACCATTCGCATCGAATGTGGCTATCGCCGTACCGGGTGCAATCGTCATATTTCCCTTTACTAATTCACCCCGTTTCCACGCCACAGTACGCGGCATGTTCGCCGCTTTTTGCGTATATGCCACACACTGACCATTCCCCACAGACTGACCGACATACGCTGACGGCGTGCTTGCGATATAAGCCATTTTATTGATATCCCTATGGTTAAGTGGCGCCATTCTGCCTCTAATGTAAAGATATGCAAATAGAGGAGAGCGAGGCGATTTGCAATTAAGATAATTCCTAGCGAAGCGTGAATTTTTAACCTTTTATCAGCCGGTTATATTCATACAGGCGGGTCATAATGACAGCTTTTCTGAATGCTTATAGCACCCATTTTTGGTGGGGTGCTGGCGCAAGCGGCCCAGGCCTTATTCCGAAATGCAGCGTTATGGGCGATAACTCCCAGCCGCGTTTGTTTTTCACATTTGTCTTTCCCCCGGCCTCCTGATTTCTTTCGCTTTAAACCACACGGGCTTTGCCTTTTGTTTGCCTGCCAAAAAGACTCCGTTATCATGCACCCTGGGTATTCAGGAAAAGCGATGAGGCTGCGCGGTATGTAGCCCTGTTTTCCAGAAGACAGGCTGGCAACGTCCCCTTTAACCTGTATTCAGATACAGGATTTCATGAGCTGAAATGAGCCACAGTGAAATTCAATAATGAAAATTAACATCACTAACTCATTCATATTTAAGTAAATGGACATCAAAAACGATGAGCACAAGCGAAACCTTCGACGCCCACACGCCCATGATGCAGCAGTATCTGAAGCTCAAGGCGCAGCATCCTGACATTCTGCTGTTTTATCGCATGGGCGATTTTTACGAACTCTTTTATGACGATGCGAAACGCGCGTCGCAGTTGCTGGATATTTCGCTGACCAAACGCGGCGCCTCGGCGGGCGAGCCGATCCCGATGGCGGGCGTGCCGCACCACGCCGTGGAAAACTATCTGGCGAAGCTGGTTAACCTTGGCGAGTCGGTGGCTATCTGCGAGCAGATTGGCGATCCGGCCACCTCCAAAGGCCCGGTGGAGCGCAAAGTGGTGCGCATCGTCACGCCCGGCACTATCAGCGATGAAGCGCTGTTGCAGGAGCGTCAGGACAACCTGCTGGCCGCCATCTGGCAGGATGGCAAAGGCTTTGGCTACGCGACGCTGGATATCAGTTCCGGTCGTTTTCGCTTAACCGAGCCGCAGGACCGGGAAACCATGGCGGCGGAATTGCAGCGCACCAACCCGGCGGAGCTGCTGTATGCGGAAGATTTCGCCGAGATGGCGCTGATTGAAGGCCGTCGCGGCCTGCGCCGTCGCCCGCTCTGGGAGTTTGAGCTCGACACCGCGCGCCAGCAGCTTAACCTGCAATTCGGCACGCGCGATCTGGTGGGCTTTGGCGTTGAGAACGCGCCGCGCGGGCTGTGCGCCGCCGGTTGCCTGTTGCAGTATGTGAAAGATACGCAGCGCACCAGCCTGCCGCATATCCGCTCCATCACCATGGAGCGCCAGCAGGACGGCATCATTATGGATGCCGCCACGCGCCGCAATCTGGAGATCACCCAGAATCTGGCGGGCGGCGTCGAAAACACGCTGGCGTCAGTGCTGGACTGCACCGTTACGCCGATGGGCAGCCGCATGTTAAAACGCTGGCTGCATATGCCGGTGCGCGATGCCAGCGTGCTGCGCCACCGCCAGCAGGCCATCGCGGCGCTGATGGAATACAGCACCGACATCCAGCCCGTGCTGCGTCAGGTCGGCGATCTGGAACGTATTCTGGCGCGTCTGGCGCTGCGTACCGCCCGGCCGCGCGATCTGGCGCGGATGCGTCACGCCTTCCAGCAACTGCCGACGCTCAATACCTTACTTGCCGATATTGACGCCGGGTATGTGCAGACCCTGCGCGAACAGATGGGCGAATTTACTGAACTGAGAGATTTGCTGGAGCGCGCCATTATTGAAGCGCCGCCGGTGCTGGTGCGCGACGGCGGCGTGATTGCGCCAGGCTACCATGCAGAGCTCGACGAATGGCGGGCGCTGGCCGACGGCGCGACGGATTACCTAGACCGTCTGGAGATCCGTGAGCGCGAAAAGCTCGGCATCGACACGCTCAAAGTGGGCTTCAACGCGGTGCATGGCTACTTTATTCAGGTCAGCCGCGGGCAGAGCCATATGGTGCCGATTCACTACGTGCGCCGCCAGACGCTGAAAAACGCCGAGCGCTATATCATTCCTGAGCTCAAAGAATATGAAGACAAAGTGCTGACCTCCAAAGGCAAAGCGCTGGCGCTGGAAAAACAGCTCTATGACGAGCTGTTCGATCTGCTGCTGCCGCACCTGGCGGAACTGCAAAAAAGCGCCGCCGCGCTTGCCGAGCTGGACGTGCTGACGAACCTTGCCGAGCGCGCCGACACGCTGAACTACCACTGCCCGACGCTGACCGATAAACCGGGCGTTCGCCTGGTGGAAGGCCGTCACCCGGTGGTGGAGCGTGTGCTGAATGAGCCGTTTATCGCCAACCCGCTCTCACTCAGCCCGCAGCGCCGGATGTTGATCATTACCGGCCCGAACATGGGCGGTAAGAGTACTTATATGCGCCAGACGGCGCTGATTGTGCTGATGGCGTATATCGGCAGCTTCGTGCCCGCCGAACAGGCGGAAATCGGCCCGATCGATCGCATTTTTACCCGCGTGGGCGCCGCCGACGATCTGGCCTCCGGGCGTTCGACCTTTATGGTCGAGATGACCGAAACCGCCAATATTCTGCATAACGCCACCGAGCATAGCCTGGTGCTGATGGATGAGATCGGGCGCGGGACGTCAACCTATGACGGTCTGTCGCTCGCCTGGGCGTGCGCGGAGAGCCTCGCGAATCGTATTAAAGCGCTGACGCTGTTCGCCACGCACTACTTCGAGCTGACGCAGTTGCCGGAGAAGATGGAAGGCGTGGCTAACGTGCATCTGGATGCGATCGAACATGGCGATACGATCGCGTTTATGCACAGCGTTCAGGACGGTGCCGCCAGTAAGAGTTACGGCCTGGCTGTCGCGGCGCTGGCGGGCGTGCCGAAAGAGGTGATTAAGCGCGCGCGCCAGAAGCTGCGCGAGCTGGAGAGCCTTTCCGGTAACGCGGCGGCCACGCAGGTGGACGGCACGCAGATGTCGCTGCTGGTCGCCGCCGAAGAGACCAGTCCGGCGGTAGAGGCGCTGGAGAATCTCGACCCGGACTCGCTGTCGCCGCGTCAGGCGCTGGAGTGGATCTACCGGCTGAAGAGCCTGGTGTAAGCTACTGTGGTGGGTGCGCTTCGCTTACCCACCCTACGAAAATGTGGCGGGTGCGCTCCCCTTACTAACCCTACGAAAATGTGGCGGGTGCGCTCCGCTTACCCACCCTACGAAAATGTGGCGGGTGCGCTCCGCTTACCCGCCCTACGGAACAAAAGGCGATAAGATTATGTAGGGCGGGTAAGCGAAGCGCACCCGCCGTTCTACTTTTCGCACCCACCATTTAAACCTTCACCCGAAGGGTTAGCGTTTACCCTCCGCCAGCAGCGGCGGTACCGTCGGCACTTCCGGCGCGTTATCGATATCTGCCTGCGTCATCCGGAACGCCTCGGGGTAATGCTCGCGGCAGGTGCGGCGCAGCGGCTCGGTATCGCGCCAGGTGTACAGACAATGCTGGCACTGATATACCGTCCAGACGCCTTTCACCGGCGACGTCGCCATAATTTCGATGGTTTCATCGGCACAACGTGGACAAATCATCTCGTCTCCTTATTTATTACGGTTAGCCAGCATGGCGGTCAGCTTCTCAACCCACTGCGGGGTTTCCGGCAGGTCTTTCACCGGCTGGCTGTAATGGCCACGGTTATCCGGCGCGACCGGCGTCGTGGCGTCGATAATCAGTTTGTCGGTAATCCCCGCCGGGCTTGATCCAGGGTCGAGCTCCAGCACTGACATATTCGGCAACTGCACCAGATCGCCCGCCGGGTTCACTTTGGACGACAGCGCCCACATCACCTGCGGCAGATCGAACGGATCGACATCCTCATCCACCATAATCACCATCTTCACGTAGCCGAGCCCGTGCGGCGTCGTCATCGCGCGCAGGCCCACCGCGCGGGCGAAACCGCCGTAGCGTTTCTTGGTGGAGATAATCGCAAGCAGCCCGTGGGTGTACATCGCGTTTACCGCCTGCACTTCCGGGAACTCCGCTTTAAGCTGCTGGTAGAGCGGCACACAGGTCGCCGGCCCAATCAGGTAGTCGATTTCGGTCCACGGCATCCCGAGATAGAGCGATTCGAAAATCGGTTTGGTGCGATAAGAGACTTTATCGATACGCACGACGGTCATATTGCGCCCGCCCGAGTAGTGGCCGGTGAACTCGCCGAACGGCCCTTCTATCTCACGCTTGCGCCCTTCAATCACCCCTTCGAGGATCACCTCCGAGCCCCACGGCACGTCGAAACCGGTCAGCGGCGCGGTGGCTATCGGGTACGGGCTTTCGCGCAGCGCGCCCGCCATTTCATACTCTGACTGATCGTATTTCAGCGGCGTGGCGCCCATCAGCGTGATGATCGGATCGTTGCCAAGCGTAATCGCGACCGGCAAATCCTCGCCGCGCTCCTCGGCCTTATGCAGATGCAGCGCGATATCATGCATCGGCACCGGTTGCAGCCCGAGCTTACGCTTGCCTTTCACTTCCATCCGGTAGATGCCGACGTTCTGCTTGCCGAAATGATCGGGATCGAGCGGATCGCGCGAGACCACACACGCTTTATCGAGATAAAAACCGCCGTCGCCATCGTTTAAGCGAAACAGCGGCAGAATGTCGAACAGGTTGATCCCGTCGCCGTCGATGCTGTTTTCCGCCCACGGCGGATTATCGCGGCGCTCGGGCGCGACCGGGAAGGTATCCCAGCGGCGGATAAACTCCTCAATCTGCTGCTTTACCGGTGTGGCGGGCGGCAGACCAAGCGAAATCGCGTGGTTCGGCCAGGAGCCAATCGTGTTCATCGCCACCCGCGCGTCGGTGAAGCCGCGGATATTATCGAACCAGAGCGCGGGCGCGCCTTCGCCGATACGCCCGGTCGCGTTGGCGGCGGCCGCCAGATCCGGCTCCGCCTGCACTTCTTCGCTGATCTTCAGCAGTTGCCCCTGTTCTTCAAGCGCCTGCAAAAAGCTGCGCAGATCGTCAAACGCCATGCGTGTTTCCTCCTCGTGATGAATGGGTGTCGGCTTCTTTCGCAGGGTGCAGCCCCTGCCAGCGACGGGCGTTGCGGGCGTCGAGCCCGAACTGATCGAGCACGCGCGCGACGATATGGTTGATGATGTCGTCAAGCGACGCGGGATGGTTGTACCAGGCGGGCATGGGCGGCACGATGGCCACGCCCATCCTTGAGAGCGCCAGCAGGTTTTCCAGATGAATGGTGCTGAGCGGCGTTTCGCGCGGCACCAGCACCAGTTTGCGGTTTTCTTTCAAAACCACGTCAGCCGCGCGACCCACCAGCCCGTCGGCATAGCCCGCGCGAATACCCGCCAGGGTTTTCATGCTGCACGGAATAATCACCATGCCGTCGGTGCGAAACGATCCTGAGGAGATAGTCGCGGCCTGATCCGCCGGGCTATGCACGACATCGGCAAGCCCTGCGACATCCTGCCAGGAGAAAGGCGTTTCCAGTTCAATCGTGGTTTTCGCCCATTTCGACATCACCAGATGGGTTTCCACCCCGGGCATCGCTTTCAGCGCCTGTAACAACGCGACGCCAAGCGGCGCGCCGGTTGCGCCCGTCATTCCGACTATCAGTCTCATGCATTCCCTCATTATTGTTCGTGTACGAACATATGAAGTAAAAGTACGCCCGCCAGAGGGGATCTGGCAAGATCGTTCGTGTACAGTCACACTTTTTGTTAAAAAGCGCCGCGTTAGCTTTCAGCGCCGGAGCGGTTATTATGGTGAGGAGATCCTGATCCCGGAGAGCGTATGGCCGTTAACCAACAAGCCTTTCATCTGTTACGCCAGCTTTTTCAGCAGCATACGGCGCAATGGCAACTGGCGCTGCCTGAGCTGACCAAGCCGCAATACGCGGTGCTGCGATCGATAGCCGAAAACCCCGGCATTGAGCAGGTGGCGCTGACCGAAGCCGCCGTCAGCACTAAAGCGACGCTTGCCGAAATGCTGAGCCGGATGGAGAGCCGCGGCCTGGTGCGCCGTGAAAGCGCGCCGGAAGATAAGCGCCGCCGGTTTATTTACCTCACCCCGGAAGGCGAGGCGCTGCTGCGCGCCAGTATTCCGAAGGGCGACGCGGTGGATGAGGCGTTTTTAGGCAAGCTGAACGCCGAAGAGCGCGCGCTGTTCGCAACGCTTATCACGCGGATGATCGACAAACCGTAACGCTATTTCCCGGCGGCCGCCTGCGCTTCGCGGTCGCGCAGAAAATCAATAAACCCCCGCACCTTGCCGGAAACGTGGCGTGCGTCCGGATAGACCGCATAGACGCCCTGCGCGGGGAAACGATACGCCGGCAGCAAGCGCACCAGCTTGCCCTCTTCCAGCGCCGTGTTCACCAGCCACGCGGGCAGCAGCGCCACGCCGCAGCCCTCCAGCGCGAAGCTCATCAGCGCGCCGGCGCCGTCGGCTGCTATGGCGGGCGGGCGCGTTATCTCAAACCACAGCGTCTCATCGTTCGGGCCGGTAAGCGCCCAACGCAGCGGCGACGCCAGCCGGGTATGCACCAGCCACTCTGCCTGGCTGAGCGCCTCAGGCGTTGATATCGGGTGGCGTTCAAGCCACACGGGTGACGCGACAGGGAAAATATCGAAACGGGAAATCAGCGCCGCGCGGTAGGCGGAATCCTGCAACGTGCCGAGCCGGATAGCGACATCCACACGTTCAGAGATTAAATCGGCGTGCTGCGACGACGAGAAATGACGAATGCGCAGCGCCGGATGCGCCCGGCTGAAGGCGGCCAGCGCCGGGCCGACCACATGGCTTGCGTATTCCGGCGTGGTGGTTACACGCAGCTCGCCGCTAAACCCTTCATGGCTCGCCTGCACATCTTCCAGCAGTTCACCGGCGTTTCTCAGCAGTAGCAGACTGCGCTGGTACAAACGCTCGCCCGCGTCGGTCAGCGTCAGGCGGCGCGTCGAGCGCAGCAGCAGCGTCACGCCCAGTTCGCTTTCAAGCTGGCGGATATTAAAGCTGACTACGGCTTTCGTCTGCCCGAGGGCGGCAGCGGCGCCGGTAAAGCTTTTCGCGTCCACGACGGCGACAAACATGGCCAGCCGCGATAAATTCAGCATCTTCGTTGCGCCGATTGTCAAAAAAGGTTTGACAGTATATCAACCCAAACGCCGTTTTTCCTTTCATCGCGAGCGTTTACAGTGCCCCTCTTTCCCTGAGGGCGTGCCATGACCTACCGAAATAAAGTGACCCTGATTTACCTGCTGGGCTTTTTTCTCGATCTTATCAATATGTTTATCGCCGCGGTGGCCTTCCCGGCCATCGGCGAGGCGCTGCACGCGTCGGTATCGCAGCTTTCCTGGATTAGCAACGGCTACATTGCCGGGCTGACGGTGGTGATTCCGCTCAGCGCCTGGCTTACGCAGCGCCTCGGCGCGCGGCGTCTGTTTTTATTGTCGCTGGCGCTGTTCACGCTCGCGACTGCCGCCTGCGGCCAGGCGGCGTCACTGGAGTCGCTTATCTTCTGGCGCATCCTCCAGGGCGCGGGCGGTGGCGTGCTGATCCCCGTCGGGCAGGCGCTGGCCTGGCAGCTGTTTGCAAAACACGAGCGTGCCGGGCTCTCTTCCGCCGTGATGCTGACGGGCCTGCTGGCGCCCGCGCTTTCGCCGGTAGCAGGCGGGGTGATAGTACAGACGGCGGGCTGGCACTGGGTGTTCCTGGCGAGCCTGCCGCTCTCGCTGCTGGCGCTCGTCATGGCGTTCTGCTGGCTCAAACCCGATGCGCCAGCGCGCGATAAACGCCCGCTCGATATGCTGAGCGTTATCACTGGCGCAGGCGGCCTGCTGCTGGTGTTGTTCGGGCTGAACGGGCTTAGCGAAAACGCCGCGCCGTGGCTGGCGGCGGCAAGCCTGGCGTCAGGCATCGTCCTTATTGCCATTATGCTGCGACGCTGCCGTCTCCACCCTGCGCCGTTGCTGAAGGTGCATCTGCTGGGCGAGCCGCTGTTGCGCTTTTCCATGCTGGTTTATCAGTGCGTGCCCGGCATGTTTATTGGCGTTAACGTGGTCGGCATGTTCTGGCTACAGACCCTGGCGGGGCTTTCGCCCGCCGCCAGCGGCGCGCTGATGGTGCCGTGGTCGGTGGCGTCGTTTATGGCCATCTCTGCTACCGCCCGTCTGTTTAATCGCCTCGGCCCGCGGCCGTTAATTACCCTTGGCGGCCTGTTGCAGGCGAGCGGGATTATGCTGCTGACGCAGGCTGGCCCACAGAGCCCGTGGGCGCTGCTGGTCGGGGCATTTTTCCTGATGGGCGCAGGCGGCAGTTTATGCAGTAGTACGGCGCAGAGCAGCGCGTTCCTGCACACGGCCAACGCCGATATGCCTGATGCCAGCGCGCTGTGGAATATCAACCGCCAGCTCAGCTTCTGCTTTGGCGTCACGCTGGTGAGCCTCGCGCTGAATATGCTGCTGACGTGGCTTTCGCCCGTTGTTGCCTGGCAGATGACGTTTACCCTTGCGGCGGCGCTGACGCTGGTGCCGCTGATTTTCGCGTGGCGCTTGCCCCGTCAGGCTGCCACCCAGTCATTCGTAACAGAAAAGGAGAAGCGATGAACCGCTGGTTTACTGAAGTACTCGACGCCCATGTGGCGATTGAACGCTGGCTCGGCCAGCATGAGGGCGATGTTCAGGCATTGCTGGGCCGCTTTAGCCCGGACTATTCCATGATCCCGCTAAACGGCGCGCCGCTGGATATTCACGCCCTAAACGCATTCTTTACCGGCGCGGGCGGCAGCCGGCCGGGGCTGGTGATTGAAGTGGATGCGCTTTCGGTTATCGCCGAGTGGCCTGACGGCGCAGTGGTGGGGTATCGCGAAACGCAGCGAATAGCGCAGGAGAGCACGGTGCGCTGGTCGACTGTCGTGCTGGAACTTCATGAAGGAGAACCGCGCTGGCGTCACCTGCATGAAACGCGGCAGGCGTAAGGCGCAAAAGAAAAAGGCCAGTCAGATGACTGGCCCTTTTGACAGGAATGGTGATTATTCGCGGAACAGCGCTTCGATGTTCAGCCCCTGGCCCTGCAGAATTTCACGCAGACGGCGCAGGCCTTCAACCTGAATCTGGCGAACGCGTTCACGAGTCAGGCCGATTTCACGACCGACATCTTCAAGCGTTGCCGCTTCGTAACCGAGCAGACCGAAACGACGGGCCAGAACTTCACGCTGTTTGGCGTTCAGTTCGAACAGCCATTTGACGATGCTCTGTTTCATATCATCGTCTTGCGTGGTGTCTTCCGGACCGTTGTCTTTTTCATCGGCCAGGATGTCGAGCAGCGCTTTCTCTGAATCACCACCCAGCGGGGTGTCAACAGAGGTAATACGCTCGTTCAGGCGCAGCATACGGCTAACGTCATCAACTGGTTTATCCAGCTGTTCAGCAATCTCTTCCGCACTCGGTTCGTGGTCCAGTTTGTGGGACAGTTCACGAGCGGTACGCAGATAGACGTTAAGCTCTTTCACGATGTGAATCGGCAGGCGAATCGTACGGGTTTGGTTCATGATTGCCCGTTCGATGGTCTGACGAATCCACCAGGTTGCGTAAGTGGAGAAACGGAACCCGCGTTCCGGGTCAAATTTCTCAACAGCGCGGATAAGCCCCAGGTTGCCCTCTTCAATCAGATCCAGCAGCGCCAGACCACGATTGCTGTAACGACGGGCAATCTTTACCACCAGACGCAGGTTACTTTCGATCATGCGACGGCGGGAGGCAACATCACCACGCAGAGCGCGGCGTGCAAAATAAACTTCTTCTTCAGCAGTTAGCAGAGGTGAATAACCAATCTCGCCCAGATACAGCTGAGTTGCATCTAATACACGCTGTGTTGAACCCTGCGACAGCAGCTCTTCTTCAGCCAGGTCGTTATCACTGGGTTCCTCTTCTACCAAGGCTTTTTCGTCAAAAGCCTCTACTCCGTTCTCATCAAATTCCGCGTCTTCATTTAAGTCATGAACTTTCAGCGTATTCTGATTCATAAGGTGGCTCCTACCCGTGATCCCTGAGCAAAGCGCCTGAAGAAGCGCACTCTGCCAATTTATCGCTGCGGCAAATAGCGCAGCGGGTTTACGGATTTCCCCTTGTAACGAATTTCAAAATGCAAGCGTGTTGAACTGGTTCCGGAGCTACCCATGGTAGCGATTTTTTGCCCCGCCTTAACTTCTTGTTGTTCCCGGACCAGCATTGTGTCGTTATGGGCGTAGGCACTCAGGTAATCATCGTTGTGTTTGATGATAATAAGATTACCGTAACCGCGAAGCGCACTACCTGCATACACAACGCGTCCATCTGCGGTCGCGATGATTGACTGCCCTTTGCTGCCTGCGATATCGATCCCTTTGTTCCCCCCTTCAGCGGCGGAGAAGTTCTCGATAACGTTGCCTTCGGTCGGCCAGCGCCAGGTAGCGACAGGTGCGCTATTGGTCGTGCTGCTTACGGTCGGTTCTTGTGTGCTAACAACAGGTGCTGTGGAAGGAGCTACGACTGCCCCAGAGCTCACATTCCCAGGCAACATTTTGTTAGCACTCTGTTCACCTGAATCCTCAGAGTAAATAATTGTCGGTTTTGAAGCAACCACTGTGCTGGTATTTTGCGCAGGTTTTGAGACTATTCCTTGTGCGCTTGCATCAGCTTGCGTAATTGCATTGCCGCCTGTGATCGGCGTACCAGATGCGTTCCCGACCTGCAAGGTCTGGCCGACATTCAGGCCGTACGGGGCTTCGATATGGTTACGCTGGGCGAGATCGCGGAAATCGTTCCCGGTAATCCAGGCAATATAGAACAGCGTATCGCCGCGTTTCACGGTATAGGTGCTGCCGCCGGTATAGCTGCCTTTCGGAATATTCCCATACTTGCGATTGTAAACAATGCGGCCGTTTTGGGTCTGCACGGGCTGATCGGGGATGGCCTGCGCCTGACGCGGCTGGCTAATCTGCGGCTGAACTGGCGCGGGCTGGATCTGCGGCTGGCTGGCCTGCGTTGAGATATTCGATGGCGGCATGATCATCCCGCCGCCTGCGCCGGAACTGGCCCCTGTGCTGCTGGTGTTTGCGCTGCCGCCAACGGAACTGACGGGCGCCGGTGCGGAGGAGTTATTTGAATTACATGCCGCCAGACAAAGCGAAATCAGTGACAGCGCCGCGACACGGCGTGCTGTGAAGGTTGGGCTTCCCGCGCTCATTTATCCCCCTGGAATGGTTTACTTCTCTAATAAATACGATGACAACCGCTCTGGTCGGCGCCTGGCCGACGCGATTTTTGCTCACCATACGCCAAAAACGCGCTAAAAACTCAGGAAAAATTCCTGGTTTACGCCAGCTCCCCTTTCACCAGAGGAACAAAGCGCACGGCTTCTACGGTGTCGATAATAAACTCGCTCCCCCGCCGACGAACGCGCTTTAACACCTGCTGTTCGTCGCCCACGGGAAGAACCAGAATGCCGCCCTCGTCCAGCTGCGACAGTAAGGCTGTCGGGATTTCAGGCGGAGCGGCAGTCACAATAATAGCGTCAAATGGCGCGCGCGCTTGCCAGCCCTGCCAGCCATCACCGTGGCGGGTAGAAATATTGTGCAGATCGAGCTGCTTCAAACGCCGTCTGGCGTGCCATTGCAGGCTTTTAATGCGCTCGACGGAGCAGACGTGATGCACCAGATGGGCCAGAATCGCCGTCTGGTAGCCAGAGCCGGTGCCGATTTCCAGCACACGTGAGGCGGGCGTGAGCGTCAAAAGCTCCGTCATCCGCGCCACCATATAAGGCTGAGAAATAGTTTGCCCGGAACCGATAGGCAGCGCCACGTTCTCCCAGGCTTTGTGCTCAAACGCTTCATCGACAAACTTTTCACGCGGCACGCGCGAAAGAGCCTCAAGCACGCGTTCATCTTTGATGCCCTGAGCACGCAGTTGATTCAGAAGGGTCTGAACACGATTGTTTACCATTGCCCGTTCACTCCGGCGCTGGATAACCAGCGGGTCACCACATCCTGCGCGCTGTGCGCGGTTAAATCGACATGCAGCGGCGTGACGGAGACATAACCTTCGTCCACCGCAGCGAAATCGGTATCCGGACCGGCATCGAGCTTATCGCCCGGCGGGCCTATCCAGTAGAGCGTATTGCCGCGCGGATCGTCCTGCGGAATGACTTTATCCGCCGGATGACGGCTGCCGCAGCGGGTGACGCGAATGCCTTTGATTTCCTCAAGCGGCAGATCGGGCACGTTGATATTGAGAATGCGCCCGGTGCGCAGCGGCTCGCGGGCGAGCGCGCGTAACAGCGTGCAGGTCACGGCAGCGGCGGTCTCGTAATGCTGGTGGCCGTTGAGTGACACCGCCAGCGCCGGCAGCCCCAGATGACGGCCTTCCATCGCCGCCGCCACCGTGCCGGAATAGATCACGTCATCGCCAAGATTCGGCCCGGCGTTAATGCCGGAAACCACGACATCGGGGCGCGGGCGCATCAGCGCGTTAACGCCGAGGAATACGCAGTCGGTCGGCGTGCCCATCTGTACCGCGATGTCGCCGTTGGGGTAAGTGAACGTGCGAAGCGAAGATTCCAGCGTTAAGGAGTTAGACGCGCCGCTACGATTGCGGTCGGGAGCCACCACCTGAACCTCAGCGAATTCACGCAGCGCTTTCGCCAGCGCCTGAATACCCGGCGCGTGGATCCCATCATCATTACTCAGCAATATCCGCATAACGCGCGTGATCCTTTCCTGGTGTTAAACATGGAAGCGTAATTCCTTAAATCTCGTTCTGCTTTTTCTGTTTTATCTGCGCTGAAGCTGATTCAGGCAGAAGGCCGGATAGCCGCTCGCTGGCATTCTAACGCGCGATGCCGCTGTCCGGTAGGGTCGATTTTCGCAATATCATGTTGTTACATGAGCAGAAGCGATAATGTCCCGCGCTGCGCGTCATCAGTTATTAGTTCATTTTTGCCAGGAAAGCCAAACTGGCCATGCTCAGGGAAGAGAGAGTTTGAGCGTGTGTTTATCCGATCTTCCTGTTGCGGCGTTGTAAGCGCTATACCCGGGTCCCTATACTTTTTCGGGATAAGCCACAGGGAGGATGACATGATGAAGGGCAACCACGACGTGCTGGCTTTCTTTCGTAAGACATTGCCCACGCTTGCCGATCTCAGGCTTAACAGCATCCCTCTCGAACTCGATGATGCATTGCAGGAATATGCGGAGCCTGACGATCTGCTGGCAGCCATTAATCAGTACGATCAACATTTTCATGTCGATATGTCAGCAATGAACTGGGATCGCTACTTTCCGTGGGAAAAACCGTGGTTCTTTCGTCGATGGTTCACCCGTAAACCTGTCGTGCAGACGGCGAAACCGTTGACCGTACGCATGTTTGCGCAATCCGCTAAAGCCGGTCGATGGCTGTTTGACTGAGCATGGAGACAAAAAAACCGCCCTGGGGCGGTTTTTTTATGCGTCGCGAAAGCGTAAGCGCAATCGCCTGTTACTCGCTGATATCCGCGACATCGTCTGAGGTATTGAAAAGCTCTCTGATAACGCTGGTGGCGAAGCTGCCAGCGGGCAGCCAGAAGCTCACCTCAAGCGTCGCATTATCCTGCCACTGCCAGCGCATCTCACGCGGAAACAGTAATATGGCGCGTCTGGCGGCCTCGACCTTTTCACGGGTCAGCAGCGTCAGCAACTCGGTTTCGCTTTCAAGCGTCGCCTGCTCAAACGCCAGCGCCGCGCGCTGGGTGCCCCAGTCGCCGCTGCCGGGCAGCGCGGCGGTGATGAGCAGCTCGCCGTTATCCACACGGGCCTGTAAATCAGCAAGCTCCTCAGGAGTGGCGACAAACCAGCTGCCGCGCCCGGCGAGTTGCAGCGCGTCGCCGTCCATCACCTGACTGAAATCCGGCTGTTGCAGTCGTTCGCTGACCAGCGTGTTAAACATCAGGCTGCGCGCGGCGGAGAGCGCGAAGCTGCGTTTATTGCGCTCGCGCGGCGGCTGGCCGGTTTGCGCCCAGCGTTTCGCCTGGTAAATATTGCTGCCGCCAATCCCGAAACGCTGTGGGCCGAAATAGTTCGGCACGCCCTTCTCGCCAATCAGGCTCAGGCGCTGTTCGATGTCATCGCGGTGCGTGATATCGCGCAGCACCAGCGAGAAGCGGTTGCCTTTCAGCGCGCCCAGGCGCAGCTTGCGACGATGGCGGGCGAACTCCAGCACTTCGCAGCCCTCCAGCGTAAACGCGCGCATCGCGGGCATCTCTTTGCCCGGCAGGCGCGCGCACAGCCACTGCTCCGTTACCGCGTGTTTATCTTTCTGCCCCGCGAAGCTGACCTCACGCGCCGCGATGCCGAGAAACTTCGCCAGCGCATCCGCCACAAAGCGGGTGTTGCAGCCGGTTTTGCGAATGCGCACCAGCAGGTGTTCGCCGTCGCCGTCCGGCGCGAAGCCTAAATCCTCGACCACCTGAAAATCGCCCGGGCTGGCCTTCAGACGCCCCTGCCCTTGCGGCTGGCCGTGCAGCCAGCGCAGCGTGTTGAAATCACTCATGCGCCAGCCTTCATCAGCAGCGCCACCGCCTCGCAGGCGATGCCTTCGCCGCGCCCGGTAAAACCGAGTTTTTCCGTGGTGGTCGCTTTCACATTCACCTGCTCCATATGGCAGCCCAGATCTTCGGCGATAAACACGCGCATCTGGGGAATGTGCGGGGCCATTTTCGGCGCCTGGGCGATGATGGTGACATCGACGTTGCCAAGCGTGTAGCCCTTCGCCTGGATACGACGCCAGGCTTCGCGCAGCAGCTCGCGGCTGTCAGCGCCTTTAAAGGCCGGATCGGTATCCGGGAACAGTTTGCCGATATCGCCCAGCGCCGCGGCGCCAAGCAGCGCGTCGGTCAGCGCATGCAGCGCCACGTCGCCGTCGGAGTGCGCCAGCAGACCTTGCTCATAAGGAATACGGACGCCGCCAAGAATAATCGGGCCTGTGCCACCAAAAGCGTGTACATCAAAACCATGTCCGATACGCATTATGCCGTCTCCATAGGGGTTAACCGGGTAAGATAAAACGCCGCCAGAGCCAGATCCTCAGGGCGGGTGACTTTAATATTGTCCGCGCGACCGGCGACCAGCTCCGGGTGGAAACCGCAATGCTCCAGCGCCGAAGCTTCGTCGGTAATGGTCGCGCCTTCGGTGAGCGCGCGCGTCAGGCAGTCGCGCAGCAATTCCAGCGGGAACAGCTGCGGGGTGAGCGCGTGCCAGAGATTTTCGCGATCGACCGTATGCGCGATGGTATGTCTGCCCGGCTCCGCGCGCTTCATGGTGTCGCAGGCAGGCGACGCGAGAATGCCGCCCACCTGGCTGGTTTCCGTCAGGGCCAGCAGGCGTTCGAGATCCTGGGCGCCAAGACACGGACGCGCGGCGTCATGCACCAGCGCCCAGCGCGCGTCGCCCGCGGCCTGAAGCCCGGCCAGTACGGAGTCGGCCCGCTGCGCGCCTCCGCGCACCACCTGAATATCCGGATGGGCCGCGAGCGGCAGCCGGGCGAAGGTGGTGTCGGCGGGGCTTATTGCGATAATCACCCGGCTGATGCGCGGATGCTGCAACAGCGGGGCGACCGCGTGTTCGAGAATCGTCTGGTTCCCGATGGTGAGGTATTGTTTGGGACATTCCGTCTGCATACGGCTGCCGATTCCGGCCGCCGGCACCACGGCAATCACGTCCGCAAAGGAAGGCGCCATGTGTAAAACCCGCTTCTGGTTATCGATTATTTTGCGCAGGCCCACCGGCGCGCTTAGCGGCGTCCGGCACCAGACGATAGAAGGTTTCGCCCGGTTTGGTCATGCTTAATTCGTTGCGCGCGCGCTCTTCGATAGCTTCCTGACCGCCGTTGAGATCGTCAATTTCGGCGAAAAGCTGATCGTTACGCGCTTTGAGTTTGGCGTTCGTGGCCTGCTGTACCGCCACGTCGTCAGCTACGCGGGAATAGTCGTGGATGCCGTTTTTTCCAAACCACAGCGAATACTGTAGCCAGACCAGCAAAGCCAGCAATAGCAGCGTTAGTTTACCCATTCTGCCCCCTGAAAAACGGCTTCATCATCCCATAACTTCCCGCCGGACTCTACCCGGCTTGCTACGACGTGCAGGTTAAGAAATTAAACAGCGGCAGAATGTACCACAGAAAGCGCGCCGATGCGTATGCGCCTGTTGAGAGAGCGTGAAAATCGCGGAAGGTTAGCTCACCAGCCAGAGAAAGAGCAGCCCGAACATCAGCCCGACGCTTATCAGCGTGGCAAGCGTACTGTAGACCAGACGGCGCTCAAGCAGCGAAAAGACCGCCACGCCGACCAGCACGGCCACCGGCATCAGCGCCAGAAAAAACGGCCAGGTGTAGAGCATAAAAAAAAGCGTGTTAGAGCCGTAAAGCATAAACGGCGCGCCAAGCGCCAGCAGCCACGAAATAAAGCCCACCACGGCGCCAGGCCAGGCCCAGGTGGGTTCTTCGACGGCAGGCGCGTTATCCGCCTGGGTGACAATCATATTCGTGGTATTCCGCATCGCTTATCCTGTGACATGACGGGCCGGGAAAGGGTCTCCCGGCGCGGTCTCAGGATTTGATGATATCTTCGCGACGCAGCAGGTCTAATAATTGCGCCATCAAATTTGTTACCAATTGTTGGCCGTCGAGATGAATTTCCGGCGTCTTTGGTGCCTCATACACGGCATCAATACCGGTAAAGTTACGCAGTTCGCCCGCGCGGGCTTTTTTATACAGCCCTTTCGGATCGCGCGCTTCGCACACCGCCAGCGGCGTATCGACAAACACCTCGATAAAGCGCCCTTCACCCAGTTGATCGCGTACCATCTGACGCTCGGCGCGGTGCGGCGAGATAAACGCGGTCAGCACGACCAGGCCCGCGTCCACCATCAGTTTCGCCACCTCGCCGACGCGGCGGATGTTCTCTTTACGATCGTCATCGCTAAAGCCCAGATCGCTGCACAGGCCGTGGCGCACGTTGTCGCCATCAAGCAGGTAAGTGCTCACGCCAAGCTGATGCAGCGCCTCTTCCAGCGCCCCCGCGACGGTGGATTTTCCGGAGCCCGAAAGCCCCGTAAACCACAGCACCGCGCCGCGATGGCCGTGGAGCTGCTCGCGCTGCGCCGCGGTCACCGGGTGGGCGTGCCAGACGACGTTTTCGTCATGCTGCGCCATTATTTGCCTCCCAGCAGATCGCGCGCGCCCCAGTGCGGGAAGTGACGGCGAACCAGCTGATTCAGCTCCAGCTCAAACGCGCTGAACGCGGAAGGCTCCTGATACACATTCTGTTGCGGCTCGCGCACCATGCCCGCGCCGACCGTCACGTTAGAGAGACGATCGATAAAGATAAGCCCTCCGGTCACCGGGTTCTCCTGGTATTTATCCAGGTTCAGCGGCTCGTCGAAGGTCAGATCCACAAGGCCGATGCCGTTGAGCGGTAGGTTTTCCACCACGCGCTGGGTCAGGTTGTTGATATCG
The DNA here is from genome assembly GCF_963888145.1 of Cronobacter sp. EKM101R. Classification (NCBI taxonomy): domain Bacteria; kingdom Pseudomonadati; phylum Pseudomonadota; class Gammaproteobacteria; order Enterobacterales; family Enterobacteriaceae; genus Cronobacter; species Cronobacter sp. EKM101R. The sequence continues at coordinate 375,084 of NZ_CAWPHW010000033.1, read as the reverse complement.
ACCTGATACTGGATGTTGTCCACGCGCGCGCGGGTTTTCTTCCCGGCGATTTTAATGTCGTAGCTTTGGCCCGGCACCAGCGGCTGTTCAGCCATCCAGACCACGTCCACCGCGGCGCTTTGTACCGCCGCCAGCGTCTGGGTGGCGTCCACCAGCAGGTCGCCGCGGCTGATGTCGATTTCATCTTTCAGCACCAGCGTGACAGCTTCGCCCGCGCCCGCTTCCTCTAAATCGCCATCGAAGGTGACGATGCGCGCCACGCTCGATTCCACGCCGGATGGCAGCGCCTTCACGCGCTGGCCCACTTTCACCACGCCGCCCGCGACGGTGCCCGCGTAACCGCGGAAATCGAGATTCGGGCGGTTAACATACTGCACCGGGAAACGCAGCGGCTGTTCATCGACCACGCGCTGGATCTCAATATTCTCCAGCACTTCCAGCAGCGTCGGGCCGGTATACCACGGCATATTCTGGCTCTGCACCGCCACGTTATCGCCTTCCAGCGCCGACAGCGGCACAAAGCGGATATCCAGATTGCCCGGCAGCTGGCCCGCGAACGTCAGGTAATCCTGGCGAATGCGCTCAAACGTCTCTTCGCTGAAATCCACCAGATCCATTTTGTTGACGGCTACTACCAGATGCTTGATGCCCAGCAGCGTCGAGATAAAGCTGTGGCGGCGGGTCTGATCCAGCACGCCTTTACGGGCGTCCATCAGCAGGATCGCCAGATCGCAGGTCGAAGCGCCAGTCGCCATGTTACGGGTGTACTGCTCATGCCCTGGCGTGTCGGCGATAATAAATTTACGTTTTTCCGTGGAGAAATAACGGTACGCCACGTCGATGGTAATGCCCTGCTCGCGCTCGGCCTGTAAGCCGTCCACCAGCAGCGCGAGATCCAGCTTCTCGCCCTGGGTGCCATGACGTTTGCTGTCATTGTGCAGGGAAGAGAGCTGATCTTCATAAATCTGGCGGGTATCGTGGAGCAGGCGGCCAATCAGGGTGCTTTTCCCGTCATCCACGCTGCCGCAGGTCAGAAAGCGCAGCAGGCTCTTGTGCTGCTGGGCGTGCAGATAGGCTTCCACGCCGCCTTCGTTGGCGATCTGTTGTGCGATAGTGGTGTTCATGGCGGCTCCTTAGAAATAACCCTGACGTTTTTTAAGCTCCATTGAGCCTGCCTGGTCGCGGTCGATAACGCGCCCCTGGCGCTCGCTGGTGGTCGAAACCAGCATCTCTTCGATAATCTCCGGCAGCGTCTGCGCGTTCGATTCCACCGCACCGGTCAGCGGCCAGCAGCCCAGGGTACGGAAGCGCACCATGCGCGGTGTGATCTCTTCGCCCGGCTGTAAATCGATGCGATCGTCATCGATCATCATCAGCATGCCGTCGCGCTCCAGCACCGGACGCTCGGCGGCCAGATACAGCGGAACGATCTCGATATTTTCCAGGTAGATGTACTGCCAGATATCCAGCTCCGTCCAGTTGGAGAGCGGGAAGACGCGAATGCTTTCGCCTTTGTTGATCTGGCCGTTGTAGTTGTGCCACAGCTCCGGGCGCTGGTTTTTCGGGTCCCAGCGGTGGAAGCGGTCGCGGAAGGAGTAGATACGCTCTTTCGCGCGCGATTTCTCTTCATCGCGACGCGCGCCGCCGAAGGCCGCGTCAAAACCGTATTTGTTCAGCGCCTGCTTCAGCCCTTCGGTTTTCATAATGTCGGTGTGCTTGGCGCTCCCGTGGACGAACGGGTTAATGCCCATCGCCACGCCTTCCGGGTTTTTGTGCACCAGCAGTTCGCAGCCGTAGGCTTTGGCGGTACGGTCACGGAATTCGTACATTTCACGAAATTTCCAGCCGGTATCCACATGCAGCAGCGGGAACGGCAGCGTGCCGGGGTAAAACGCCTTGCGCGCCAGATGCAGCATGACGCTGGAGTCTTTGCCGATGGAGTACATCATCACCGGGTTGGCGAATTCCGCAGCCACTTCACGAATGATATGGATGCTTTCCGCCTCCAGTTGCCGCAGGTGAGTGAGTCGTTTTTGATCCATAACCTTTCCTTAAGCCAGATTCACCACGGAAGAACGAATCGCTTCCGCGTCGGTTGAATGTTGAAACCAGGCGAGCTGCTGGTGGAGCTGCACCACTTCGCCCACAACGAGCAGCGCGGGCATGGGCGCGTCTTTCGCAAGCGTACTAAGGGCGTCGAGCGTGCCGGTCAGCACGCGCTGGTCCTCGCGCGTGCCGCGGCTTATCACCGCGACCGGCGTCGTAGCGTCACGGCCGTGCGCGATAAGCTGCTGGCTTATCTCCGCCGCTTTCATGGTGCCCATATAGATGGCGAGCGTCTGACGGCTTTTCGCGAGCAGCGCCCAGTCGAACGGCTCGCTGTCCGGTTTATAGTGGCCGGTGACGAACACCGCGCTCTGGGCGTAATCACGGTGGGTCAGCGGAATGCCTGCGTAGGCCGTGGCGCCGCTGGCCGCCGTGACGCCGGGCACCACCTGAAACGGCACGCCCGCGGCTTTGGCCGCTTCCAGTTCTTCGCCGCCGCGCCCGAAAATAAACGGATCGCCGCCTTTCAGGCGCACCACGGTTTTGCCCTCGCGGGCGAAATCAATCAGCATCTGGTTGGTCTCATGCTGCGCCACCGCGTGCGCGCCCGCGCGTTTCCCCACACAGATGCGGTCGGCGTCGCGACGCACCAGATCCAGCACGCCGTCGCTCACCAGATGGTCGTAAAGCACGACATCCGCCTGCTGCATCACCTGCAAACCGCGCAGCGTCAATAGCCCGGCGTCGCCGGGGCCCGCGCCCACCAGAATGATTTCACCCTGCGGGCCTTGCGGCGCGTCCAGTTCGGCCTCCAGCACCGCTTCGGCGGCGCGGGTGTCGCCTGCGGCCATCAGACTCGCAAAGCGGCCGCGAAAGGCTTTTTCCCAGAAGCGACGGCGTCCGTCGGTCGTGGGAATACGCGCTTTAATACGATCGCGAAAACCGCCCGCGACCTCGGCCATCCGTCCGAGGCTTGCAGGAAGCAGAGATTCGATTTTCTCGCGCAGCAATCGCGCCAGCACCGGCGCGTTGCCGCTGGAGGAGATAGCGACGATAAGCGGCGAGCGGTCGACTATCGACGGGAAAATAAACGAGCACAGCGGCTGATCGTCCACCACGTTGACCAGGCGCTGACGGGCGTTAGCCTCATCAAAGACCCGGCGGTTGAGCGCCGCGTCGTTGGTCGCCGCGATAACCAGAAACACCGCGTCGAGCTGCGCAGGCTCAAACGACGGGGCCAGCCAGCGCAGCGCGCCTTCCTGCTCCAGCGCCGCCAGCTCCGGATGCAGTTTTTTCGCCACGACAGAGACGCAGGCGCCCGCGCGACGCAGCAGCGCGATTTTACGCAGCGCCACTTCGCCGCCGCCGACGACCAGCACCGGGCGTTGTTTCAGTTGAGCAAATAACGGGAGATATTCCACGGCGATACAACTCGCTAACAACAGGGGACCAGAGGGGACTATAGGGGGAGGCCGATCGCAGATGAAATTACGAATTGGCATTTATAGTTCCACAAAGGAATAAGGGCGCAGAAATGCAAATACCAAAAAGTGCTTAAGCCGTGAAATTTCGGGCGTTTAACGGTAAATCAAATTGTGTAACCGTCGTCACAGTTTCATACTAAGCACCACGATTTGATCGCGCTTTTTTGAGTAAGGACGTTCTATGTTTTCCGCATTGCGCCGCGGCACCCTGAGCCTGGCGCTGAGCGTATGCTTCACCCTGCCCGCTTTCTCGCAAACGCTTCACCCCGGCGCTATCGCCAGCGAGCAAACCCGTCACATCGCGACGTTATTTCCTGGCCGCATGACCGGCACGCCTTCAGAGATGCTCGCCGCAGACTATCTGCGCCAGCAGTTCGTGCGCCTCGGGTACCAGAGCGATATCCGCGCGTTTCACAGCCGCTATATCTATACCGCAGGGAATCATCGCACTAACTGGCAGAACGTGACCGGCAGCACCGTGATTGCGGCCCACGAGGGCGCATCGCCGCAGCAGATCGTCATCATGGCGCATCTGGACACGTATGCGCCCCAGAGCGACGCGGATGTCGATAACAATCTCGGCGGGCTGACGCTACAGGGCGTGGATGATAACGCGGCGGGCGTCGGCGTGATGCTGGAGCTGGCGGAGCGCCTGAAAGATGTGCCGACGCGCTACGGCGTGCGCTTTATCGCCACCAGCGGCGAGGAAGAAGGCGGCATGGGGGCGGAGAATCTGCTTAAACGCATGAGCGCGATAGAGAAAAAACAGACGCTGCTGGTGATTAATCTCAGCCATCTGGTGGCGGGCGACAAACTCGCGTTTACCAGCGGTAAAAGCACGCCTGCCGCGGTGCGCCAGCTCACACGCGACAGCGCGCTGAAGCTCGCGCGGCGCTTTGGCATTCCGGTGGCGGCCAGCAGCGAGTTGCCTGCGGATAATGACGCCGCCGCGTTTGATAAAGCAGGCATTCCGGTACTGTCGGTTTCCGCCGTCAATGACGCTGCCCGCCATCGCGGCCGCCACGCGCTCGCGCCCGTGGCGCACAATGCCCGCGAGGATAATCTGCAATATCTGGATCAGACGCTGCCAGGGCGCATCGATAAGCGCTGTCGCGACGTAATGCGCGTACTGCTGCCGCTGGTGAAAACGCTGGCGAAAGCGGAGAAGTAAAAAAGCGCGCCTCCGGGCGCGCTTTTTATTAGCCTTCGTGCAGGCCGCACTCGCGTTTAAGACCGAAGAATCGGGTCTCTTCTTCCGCCATGCCGGGCTCCCATTTGCGGGTGGTATGGGTATCACCCACCGAGAGATAGCCTTCGTCCCACAGCGGATGGTATTTCAGCCCATGCTTCTGGAGGTACTGATAGACCGTGCGGTTGTCCCAGTCGATAATCGGCAGGATTTTAAAGACGCCGCGCTGCACGCCCAGTACCGGCAGATTCGCGCGGCTGCCGGACTGATCGCGGCGCAGCCCCGCAAACCAGGTTTGCGCGTTAAGTTCTTTCAGCGCGCGGTTCATCGGCTCGACTTTATTGATGTCGTTGTATTTCTCAATCCCCTCAACGCCCTGCTCCCACAGCTTGCCGTAGCGCGCTTCCTGCCAGGCCGGGCTTTGTTCGGCGCGGTAGATTTTCAGGTTCAGGTTGAGCTTTTCGGTGAGCTCGTCGATAAAGCGGTAGGTTTCCGGGAAGAGATAGCCGGTATCGGTGAGGATCACCGGAATATCCGGGCGCTGCTGCGTGACCAGATGCAGGCAGACCGCCGCCTGAATGCCGAAACTTGAGGAGAGCACAAACTCGCCCGGCAGGTTTTCCAGCGCCCAGCTGACGCGGGCTTCGGCGCTTAACGCCTCAAGCTGCGCGTTGGTGTCGGCGAGCGCGTCGGCGCGGGCCTCTTTTTCCAGTGCGTTCAGCGCATGTAGATCGAGTACGGACATGTGAACCTCGCTTGCATGAATGTGATACCGGTGCGGCGGTGACGCGCCAGGCAATGGCGAACCCTTCGCGCGTCGGCGGGTGCGCTGCGCTTACCCGCCCTACGAAATGTTAACCGTTGGGCGTTAGCGGGTGCGCTGCGCTTACCCGCCCTACGGAAAGGCAGCTCGTTGTAGGGTGGATAAGCGCAGCGCATCCACCGTTACCGCCCACCACCCTAACCGCTTATTCCCAGAAATCCCGCGCCGGATCGAGCACCGGACGGATAATCCCGGCGCGCACCGTGAAATCGCCAAACCCTTCGCCCGGCTCGCGCTCCTGCGCCCAGCGGCCGACCAGCTCGTCGATATTATCGAGGATCTCCGATTCGGTAATGTTCTCACGATACATCCGCGGAATACGCGTACCGATGCGGTTGCCGCCCAGATGCAGGTTGTAACGCCCCGGCGCTTTGCCCACAAGGCCCAGCTCCGCCAGCATCGCGCGGCCGCAGCCGTTCGGGCAGCCGGTCACGCGCAGCACAATGTGCTCTTCCGCCAGGCCATGCTTCGCCATGATCCCGTCGACTTTATCGATAAACTGCGGCAGGAAGCGCTCCGCCTCGGCCATCGCCAGCGGGCAGGTCGGGAAGGAGACGCATGCCATCGAGTTTTCGCGTTGCGGCGTCACGCCCGCCATCAGGCCGTGGGCGCGGGCAATCTGTTCAATCTTCGCTTTGTCGCCTTCCGGCACGCCCGCCACGATCAGGTTCTGGTTGGCGGTCAGGCGGAAATCGCCTTTATGGATCCTGGCTATCTCTTTCAGCCCGGTTTTCAGCGGCTTGTCCGGGAAATCGAGAATACGGCCGTTTTCGATAAACAGCGTCAGATGCCATTTATCATCGATGCCTTTCACCCAGCCGATGCGATCGCCGCGACCGGTAAATTCATACGGACGAACCGGCTCAAAGGTGACGCCTGCGCGGCGCTCCACTTCCGCTTTAAAGACGTCAGGCCCGACGCGCTCCAGCGTATATTTGGTTTTGGCATTTTTACGATCGGTACGGTTGCCCCAGTCGCGCTGGGTCGTTACCACCGCTTCGGCCACCGCCAGCGTATGCTCCAGCGGAATGTATCCAAACTCGGTCGCCGTGCGCGCGTAGGTTTTCTTGTTACCGTGCTCAATAGAGAGCCCGCCGCCCACCAGCAGGTTAAAGCCCACCAGCTTGCCGTTTTCCGCAATGGCGATGAAGTTCATGTCGTTCGCGTGCAGGTCGACATCGTTTTGCGGCGGCACCACGACGGTGGTTTTGAACTTACGCGGCAGATAAGTCGCGCCGAGAATCGGTTCTTCGTCGGTGGTCGCCACTTTTTCCTGATCGAGCCAGATCTCCGCGTAGGCACGGGTGCGCGGCAGCAGATGCTCAGAGAGCTTCTTCGCCCACTCGTAGGCTTCGGCATGCAATTGCGACTCGACCGGGTTTGACGTGCAGAGCACGTTACGGTTCATGTCGTTGGCGGTCGCCAGCGCGTCAAGGCCAACCGAGTGCAGCATCTGGTGCGCCGGCTTGACGTTTTTCTTCAGCAGACCGTGATACTGGAACGTCTGGCGGTTGGTCAGACGAATGCTGCCGTAAATCGTGTTTTCTTCGGCGAACTTATCGATGGCGAGCCACTGCTGCGGCGTCATGATGCCGCCTGGCAGACGGCAGCGCAGCATCATCGCGTGACGCGGCTCCAGTTTCTGGGCCGCGCGCTCGGCGCGGATATCGCGGTCATCCTGCTGATACATGCCGTGAAAGCGGATCAGCAGAAAGTTGTCGCCATTAAACCCGCCGGTCAGCCCGTCATGTAAATCTTCGGCAATGGTGCCGCGCAGGAAGTTACTTTCACGCTTCATGCGTTCCGCATCGGAAAGTTTTCCTTCGACCACCAAAGGTCCTGGGTATTTTTCGCTCATCAGTAGACGTCTCGCTGGTAACGGCGCTCAACGCGCAGCTCACTTAAATATTCATCCGCCGCTTCGGCATCCATCCCGCCGTAAGCCGCAATCACTTCCAGTAACGCCTGCTCGACATCTTTCGCCATGCGATTGGCGTCGCCGCAGACATAAAGGTGCGCGCCTTCCTGGATCCAGCGCCACAGCTCCGCGCCCTGCTCGCGGATTTTGTCTTGTACGTAAATTTTATGGTCCTGATCGCGAGACCAGGCAAGGTCGATGCGGGTTAACAGCCCTTCTTTGACATAGCGCTGCCATTCGACCTGGTAGAGGAAATCTTCCGTAAAGTGCGGGTTGCCAAAGAAAAGCCAGTTTTTACCGGTGGCGCCGTCGGCTTCGCGCTGCTGCATAAAGGCGCGGAACGGCGCGATGCCGGTGCCCGGGCCAATCATAATGACCGGCGTTTCTGGCGTTGCCGGCAGGCGGAAGTTGTCGTTGTGCTCAATGAATACGCGCACTTCGCCATCTTCTTCCAGACGATCGGCAAGGTAGCTTGACGCCCCGCCCGCCCGCGGACGGCCTTCGATATCAAAACGCACCACGCCGACGGTGATATGCACTTCGTTTTCGGCTTCCGCCTGCGATGAGGCGATAGAGTAAAGACGCGGCGTAAGGGGGCGCAGCAGGCCAATCAGCTGTTCAGCGTCAAGCTGGGCTGGCGCGAAGCGCGCCATATCGACGATGGGCGTCGTGGCGGCATAGTGTTGCAGCTTCGCTTTATCGCCCACCAGCGGCAGTAGGGTTTCGCTGCGGGTTAGCGTCGCGTAGTTCTCAACGATAGCGGCGGTGTTCACCGTCAGCTCAAAGTGCCATTGCAGCGCTTCACTGAGCGGCAGCGTTTTCTCGCCCACGGTGACCGGCTCGTCGCCTTTCAGCCACAGCAGCTCAAGAAGTTCCTGCACCAGCGCCGGATCGTTCTGATACCAGACGCCGAGCGCGTCGCCCGGCTGATAGCGCAGGCCCGCATCGCCAAGATCGATTTCAATATGGCGCACATCTTTTTGTGAATGACGCCCGGTGATTTTCTGGTTTACCGAGAGCGTGGCGGTGAGCGGCGCTTCTTTGGTGTAAGGCGTGGAATCGACCAGATTAACCGCACCGCTGGCGGTGATCGCCGCCTGGGACGGCGCCTCTTTCGGCACGCGCGCTTTCAGTACGTCAACCACGCGCTGGCGCCACGCCTGCGCGGCCGCCTGATATTCGACATCCGCATCCACGCGATCCAGCAGGCGCTCGGCGCCCAGCTCCGCAAGGCGGGTATCGAAATCTTTACCGGCCTGGCAGAAGCGCTCATATGAGGTATCGCCAAGACCAAAGACCGCGAACGCCGTGCCGTCAAGCTTCGGCGCTTTTTTCGACAGCAGGAATTTGTGCAGCGCGACGGCTTCTTCCGGCGGATCGCCTTCGCCCTGGGTAGAGGCCACGACGACCAGCAGTTTTTCCTGGGCAATTTGTTTGAATTTATAGTCGCCCGCGTTAACCAGATTCACATTGAGCTGCGCCGCCAGCAGATCGTCGCGCAGCGCTTCCGCCACGCGGCGCGCGTTGCCGGTCTGGGAAGCGGAAATCAGCGTAATGACCGACGCAGGCGCCGCAGGCGTTTGCACCACCGCCGCACCTGGCTGTTGGTTTACCATTCCCCAGAAGTAGCCCGAAAGCCAGGCGAGCTGCGTGGGGGTGAAATCATGAGTCGCCGTCTGAAGGCGAGCCAGCTGCTCCGGGCTGAGCGGGAGCAAAGCGTTCGGTGGGGCCTGAGTCGTCATGCGTCGTTATGTTCCAGTAGAAAAGCTGTTTTTTATTGCAAAAACAGAAGAGAAAGTAAGGGTAACGGCGGCAAGAATAACAATTAAAGAAGGGATGGAAATAATAAATAACCAAATGGACTAACCAGTTTTACCAATAAGCCTAAGCGCTAAAACGGGTTAAATATCTCTTTGAAAATAATGGTTATTTTTTAAATTAACGGTGCATTTTGCACGCTTATCGTTTATGAGGGTTTTAGTTAATGCTAAAAACGGTCAATTCCGGTACTATGCGGCGGTTTTTTTAGCAAGACTGAGACTGCGTTATGCCTACCACCCTGTTTAAAGATTTTATCTTCGAAGCCGCTCACCGACTCCCCCATGTCCCCGAAGGCCACAAGTGCGGTCGTCTGCACGGACACTCTTTTATGGTGCGCCTGGAGGTAACGGGCGAGGTAGACCCTCATACCGGCTGGATTATCGATTTCGCCGAGCTGAAAGCGGCGTTTAAACCGATTTACGATAGCCTGGATCACTATTATCTGAACGATATTCCGGGGCTTGAAAACCCGACCAGCGAAGTGCTGGCGCGCTGGATTTGGGATCAGATGAAACCGCGTTTGCCGCTGCTGAGCGCGGTGATGATTAAAGAGACCTGCACCGCCGGTTGCGTGTATCGCGGCGAATAAAGTGCTGGCGGGTGCGCGTTCTGATGGCGGGTGCGCGTTCTGATGGCGGGTGCGCGTTCTGATGGCGGATGCGCGTTCTGATGGCGGGTGCGCTTCGCTTACCCGCCCTACAATACTCGTTAGACATCGTCAAAGACTATGTAGGGTGGGTAAGCGAAGCGCACCCACCGTTCCCACCAGCGTTGCATTCTCGCAGGGTGGGTAAGCGCAGCGCACCCACCGTTTCACCAGCGTTGCATTCTCGTAGGGTGGGTAAGCGAAGCGCACCCACCGTTTCACCAGCGTTGCATTCTCGTAGGGTGGGTAAGCGAAGCGCACCCACCGTTCACCTGCCATACATAAAAAAAGAGGGGCTCATGCCCCTCTTTTTTATGCGATATTCAGATACTTGTGCGTCTGCATCGACAGCCTCCAGTTGCGGGCGATACAGGTTTCAATGCACAAGCGGGTCGCATCTTCTTTCTGGCTAATCGGCTGAAGCGCAATTACCCGCTGTCTTTCGTCATGCAGGCGCGCCAGCAGTTCATCCAGCGCCTCGATATCACGCATACGCCCCACCGGGTGCTTGATTTCATCGGCACGCATCAGCGCCTGATCCAGCACCTCGTACCCGCCGCGCATATTCACCTTCGGCGATACGGTCACCCAGGTCCCCGTGGTGCAGCGCACCTCATGGGTGCCGCTGGTTTCAATCTGGCAGCTATAACCGTGCGCTTCCAGAAGCTCCGTTAAGGGCAGCAGATCGTGGATACACGGCTCACCGCCGGTGATCACCACATGGCGCGCGGTATAGGCCTGACGCTCAATCGCCGCCAGCAGCTCTTCCGGACTCGCCGACCCCCATTTATCGCTCTCTTTGGTTTTCGCGATAATGCTGAAAAGCGACACTTCCCGATCGGCGAGCGTCTCCCAGGTGTGTTTGGTGTCGCACCAGGCACAACCTACGGGGCATCCCTGCAGACGAATAAAAATGGCGGGCACGCCGGTAAAATAACCCTCGCCCTGCAGGGTCTGAAACATCTCATTAATCGGGTACTGCATGATTCACTCGGTTGATGACTAAAACGGTAATTATTACAGATAACCGCCAGACTAGCATGTGCCATTTGCGCCTTACCGGCAGCCGTCGCCAGACCCGATGCGCATTGGCCCCTTAATTCCAGGGCATTGGCAGGGCCACAAGGCGGCGGTTACTATGGCGCGGCTCGGCCAGCCGGATAACAAGGAAAAGGCGAAAGTTATGGTACGCACATTAACATCATTCATTCTGACGGTAGCGCTGATGTTAGTGAGCGTCAGCGTGCTGGCGCAGCCCCTCGACGTGCCGCCGATGCGTGGCGTTATCAACGATCCCGCCGATATGCTGAGCGGCCAGGAATACGTGGCCTTGCTTGACGATGTGTCGGCTATCAATACCCGCACCCACGCGCAAACGGCGATTCTGGTGCTGCCAGATCTAAAAGGCAATAACCTTGAGAGTTTTGCGACGCGCACCTTCAACACCTGGCGGCTCGGCAATGCGCAGCGCAACGATGGCGTGCTGATCCTGGTCGCCTGGCACGATCGTCAGGTACGCATCGAAACGGGACGCGGGCTGCAGAAGACGATTCCGGATGAACTGGCGAGCAGGGTAATTAAAGAGTATATGCTGCCCTGGTTTAGGGCGGGCGATCTCACCGAAGGCCTGCGTCAGGGGCTTACCGGTATCGACGCGCTGCTCAGCCATCAGCCGCTGCCGCCCGCGGCATCGCCTTCGTGGGTACAGTCGTGGCTGAAACCATTGCTGCTGAATTTCTCTTACTGGCTGGCGCTGCCCGTTCTCGCCATTGTGCTGTTCGCCTTAATCATGCTGCGCAAAAAGAAAACGCTGGTGACGCTCTTTTTCGGCACCTCCTGTCTGCTGACGCCCGCGCTTGCCATCACCAGCAATTTCTTCCCCTGGGTGGAGCCGTTTCTCTGGCTTAGCTTTTCCGTGCCTTTCCTGCTGATGATACTGGCGCTGGTCGTGCTGTTTGCCTTCCCGAATTATCGGCTCAGCGCGACAGGCGGCGGGGAGTCGTCAGGCGACACCTCCTCCGCCTGGCTTGCGACCAGCCACCTTCATTCTTCCTCAGGCGGCGACAGCGCCAGCCATCACAGCAGCCACGACAGCGTCAGCTCGGGCGATGGCGGATCCAGCGATGGCGGCGGTTCGTCAGATAACTGGTGAGCGCAGCGCGTCGGCAAAGCGGCGGGTAATCTGCTGCGGGCGCGTAATAGCGCCGCCTACCACCACCGCGTGCGCCCCCAGCGCCAGGCAGCGCGCCGCGCCTTCGGGCGTATCTACATTGCCTTCGGCGATAACCGGGACCGTCACCGCCGCCAGCACGGCTTTTAGCAGCGCAAAATCATTCTCCGGGAGGCGATGCCCTTGCGTGTTCGCCGTATAGCCGTAAAGCGTGGTGCCCACGCAGTCGAAACCGAGCGCCTCGGCCGTTACGGCCTCTTCAACGCTTGAGACATCCGCCATCAGCAGTACCTCAGGCCAGGTGCTGCGGATTTGCCCGACAAACTGTTCGAGCGTTTCGCCATCGGGGCGCGGGCGCGCGGTGGCGTCGAGCGCTATCATCTCTGGCGCGGCGTCCATTAATTCAGTGATTTCGCGCATCGTCGCGGTGATAAACACGTCGCTTGCGGGATAGTCCCGTTTGATGATGCCGATGACCGGCAGCGCCACCTGTTCTTTAATCGCCCGAATATCCGCCACGCTATTGGCGCGGATCCCCGCCGCCCCGCCCTGCGCGGCGGCCAGCGCCATTCGCCCCATAATAAACGGGCTGTGCAGCGGTTCGTTTTCCAGCGCCTGGCAGGAGACCACCAGCTTTCCTTTGATGTGCTCTAACATCGTTGACCTCAGCTTAATAACTCTTCGATTTCGTTTTTAATAATTGTGACGTGCGGACCGTAGATAACCTGTACGCCGTTGCCGCGCAGGATCACGCCGCGGGCGCCGGTCGCTTTCAGCGCGGCCTCATCCACTTTGGTTCCGTCGTTCACGGTGACGCGCAGTCGCGTGGCGCAGCAGTCAACCTCCTGAAGATTCTCCCGCCCGCCAAGCCCGGCCACCACGGCCTGCGCCCGCTCGCTGTCTTTCATCGCCACGCTTTCCTGGGTCTCTTTTTCCCGGCCTGGTGTGGCGAAATCAAAACGCGTGATCAGGAAGCGGAACGTGAAGTAATAAAGGAAAAACCACGGCACGCCGACCAGCGGCACCATCAGCCAGTGTGTCTTCGCCTCGCCCTGCAACACGCCAAAGAGAATGAAATCGATAAAACCGCCCGAGAACGTCTGGCCGATAGTGATGTGCAGGATATGCGCCAGCATAAAAGCCAGCCCGTCGAAGAAGGCGTGGATGACATACAGCACGGGCGCGACAAACAAGAAGGAGAACTCAATTGGCTCGGTGATGCCGGTCAGAAATGAGGTCAGCGCCGCAGAGAGCAGCAGCCCGGCGACGCGCTTTTTATTCTCCGGCTTCGCCGTGTGGTACATCGCAAGGCATGCGCCGATCAGGCCAAACATCATGGTGATGAAGCGCCCGGACATAAACCGCGAGGTGCCAATATAAAACTGCGTCGTCGTCGGGTCAGCAAGCTGTGCGAAGAAGATGCGCTGCGTGCCTTCCACCAGCTGGCCGTTGACGATTTCGCTGCCGCCCAGCGCCGTCGTCCAGAAAGGCAGATAGAAGATGTGATGCAAGCCGAACGGGCCAAGCATACGCAGGATAAAACCATACAGCAGCGTGCCGACATAACCGGTTGCCTCAACCAGCCCGCCAAGCCCGAAAATCATTTTCTGAAAATGCGGCCAGACGACGGTCATCGCCGCGCCGACCACAATCGCCGCCAGCGCGCTGATAATGGGCACAAACCGCGATCCGCCAAAAAAGCCCAGGAACTGCGGCAGCGCGATTTTATTAAACCGCTGATGCAGCGCGCACGTGACCAGACCGATAACGACGCCGCCGAAAACGCCGGTCTCCAGCGTCTGGATACCGAGCACCATTCCCTGCCCGACCGCGCCGGGATTGCTCTGCGCGAGCTGGCCGGTCAGGGTCAGCAGCGCATTGATGGTGGCGTTCATCACCAGAAAGGCCAGTAACGCGGCGAGGCCCGCGGTGCCTTTATCGGTACGCGCCAGGCCCACCGCCACGCCAACGGCAAAAAGCACCGACAGGTTCGCGAAGACGATAGCCCCGGCGCTACTCATGATCGTGAAAATCGCCTGCAGCCAGCCGACATCGAGAAACGGATAAGCCGTCAGCGTGTTGGGATTGGAGAGCGCGCCGCCCACGCCGAGCAAGAGACCTGCCGCCGGCAACACGGCAATCGGCAACATAAACGACTTGCCAAACCGCTGCGCCTTTTCAAACCAGCGCCCTGAAGATGTTCCGCTAAAAAATGCCATGATGAAATCCCCGCCGTTGTTATGATGAAAATATTTATCACATTAAAAATTTATAGTGAAAATTATCATCAACAATAGCGAAGCCGATCATACTTTTTTAAAATGGCTGGCATTGATAGCGGGCTTTCCCGCACACTCATCGGCAGTCGTCGGTGCTTCAGGATCCTGTTATGTCTGACCATGAAAATTTACTGCTTAAGCTGCGCCAGGAGCTGTCAGGGTTTAGCCCCACGCAGCGCAAACTCGGGGAATATGTACTGGGCGATCCGGCGCGTGTGCTCTACCTGACCATTACCGAGCTTGCCCGTGAGAGCGACACCAGCGAGGCCAGCGTGACGCGGTTGTGCCGCACGCTCGGGTGCAAAGGCTACACCGAATTTAAAATGGCGCTGGCGCTGGATGTGCAGCGCGGGCAGGCGCCTCGCGCGCAAAACGGCGATGCGCTGGACGCGCTGGTGGACGAGTCGGTGCAGGCGCTGCGCGATACCGCGCAATTGCTGGATCGCGCCATGCTGGAGCGGGCCGCGCAGGCGCTGCATCAGGCGGGTTCGGTGCAGATTTACGGCGTCGCGGCGAGCGCGATTATCGGCGAGTATTTGCATTACAAGCTGTTGCGGCTCGGTAAACCGGCGCACCTGTTCAGCGACATGCACCGGGCGTCGATGAACGCCACGACGCTTGGTGAAACGGATCTGGTGGTCGCTATTTCCAGCTCCGGCTCTACCCGCGATCTGCTGCATGCCGTGAAGCTCGCGCGAAAAGCCGGGGCGCCTGTCCTCACGCTGAGCAACACGCCGCGCAGCCCGCTGGCATCAATAAGCGATATGCTGCTTGTGGCCGCCAAGCCGGAAGGCCCCCTTAACGCCGGCGCGCTGAACGCCAAAGTGGGCGCGATGTTGCTGGTAGAGTTATTAACGGCGTCGCTGATAGCGTCTGACAGCCGTTACAATGAAATCAGCCAGCAGACCGCCAGCGCCACGCTGCCTTTATTACTGTAATAAATCGGCGTTGCAGGATGCGAATAATCTGCAACGCCTTTTTAAAACCATCAATAATGTAACCAGACGTAATTTTTCCGGCTTCTCTGATTCTTTTTACGCGCAGCTAATCGCTTGTCATTAACAATTAAAAGCAATAAATTTCAGTAACATAACCACTTAGTTTAATACGCATGGATTTTTTGTCTGGTTTCGCTGTCCTATATCAATCCCCTTTACGACTTTCCTTAAAATAACCTTAATCCCCCCTTTTTACGCCGCCCCCTTATTTACGCGCCGTTTACTTTTCTGCTCCTACAATCCGCCCAATTAACCCAGGTGGAATAACATCAATGACAACTTTATTAATAACAGGCGTAACGGGTTTTCTGGGCGGAGCAGTATTAGAGAAAATTCTTCAGCGCAATGAGAAGGTCGATTTATTACTGCTGGTACGTGCCGAAGACAGCGAAGCCGGGCTGACGCGCGTGCTCAGCAATATGCGTAAATTTAATCTCAGTGAAGCACAGCTTTCGATGCTGAACGCCTCGCACATACTGTGCGGCGATTTAGGCGAGCCGGAGAGTTTTCTGCACGACTCGCGTCTTGAGTGCGTGACGCACGTTATTAACTGCGCGGCCGTGGCGTCGTTTGGCAATAATCCGCTTATCTGGAAAGTGAATGTCGAAGGAACGCTGGCGTTCGCGCGCCGTATGGCTGGCGTCGCAGGTTTGCAGCGCTTTCTGCACGTCGGCACGGCGATGTCGTGCACGCCCGAGCCGCATTCTCTGGTGCCTGAAAGCGCTGAGTTTCGCGAAAACGCCGAGCATCTTGTCGCCTATACGCATTCGAAATCGACCATTGAACAGCTGATGCGCCAGCACTGTCCGCAACTGCCGCTGGTGATCGCCCGCCCTTCTATCGTCGTCGGGCATACCCATCACGGCTGCCAGCCCTCCACCAGCATTTTCTGGGTCTTCAGCATGGGGCTGATGCTTCAGAAATTTATATGTTCGCTGGAAGATCGCGTGGATGTGATCCCGGTGGATTATTGCGCCGAAGCGCTACTGTTGCTTCTGCACAAAGAGATGGCACGAGGCGAAGTTGTCCATATTTCCGCCGGTGAAGAGAACAGCGTGCGTTTTGCGGATATTGATATCGCGATGGCGAAAGCCCAGGAAAAAGCGCCGATTGCGGATCATTACGCGCAGGTGAGCTATGAAACGTTAGTGAAAATGCGGCGTGAACTGAAAGATATTTTCGGGCCGTGTAATGAGCGCCTGATGCTGAAAGCGATGCGTTTATATGGCGCGTTCGCCACGCTGAATGTGCGTTTCAGTAACGATAAGCTGCTGAAGCTCGGGATGCCAAAACCGCCGCGCTTTACCGACTATATCGCGCGCTGCGTGCAAACCACGCATGGGTTGACTATTCCGCAGCAGATGGAAGTCGATTTTAAGTAAAAAAAATGCCAGTCAATAGACTGGCATTTTTCAGAGCAAGGTCGGGCGATTATGCCTGGCCTTTGATCTCTTTACGACCGTTGTACGGTGCTTTTTCGCCCAGCGCTTCTTCGATACGAATCAGCTGGTTGTATTTAGCAACGCGGTCAGAGCGGCTCATGGAACCGGTTTTGATCTGGCCAGCCGCAGTACCTACCGCCAGGTCAGCGATGGTCGCGTCTTCAGTTTCGCCAGAACGGTGAGAGATGACAGCGGTGTAGCCAGCGTCTTTCGCCATTTTGATCGCAGCCAGAGTTTCGGTCAGAGAACCGATCTGGTTGAATTTGATCAGGATGGAGTTAGCGATGCCTTTCTCGATGCCTTCTTTCAGGATTTTGGTGTTGGTTACGAACAGGTCGTCGCCCACCAGCTGGATTTTGTCGCCCAGTACTTTGGTCTGGTATGCAAAACCGTCCCAGTCAGACTCGTCCAGACCATCTTCGATAGAAACGATCGGGTACTGTTTGGTCAGGTCTTCCAGGAAGTGAGTGAACTCTTCAGAGGTGAACGCTTTGTTGCCTTCGCCGGCCAGAACGTATTTACCGTCTTTGTAGAATTCAGACGCTGCGCAGTCCATCGCCAGGGTGATGTCTTTACCCAGTTCGTAACCCGCTGCTTTTACCGCTTCAGCGATAACAGCCAGCGCTTCGGCGTTAGAACCCAGGTTCGGCGCGTAGCCGCCTTCGTCACCTACCGCGGTGTTCATGCCTTTGCTTTTCAGCACTTTCGCCAGGTGATGGAAAACTTCAGAACCCATGCGGATAGCTTCTTTAACGCTGGTAGCGCCAACCGGCTGGATCATGAATTCCTGGATATCAACGTTGTTGTCAGCGTGCTCGCCGCCGTTGATGATGTTCATCATCGGAACCGGCATAGAGAATTTGCCCGGGGTGCCGTTCAGTTCAGCGATGTGCTCGTACAGCGGCATGCCTTTGGAAGCAGCAGCGGCTTTAGCAGCAGCCAGAGAAACGGCCAGAATGGCGTTTGCACCGAAGTTAGATTTGTTTTCAGTACCGTCCAGATCGATCATGATCTTGTCGATACCAGCCTGATCTTTAGCATCTTTGCCAACGATAGCCTGAGCGATCGGGCCGTTAACCGCGCCAACCGCTTTGGTTACGCCTTTGCCCAGGAAACGGGATTTGTCGCCATCGCGCAGTTCCAGCGCTTCGCGGGAACCAGTGGAAGCACCTGACGGGGCGGCAGCCATACCTACGAAACCGCCTTCCAGGTGAACTTCGGCTTCAACAGTCGGGTTACCACGGGAGTCGATGATTTCACGACCGATGACTTTAACGATTTTGGACATTAGATTTTCCTCAGTACAAGTTAAACTAAAACTCCAGACAAACAACGCGCGAAATAGTCGCGCGTTGCCGTTCTAACTCTGCTTACTTCGCCTGGCGTTTCTGGTACTCGCTGGCGGCTTTTACGAAGCCTGCAAACAGCGGATGCCCGTCGCGCGGTGTGGAAGTAAATTCCGGGTGGAACTGACAAGCGACAAACCACGGATGATTTGGCACTTCGATGATCTCGACCAACTGATCATCACCGGAACGGCCCGCAACGCGCAGGCCAGCTGCTTCAATCTGCTTCAACAACATGTTGTTGACTTCATAACGGTGGCGATGACGTTCCGTAATCACTGGCTCGCCGTACAGCTTGCGCACCAAGCTGTCGTCTGACAGCTGGCACTGCTGCGCGCCCAGACGCATCGTCCCGCCGAGATCGCTCTTCTCAGTACGCGTCTCAACATTACCGTTTTCATCACGCCATTCGGTGATGAGCGCCACGACCGGGTACTTACAGTCTGGCACAAATTCTGTGGAGTTGGCGTTCTCCATGCCCGCCACGTGGCGTGCATATTCAATCATCGCAACCTGCATACCGAGGCAGATGCCGAGGTAAGGAATGTTGTTTTCACGGGCGTAGCGCGCGGTGGCGATTTTGCCTTCCACGCCGCGATAGCCAAAGCCGCCAGGGATCAGGATCGCATCCAGACCTTTGAGCAGCTCTTCGCCGCGGGTTTCTACGTCCTGCGAATCGATAAGCTTGATATTGACAGTCACGCGGTTCTTCAGGCCGCCGTGTTTCAGCGCCTCGATAACCGATTTATAGGCGTCCGGCAGTTCAATGTACTTGCCGACCATGCCGATAGTAACTTCGCCCGCCGGATTCGCTTCTTCATAAATAACCTGTTCCCATTCAGACAGGTTAGCTTCCGGACAGTTCAGGCTGAATCGTTTACAAATATAATCGTCCAGCCCCTGCGATTTCAACAGGCCCGGAATTTTATAGATGGAATCGACATCTTTCAGAGAAATAACCGCTTTTTCAGGAACGTTACAGAATAAAGCGATTTTGGCGCGTTCGTTGGCCGGAACGGCGCGATCGGAACGGCAAATCAACACATCCGGCTGAATACCGATAGAAAGCAATTCTTTAACGGAGTGCTGGGTCGGTTTGGTTTTCACTTCACCGGCCGCCGCCATATACGGCACCAGCGTCAGGTGCATGAACATCGTGTGTTCGCGACCCACTTCAACCGCCATCTGACGAATGGCTTCAAGGAACGGCAGGGATTCGATATCGCCCACGGTGCCGCCGATTTCGACCAGCACGACGTCATGGCCTTCGCCGCCCGCCAGAATGCGTTCTTTGATAGCGTTGGTGATGTGCGGAATAACCTGAACGGTCGCGCCCAGGTAGTCGCCACGGCGCTCTTTGCGCAGAACTTCAGAGTAGATACGGCCTGTCGTGAAGTTGTTGCGGCGCGTCATGCGGGTGCGGATAAAACGCTCGTAGTGCCCCAGGTCCAGATCGGTTTCAGCGCCGTCTTCAGTAACGAACACTTCCCCGTGTTGGATTGGGCTCATGGTGCCCGGATCGACGTTGATATACGGATCCAGCTTCATGATAGTCACGTTGAGGCCACGGGCTTCAAGAATGGCTGCGAGGGAGGCTGCGGCAATGCCTTTACCCAGAGAGGAAACGACCCCGCCGGTCACAAAAATATAGTTCGTTGTCATGCTGAACCTGAGAAGTTAGGTTTAAAGACGATGGAATAACCAGGACGGGAAAGTAGTATACCCGAACAGGACGGGGGTCACAAACTTTCATTCTTCACGAACACCCCCTGGCCTCGCCAGACCCAAGCCGGTAGAAAATAGCCCTTTTCGCAGAAATGTTTTTGACGC
Organism: Cronobacter sp. EKM101R; assembly: GCF_963888145.1. NCBI lineage: Bacteria > Pseudomonadati > Pseudomonadota > Gammaproteobacteria > Enterobacterales > Enterobacteriaceae > Cronobacter > Cronobacter sp. EKM101R. The sequence continues at coordinate 355,092 of NZ_CAWPHW010000033.1, read as the reverse complement.
AAATCAAGCGCTTGTTGGAAATAAATGTCCACAACACGCGCTTGATGCGGAAAACCGTTAACTTTCAACTTCCTGGCGTTTAACGGTTTGCCATGCCGCTTCCATTTGATCGAGGCTCGCCTGCTCCATTTCCAGGCCCTGCGCGCGAATAATCGCCTCGACCTGGCGGAACCGACGCTCAAACTTGCGGTTGGCTTTTTGCAGCGCGGTCTCGGCTTTCGCTCCCAGATGGCGGGAAAGATTGACGGTCGCGAACAGTAAATCGCCGATCTCTTCTTCCAGTTTCGCCTCGTCAATAACCGCCTGTTGCGCCTCGTGCATCACTTCGTCTATCTCTTCATGCACTTTATCGACCACCGGGCCAAGCGATGTCCAGTCAAAGCCAACCGCCGAACAGCGTTTCTGGATTTTCTGCGCGCGCATCAGCGCCGGCAGGCTTTCCGGAATATCGTCCAGCGCCGAATGCTGCGCTTTTTCCGCGCGCTCGGCGCTTTTGGTTTTCTCCCAGTTGGCCAGCACCTCGGCGCTGTTGCCGAAATCCGCGTCGCCAAAAATATGCGGGTGACGGCGCTCAAGCTTATCGCTGATGGCCGCGCAGATATCGTCGAAATTAAAACGCCCCTCTTCCTGCGCCATCTGAGCGTAAAACACCACCTGAAACAGCAGGTCGCCCAGCTCGCCGCGCAGATCGTCGAAATCTTCACGCGCAATCGCGTCGAGCACTTCATAGGTTTCTTCAAGCGTATACGGGGCGATGGTCGCGAAGGTTTGTTCTTTATCCCACGGGCAGCCGGTTTGCGGGTCACGCAGACGTTTCATAATGCCGAGCAGGCGGTCGATTTGAGTCATGGAAAATCCTTATAAAAACAGACGTGGCGAGAACCGCCACGCGCCTCACGCTGGAGGAGAAAATAAAGGCGGCGCGGCGTTACCGCACGGCGCCGCCGCGCGCGTCAGCCGCCGTGCAGGCGGCGCGCATCAATGACATCAGGCACCTGATTGAGTTTGCCGAGCACGCGGCCAAGCACCTGAAGGTTATAGATTTCGATTTCCATATCGATGGTCGCCAGTTGCTGGCGGGTCTCGCTGCGGCTGGTCACGCCAAGCACATTGACCTTTTCGTTAGCGAGGATCGTGGTGATATCGCGCAGCAAACCGCTGCGGTCATTGGCCGTCACGCGCACGACAAGCGAATAGCCCGCCGAGTAGCTTTCGCCCCATACCGCATCGACAATGCGTTCCGGCGCATGCGACTGCAGCTCCGCCAGTTGATCGCAGTCGGCGCGGTGGATAGAGATGCCGCGGCCCTGGGTAATAAAGCCGACGATGTCGTCGCCCGGGATTGGCTGGCAGCAGCGGGCGATATGGTGCATCAGATTACCGACGCCCTCGACCACCACGCGGCCATTATCACGCGTGCTGCGCCCCTGCGGCGTATAGGTTTTTTGCTGCAACTGGCGCAACGCCGCGGCGTCCTGCTCCTCTGCGCTGGGCTTGTTGAACTGCGCCTGAAGAAAATTCACCATCTGGTTAAGGCGAATATCGCCGCCGCCAATCGCCGCCAGCAGCTCGTCGACTTCATTGAAGTTGTAGCGCGGCAGCAGGTGTTTTTCGGCCTCTTTCAGGCTGATGCCAAGATGCGCCAGCTCGTCGTCGAGGATCTGGCGACCGGCGATAATGTTTTTATCGCGATCCTGCTTGCGGAACCAGGCGTGAATTTTGGCGCGCGCGCGGCTGGTGCCGACGTAGCCGAGGTTCGGGTTCAGCCAGTCGCGGCTCGGGTTCGGCTGTTTCTGAGTGATGATTTCAATCTGATCGCCCATTTGCAGTTGGTAGGTAAACGGCACGATCCTGCCGCCGATTTTCGCGCCGATGCAGCGATGCCCGACATCGCTGTGGATGTGGTAGGCGAAATCGAGCGGCGTGGAGCCTGCGGGCAGGTCGACGACATCGCCTTTCGGGGTAAACACATAGACGCGGTCGTCAAAGACCTGACTGCGCAGCTCGTCGAGCATCTCGCCGGAATCCGCCATCTCTTCCTGCCAGGCGATGAGTTTACGCAGCCAGGCGATACGGTCTTCATGGCCGTTGCGCACGCCGCTTGCCGCGCCCTCTTTGTACTTCCAGTGCGCCGCCACGCCGAGCTCAGACTCTTCATGCATCTGTTTGGTGCGGATCTGGATTTCAACGGTTTTACCACCGGGGCCAAGCACCACGGTATGAATAGACTGGTAACCGTTGGGTTTCGGGTTGGCAACGTAATCATCAAATTCATCGGGCAGATGGCGATAGTGCGTATGCACGATCCCGAGCGCGGCGTAGCAGTCCTGGAGGCGTTCCGCGACAATGCGCACGGCACGCACATCAAAAAGCTCGTCAAACGCCAGATGCTTTTTCTGCATCTTGCGCCAGATGCTGTAGATATGTTTCGGACGCCCGTAGACCTCCGCCTTCACGCCCTCTTCCTTCATGGCGGTGCGCAGGTGCGTTACAAATTCGTCGATATAATGCTCGCGATCGATGCGCCGCTCATGCAGCAGCTTCGCGATGCGTTTGTATTCGTCCGGATGCAGATAACGGAAGCAGAAATCCTCCAGCTCCCATTTGAGCTGGCCGATGCCAAGACGGTTTGCCAGCGGCGCATAGATATTGGTGCACTCTTTCGCCGCCAGGACGCGTTCATCCTCCGGCGCGTCTTTTACTTCACGCAGATGCGCGATGCGCTCCGCGAGTTTAATCACCACGCAGCGGAAATCATCGACCATCGCCAGCAGCATACGACGTACGTTATCGACCTGTTCGGAAGAGACAGAATCGTGATGCGTGGCCTTGAGCTGGCGAATAGCGGCCATATCGCGCACGCCGTGGATTAACCCGACGACGGATTTGCCGACGCTCTCTTTCAACACCTCTTCGCTCACCACGCCGCTGTCCACCAGCGGGAAGAGCAGCGCGGCGCGCAGCGTGTCGATGTCCATACTCAGCATGGTGAGGATTTCAACCATCTCCACGCCGCGCCAGAGCAGGAGTTCCGCCTGCGGGTGTCCCTGAGTCTGCTGCTCGCAATAGCGCCAGGTTTCGGTTAAGCGTTCACACGACGGCTGACTGGCGATGCCGAGGCTCGCCACCCATTTTTCATGGTCAAATTCGCCAGCTTTATTAAGATGTGCACTTCTTACCGCAACCATCGTCCTCTCCTTTCGGGACAGCCTGCCCGCACCGCGCGGCGGCCTGACTACTTAATCTCTTTCAAACAACGCCATCGATTCCAGATGGCTGGTGTGCGGGAACATATCCAGCATCGCCAGCCGTCCGGTGCGATAGCCCGCCGCGAGCAGCGCCTCACTGTCACGCATCAGCGTGGAAGGGTTACAGGAGACATAGACCACCCGACGCGGTTTTAATTTCACAATATGCTGCATCACGCCCGCCGCGCCAGCGCGCGCCGGATCGAGCAGCACTTTATCAAACCCCTGCTGCGCCCACGGCTGTCGGGTAACGTCTTCTTCCAGGTTATGCTGAAAGAAGGTGACATTTTTCAAGGCGTTAAGACTGGCATTATAGCCGCCTTTCTCAACCAGCGCCGCAACCCCTTCGACGCCCACCACGCTTTCCGCGCGCCGGGCCAGCGGCAACGTAAAGTTGCCCATGCCGCAGAACAGATCCAGCACGCGCTCGCCAGGCTGAATATCCAGCCATTCCAGCGCGCGGGCCACCATCTGCTGGTTTACGGCATCGTTGACCTGAATAAAATCGCGCGGGCTGAAGGTGAGCCTTAAGCCGTCGGACTCATACCAGGGCATCTCGCCGTTAAGGTCCTCAAGGGTATCGCTCTCTGGCGCAAGGTACAGCGCCACGCCTTCGGAATGCGAAAAGCATTCCAGTTTTTCGCGATCGGCGGGACTGAGCGGCTTGAGATGGCGCAACACCATCAGCGGACCGCTGGTGACGTCCACCAGTTCAACATGACCAAGATGACGCACGCCATCGAGGCTACTTAAGCACTCGCGAAGTTTCGGCAGTAACGCCTCAAGACGGGGCACAAGCACAGGGCAGCGATGCACATCCACCAGATCGTTTGAGCCCGCCTTGCGAAACCCCATCTGTAAGCCTGGTTTGCGCGGCGTGAAATTCAGGCTCAGACGCGCCCGGCGGCGGTAGCCCCACGCCGGGCCGCTGATGACCTCATCCACCTCGCGCTTCATCATCCGCCCCAGCGCCTGCGCTTTACTGCGCTGCTGTAACTCCACGCTGGCATGCTGTTGCTGGCAGCCGCCGCATACGCCAAAATGCGGGCACGGCGGCGTCACGCGCTCGGGGCTTTGTGAAAGCCGTTTTTTGACTTCACCGCGCGCGAACTGTTTTTTCTCTTCGCTGAGCACCACTTCCGCGTGCTCGCCTGGCAGTAAACCGGGAATAAACAGCGCTTTGCCGTGATGGCGCGCCACGCCCTGCCCAAAGGCATCGAGGCCGTCGGCCGCCACGGTTATGATTTCACGCGTCGTCACGCGTCGCTTTGCAGAGTAGAATTGCGCCATCGCCAGGAAATTTCTCACATAAACTGAATGTCGCTGATTGTCCCATAACGGAACCCCATGACCAACTACAGCCTGCGGGCGCGGATGATGATTCTTATCCTGGCGCCCACGTTTATTATCGGCCTGCTGCTCAGCGTTTTCTTCGTTGTGCACCGCTATCACGATTTGCAGCGCCAGCTGGAAGACGCCGGAGCCAGCATTATCGAGCCGCTGGCGGTTGCCAGCGAATATGGCATGAGCCTGCAAAATAAGGAGTCGGTGCGCCAGTTGGTCAGCGTACTGCATCGTCGGCATTCAGAAATTGTACGCGCCATTTCCGTTTACGATCGCGACAATAAACTGTTTGTCACCTCTAATTATCAGCTTGACCCGTCCGAACTTCAGCTCCCGAACGGCGCAGCGCTGCCGACCGGCCTTAGCGTCACGCGCCGCGACGATATGCTGATATTGCGAACGCCGGTGGTGTCAGAGCGCTATTCTCCTGATGAATCTGAAGTCTCTGACGCCAAGCTCAGCGCTAACCCGCTGGGCTATGTGGCGCTGGAGCTTGATCTGAAATCGGTACGGCTTCAGCAATATCAGGAGATCGCGATTTCACTGCTGATGATGCTGATTTGTATGGCCTGCGCGGTACTGTTCGCCTGGCGCCTGATGCGCGACGTCACCGCGCCTATCCGCAATATGGTTAATACCGTCGACCGCATCCGCCGCGGCCAGCTCGACAGCCGCGTGGAAGGCTTTATGCTGGGCGAGCTGGATATGCTGAAGAACGGCATCAACTCGATGGCGATGTCGCTTGCCGCCTACCACGAAGAGATGCAGCACAACATTGACCAGGCGACATCCGATCTGCGCGAAACGCTGGAACAGATGGAGATCCAGAATGTCGAACTGGATCTGGCGAAAAAACGCGCCCAGGAAGCGGCGCGCATTAAATCTGAGTTCCTCGCCAATATGTCTCACGAGCTGCGCACGCCGCTGAACGGCGTGATTGGCTTTACCCGCCTGACGCTGAAAACCGATCTGACCCCTACCCAGCGCGACCATCTCAATACGATCGAGCGCTCGGCGAATAATCTGCTTAGCATCATTAACGACGTACTCGATTTCTCGAAGCTTGAAGCCGGGAAACTGCTGCTGGAGAGCATTCCATTCCCGCTGCGCAGCACGCTGGATGAAGTGGTCACGCTGCTCGCGCACTCCGCGCATGACAAAGGGCTGGAGCTGACCATCAGCGTACGGCACGACGTGCCGGATAATGTCATTGGCGACCCGCTGCGCCTTCAGCAGGTGATCACCAATCTGGTCGGCAACGCCATTAAATTCACCGACCACGGCAATATCGACATCGTGGTTGAGAAGCGCGCCATCAGTAACAACAAGGTGCAGATTGAAGTGCAAATCCGCGATACCGGCATCGGCATCCCGGAGCGCGATCAGTCGCGTCTGTTCCAGGCGTTCCGCCAGGCCGACGCCAGTATTTCACGCCGTCACGGCGGCACCGGGCTTGGGCTGGTCATCACCCAGAAACTGGTGAACGAAATGGGCGGCGATATTTCGTTCCACAGTCAGCCGCATCGCGGCTCGACGTTCTGGTTCCATATCAGCCTCGACCTGAACCCTAACGCGCTGGTGGATCGCCACGCCACCGACATGCTCGCGGGGATGCGCCTGGCGTATGTCGAGAAAAACGAAGCGGCGGCGAAAAGCACGCGGGATCTGCTCGCCAATACGCCGCTCACGGTTGTCTATAGCCCGGATCTGGCAACGCTTCCGCAGGCGCATTACGATATCCTGCTCTTTGCCGCCCCGGTCACGGACCGCGAACCGCTGTCGATGCGCCACGATCAGCTGGCCCGCGCGGCGACGCTCACGGATTGTCTGATCCTCGCCCTGCCGTGCCACGCGCAGATCAACGCCGAGATGCTGAAAAAAGAGGGAGCCAGCGCCTGCCTCCTGAAACCGGTGACGGCCACGCGTTTAATGCCGCTGCTGCTGGAGCATTGTCGCCTTATTCATGCCCGCGAACTGCCAGACGGCGATCAGAGCAGGATGCCGATGACGGTGATGGCCGTGGATGATAATCCGGCCAACCTGAAGCTTATCGGCGCGCTGCTGGAGGATATGGTACAGCATGTGGTGTTGTGCGAGAGCGGGCACCAGGCGGTGGAGCGCGCCATGCTTCAGCCGTTCGATATTATTTTGATGGATATCCAGATGCCGGATATGGATGGCATTCACGCCTGCGAACTTATCCGCAAACTGCCGCAACAGCAGCATACGCCGATTATCGCGGTGACGGCCCACGCGATGTCAGGACAGAAAGAAAAACTGCTCAGCGCCGGGATGAACGATTATCTGGCCAAACCCATTGAAGAAGAGAAACTGCGCGCGCTGCTGCTGCGCTATCAGCCAGGCTACGCCGTGCCGGTTGTCGCAAGCGTTCCCGCTATCGCGGCGCCCGCCGTCAATCCGGACGCTACGCTCGACTGGAGCCTGGCGCTGCGCCAGGCCGCCAATAAGCCCGATCTGGCGCGCGACATGCTGCAAATGCTGCTGGCGTTTTTACCGGAAGTCCGCAACCGTGTGGAAGAACAGCTGGTCGGGGAAGAACCCGAAGGGCTGACCGATCTCATCCATAAACTGCACGGCAGCTGCGGCTACAGCGGCGTACCGCGCCTGAAAAATCTCTGCCAGTTGATTGAACATCAACTGCGCAGCGGCGTTCCCGCGAGTGAACTGGAGCCGGAACTGCTGGAATTACTCGATGAGATGGATAACGTCGCGCGCGAGGCGCATCGTATTTCCGGAATATAAATCACGTCGGCGCGCGTAACGCCGACGGCGTGGTTTACTTCAGTAGCGCGCTCCACGCCTCAACCCAGGGGCTGGAGAGCGTTTCCGGCTCCGGATATTCCGCAGCGTCAATGTATAACACCTCGCCGACGCGCTGTGCCGCATGTTCCTGCAATAGCGCGTCGAATTTCTTGCCGCCGCCGCAAAAATGGCTGTAGCTGCTGTCGCCCAGCGCAATCAGGCCGTAACGTCGCGTCGGCTGATGGCCATGCTGGTCTTTGATAGCCTGATAGAGCGGCATGATGCTGTCCGGCAAATCGCCCTGGCCGGTCGTGGAGGTGACGATAAGCGCGTACCCGTCGGCATAACGCTCCCAGTCGCTAAGATCGGCATCTTCATACACCGTCGCGTCATGCCCCTGTTTTTTCAGGATCGCCTGCGCTTCTTCCGCCACCAGCAGCGAATTCCCGTACATGGTGCCGACAAAAATCCCTACGCTCGCCATCGTTTACTCTCCTTATGGATTCAGACTGCCTTCATCCTGAGGGTTCGCTACGGGAAACTCAACCCCATCGGCTGCGGGGAGATATGACTGCCAGCCAAAATGCGCCAGCGCCTGGCGCCAGACGTCATCAAGACCCGCCCGAATGGTCAGCGGCGCGCCGGTGAACGGGTGAGTCAGCGTCAACTCGCTGGCGTGCAGCATTAACCGGTGACAGCCGAAATGCTCCGCCGCCGCGCGATTCTGGCGCAGATCGCCATGTTTTGAATCACCGATAATCGGGTGGCGCAAATGCGCCATGTGGCGACGCAACTGATGCTTGCGCCCGGTCTGCGGCAGCATCTCCACCAGGCTGTAGCGCACCGACTCGTAACGCCCGACCGCCACGGGCTGGGTGGTGGTCGCAAGGCCGCGATAGTGCGTTACCGCGGGCTGCGGTTCTTTATCCTGGCGGGAAAATTTATCGGCGATTTTATCAAGCTCTTCCACCAGTGGATAATCCAGCACAGCGCTGTCGGTGAGCCAGCCGCGCACTATCGCGTGGTAGCGCTTTTGGATTTGATGCTGTTCAAACTGCTGCGCTAAAAGCCTTCCCGCCTCGCTGGAAAGGCCCATCAGCAGCACGCCGGAGGTCGGTCTGTCGAGACGGTGAGCGGTAAAAACGTGCTGGCCTATCTGATCTCGAACCGTTTGCATGACGACGACTTTTTCGTCGCGATCGAGCCAGCTGCGGTGTACCAGCCAGCCGGACGGCTTATTGACCGCTACCAGCCATTCATCCTGATAGAGGATTTCGAGGCTCACGCGTCATCCCCTGCGAACAAGGCATCCAGCTCAACCAGCGTCACCAGCACGGCGTCGCGCGCCGGATGACTCGCCTCAAGCACAACTTCATAATACGGCGCGACGGCAAACGCCTGCGGCAGCGGCGCACCGGCGTCCAGCAGCGCGTGCAGACGCGGGATCAGCACCCATTGCAGCCACTCGTAAGGCTCAAGCGTGTCCATGCAAAAAGGCTGCGTGCTTTCAAACGCGGAGGAATCGGGAGCGGCGATTTGCCACTGTTGATGATGGCGCAACACCTGCTCGACGCGCTGCAGCTGCTGGCGAACCCGTTGATGGCGTTCCATAACAACCTCTGTGAATCAAAAAACCGGGCGCGCAGCATAGCATTTCCCGGCGACAGAAAAAAAAGCATAAAAAAAGGGAGCACTGTGATAACACAGTGCTCCCGGTTCGTTTCGCAGCAGTCCGGCTACTTTTCGGTGCTCCCTGCTCGTCCGTGACAACTTTTCCTGCGACCTTGCGGCCTTAAATCCGTTTACGCGTCCTGCCCACATCATCCTGATGTTATTGTTGCATCGTCCCGATGCATGTCCCTGGTCTTCCTGACCCACCGGTAATCCTGACCGGCTCACATTCTCCTTCCTGGAGGTGTCCCTCAGCGCTCCTGCGCCGTCCTTTCGCTTCATCCTGAAGCCTTCCCTGAATCGCCCTCCGGCGTGTCCTTTTTGAAGCGCCATCATCCTGATGTTCGCTTCAGCGCCACTCCGTGTCGGCAGAGATAGAATCTCGCATTACGCCGACACTTACAAGGCAGCTTACAGGTTCAGTTTAAGATAAGTTTCATTCGTAAGCGCAGCGCAATCGCAAAGGCCTTTGAAATATAAGCGTATTCATTTTTGACTAAGGTAAGAAAACCCTTACTTTGACGGCGATCTCTCACAGGGTTTGTGAGAGATCTCTTACACGGAGGCAAGCAAAAAAGGATTACACAAGGGGGGAGAGTTGGTTCAGAAACGCGCTGAGCGACGGCGCCAGCACGCGTCGATGGCGAGTACCGAGCGTCTCGCGTATGACCTCGCCGGTCAGGTTACACAGCGAGATAACATCCAGCTCACTATCAAGCGTAGCAATAAAAATCGTCGGCGACAGCTTGAGACGTTTTTGCGTTACCAGGTGGCCTATCAGGTTTTCCTGCACGCGGCGGAAATCGTCCTGGCTCCAGGCCTGTAGCAGCGTTAACGCCACATCCTCATGCTGCGCCGCCATATCACCAGCGTACTGGCTCGCGTAAAAAGCATGGGCGTCAGGCTGAATCACAATATCGAGCGCCTTCTCAACCGCGCCGAGAGAATCTTCGGGCATAAACGGCTGAGGCTGCCACTCTACCGCGTCAGGGTGGGTAGATACAATGCACGGGGAGGAAATACCGATATATTCTTCACTGACGGGCAGGCAGCCCCGCTGTTGCCGCCACGCTTCGCAATAGCGATCGCTGAATGCCGCCAGCGCCTGTTGTACTTCGTTTTGCACCAGATTCTCTCTTCAGGTCAGGTAAGATACACTGAACCCTGTATTGTACCTGCATTATCACGGTGACACATGACTTCTTATGAAAATCATCAGGCGCTTCACGGCCTGACGCTCGGCAAATCCACCGATTACCGCGACGTTTACGACGCTTCGCTGCTCCAGCCAGTTCCACGCAGCTTAAACCGCGATCCGCTGGGCCTGCGCGCCGATGCCCTGCCCTTTCACGGTGCGGATATCTGGACGATGTACGAGCTCTCCTGGCTTAACCGCAACGGCCTGCCGCAGGTGGCGATAGGTCAGGTGGAGATTAACGCCACCAGCGTCAACCTGGTGGAATCGAAAAGCTTCAAGCTCTATCTCAACAGCTTTAACCAGACGCGGTTTGACAGCCTTGACGCGGTGCGCGAGACGCTGGAGCGCGATTTACGCGCCTGCGCGCAGGGCGACGTTTCCGTGACGCTCCGCCGTCTTGAGGATGTCGAAGGCGAGCCGGTTGCGCGTTTGAATGGCGACTGCATTGATAATCAGGATATCGTTATCACCGATTATGAATTCGATGCCGCGCTGCTTTCCGGTGCCGCAGGCGAGGAGACGGTGGAAGAGACGCTGGTAAGCCACCTGCTGAAATCCAACTGCCTTATCACGCACCAGCCTGACTGGGGCTCAGTACAGATACGCTATCGCGGGCCGAAAATTTGCCGCGAAAAGCTGCTGCGCTATCTGGTCTCTTTCCGCCATCACAACGAATTTCACGAGCAGTGCGTGGAGCGCATCTTTAACGACATCACCCGTTTCTGCCAGCCGGAACAGCTCAGCGTTTACGCGCGCTACACCCGTCGCGGCGGGCTGGATATCAACCCGTGGCGCAGCAATGGCGACTTTATGCCAGCCACCGGACGTCTTGCGCGTCAGTAATTGCTAAACATCCCGCAAATCCGTCACAAGGGCGGTGCGGGATGGGTTGTTAAATGTCACATGGCGGGGCTATTGTAATCAGAGGGAGCGGCGTTTATCGCCCCGTAAGGAGCTTACTTGATTACACATATTAGCCCGCTGGGCTCGATGGATCTGCTGTCGCAGCTGGAAGTGGACATGCTTAAGCGCACCGCCAGCAGCGACCTGTATCAACTCTTTCGCAATTGTTCGCTTGCAGTTCTCAATTCCGGCAGTCAGACCGATAACAGCAAAACGCTGCTGTCGCGCTTTGAAAATTTCGATATTAACGTGCTGCGTCGCGAGCGCGGCGTAAAGCTTGAGCTGATTAATCCGCCGGAAGAGGCGTTTGTTGACGGGCAGATCATTCGCTCATTGCAGGCCAACCTGTTCGCCGTGTTGCGCGACATTCTGTTCGTGAACGGGCAAATCGACCACGCGGGGCGTTTTCAGCACCTCAATCTCACCGACTCCATTCATATCACCAACCTGGTGTTTTCCATCCTGCGCAACGCAAAAGCGCTGCACGTGGGCGAAGCGCCGAATATGGTGGTCTGCTGGGGCGGGCACTCGATTAACGAAACCGAATATCTCTATGCAAGACGCGTCGGCAACCAGCTGGGGCTGCGAGAGTTAAATATCTGCACCGGCTGCGGGCCTGGCGCGATGGAGGCGCCGATGAAAGGCGCGGCGGTCGGCCATGCCCAGCAGCGCTATAAAGAAGGGCGTTTTATCGGCATGACGGAGCCGTCCATCATCGCCGCTGAGCCGCCAAATCCGCTGGTGAATGAGCTGGTCATCATGCCGGATATCGAAAAACGCCTCGAGGCGTTTGTGCGTATCGCCCACGGGATCATTATCTTCCCGGGCGGCGTGGGTACGGCGGAAGAGCTGCTGTATCTGCTCGGTATCCTGATGAACCCGCACAATGCAGATCAGGTGTTGCCGCTTATCCTGACCGGCCCGAAAGAGAGCGCCGATTACTTCCGCGTGCTGGACGACTTTATCGTTAACACGCTCGGCGAGAAGGCCCGCCGCCATTATCGCGTCATCATCGACGATCCGGCGGAAGTGGCGCGCGAAATGAAAAAAGCGATGCCGCTGGTGAAAGAGTGCCGCCGCGAAACGGGCGATGCATACAGCTTTAACTGGGCTATTCGCATTTCGCCGGATCTGCAGGTGCCGTTCGAGCCGACCCACGAAAACATGGCTAACCTGAAGCTCTACCCCGATCAGCCGACGGAAATTCTGGCCGCCGACCTGCGCCGCGCCTTCTCCGGCATCGTTGCGGGTAACGTTAAAGAAGTGGGCATCCGCGCGATTGAGCAGTACGGACGCTATAAAATTCATGGCGATACGCAAATAATGAAGCGCATGGACGATCTCCTGCAAGGGTTCGTCGCCCAGCACCGTATGAAACTTCCGGGCTCCGCCTACATCCCCTGTTACGAAATCTGCACCTGAAATCAGGCGGCCAGCAGGCCGCCTTTTTTATTATCTGCTGCCTGTCCAAAACGTTTGCGCGCTAAAAAACACCGCGCATAATCCCGGAAATTTCTGCGAAAGAATCCGGGTGTGCTGTTTTACGCGTTTTTTACAGAAAAATAATAACCATTTTATTCCGCTCTATTTACCTCATCTGCCGTCAGTGTCAGGCTTTGCGCCCATTAATAGCGGGGTCACGCCCAAAGCCAGTGTTATGATCTAAAAAAAGCATAATAAAAAAGTGGATTATTGCATTTGGGATCGCGATCACTGATAGATTCAGTACGTGAATGTATCTTTCGCACCGCCAGAGATTTGGGGAAAAATTATAAAAAAATCCCGCTCTACAGGATTTCGTTTTACCGTTCGTCATAAATTTATTGAATGTCACTTTAAAGTTCGTTTTTGCTTCCTCCAGGAGATACACAGATGGAAACGACTCAAACCGTCAATATTGCTACCGCCGCGAAAAGCAGTGCGTGGCGAAAAACTGATACCATGTGGATGCTTGGCCTGTACGGCACCGCGATTGGCGCAGGGGTACTTTTCCTGCCGATCAACGCCGGTGTGGGCGGCCTGATCCCCCTGATTATCATGGCAATCCTTGCATTCCCGATGACCTTCTTCGCCCACCGCGCGCTGACTCGCTTCGTGCTGTCCGGTAAAAACCCGGGCGAAGACATCACCGAAGTCGTTGAAGAACATTTTGGTGTTGGCGCAGGTAAAGTGATTACCCTGCTCTACTTCTTCGCGATTTACCCTATTCTGCTGATGTACAGCGTAGCGATCACTAACACGGTCGACAGCTTTATTACGCACCAGCTGGGGCTGGCGTCTCCGCCGCGCGCGATTCTGTCGCTGATTCTTATCATCGGTATGATGACCATCGTGCGCTTCGGCGAGCAGATGATCGTTAAAGCGATGAGCGTACTGGTTTTCCCGTTCGTTGCCGTACTGATGCTGATGGCCTGCTTCCTGATCCCGAACTGGAGCGGCGCCGCGCTGGAAACCCTGTCTTTCAGCCATGCCTCAACCGGTAATGGCCTGCTGATGACCCTGTGGCTGGCGATCCCGGTGATGGTGTTCTCCTTTAACCACTCGCCGATCATCTCCGCCTTCGCCGTGGCGAAACGTGAAGAGTACGGCGCTGAAGCGGAGAAAAAATGCTCCCGCATTCTGGCGTATGCGCACATCATGATGGTTGTTACCGTGATGTTCTTCGTATTCAGCTGTGTACTGAGCCTCTCCCCAGAAAACCTGGCGGAAGCGAAAGCACAGAACATCACTATCCTTTCTTACCTGGCTAACCACTTCAACGTGCCGGTTATCGCCTGGGTAGGTCCGGTTATCGCTATCATCGCCATCACCAAATCGTTCCTGGGCCACTACCTGGGCGCGCGTGAAGGCTTCAACGGCATGGTGATTAAATCGCTGCGCAGCCGTGGCAAAACCATCGAAGTGAACAAACTGAACCGCATCACCGCGCTGTTCATGCTGATCACTACCTGGATTGTAGCGACGCTGAACCCGAGCATCCTCGGCATGATCGAAACGCTGGGTGGCCCGATTATCGCGATGATCCTGTTCCTGATGCCGATGTATGCGATTGCGCGAGTCCCGGCAATGCGTAAATACAGCGGTCACATCAGCAACGTTTTTGTGACCATCATGGGTCTTATCGCTATCTCCGCGATTTTCTACTCACTCTTCAGCTAATCCTTTGTCCGCGCCGCCGCCCGGCGGCGTGAGCCCTTCCCAGTTATTTATTCGATGGAATGCATCATGATCAGCGTTTTTGATATTTTCAAAATCGGTATTGGTCCTTCCAGTTCCCATACCGTAGGGCCGATGAAAGCGGGCAAACAGTTTACCGACGACCTTATCGCGCAGAACCTGCTGCATAAGACGACGAAAGTCGTGGTGGACGTGTACGGCTCCCTGTCGCTGACCGGCAAAGGCCACCATACCGATATCGCCATTATTATGGGTCTCGCGGGCAACCTGCCTGACACCGTAGATATCGACGCCATTCCCGGTTTTATTCAGGACGTGAATACCCACAGCCGCCTGATGCTGGCCAGTGGCGCGCACGAAGTGGCGTTCCCGGTGGATCAATGCATGAATTTCCATGCCGATAACCTGGCGCTGCACGAAAACGGTATGCGTATCACCGCGCTTGCGGGCGATGACGTCATCTACAGCCAGACGTATTACTCTATCGGCGGCGGTTTTATCGTCGACGAAGCGCACTTCGGCCAGACACAATCGTCCGCGATTGAAGTGCCATACCCGTATAAAACCGCAGCGGATCTTCAGCGCCACTGCCGGGAAACCGGCCTGTCGCTGTCCGGCCTGATGATGAAAAACGAGCTGGCGCTGCACAGCAAAGAAGAGCTCGAAGCGCATTTTTCGCAGGTGTGGGGCGTTATGCGCGCTGGCATTGAGCGCGGCACCACTACCGAGGGTGTTCTGCCCGGCAAGCTGCGCGTTCCGCGTCGCGCCGCCGCGCTGCGTCGAATGCTTGTCAGCCACGACAAGAACGACGCCGATCCGATGAACGTTGTGGACTGGATCAACATGTTCGCGCTGGCGGTTAACGAAGAGAACGCCGCGGGCGGCCGCGTTGTCACCGCGCCGACCAACGGCGCCTGCGGCATCGTTCCGGCTGTGCTGGCGTACTACGACAAATTCATTCGCGAAGTAAACGCTAACTCACTGGCGCGCTACCTGCTGGTGGCAAGCGCGGTCGGTTCGCTCTATAAGATGAACGCCTCTATCTCCGGCGCCGAAGTCGGCTGCCAGGGCGAGGTGGGCGTCGCCTGTTCCATGGCGGCGGCAGGCCTTGCGGAACTGCTCGGCGGCAGCCCGGCGCAAGTCTGTATCGCGGCGGAAATCGGCATGGAGCACAACCTTGGGCTGACCTGCGATCCGGTGGCAGGCCAGGTGCAGGTGCCGTGTATCGAGCGTAACGCTATCGCCTCGGTAAAAGCCGTCAACGCCGCGCGTATGGCGCTGCGTCGCACCAGCGAGCCGCGCGTCTGCCTCGATAAAGTCATCGAAACCATGTTTGAAACCGGCAAAGACATGAACGCCCGCTACCGTGAAACGTCACGCGGCGGACTGGCGGTCAAAGTCGTCGCCTGCGATTAATCCCGTCCCGCACCGCCCTGTCCGCAGGGCGGTTTTTTGCGCGTTATCTTCCTGAATCCGCACCGCTTTATGGTGGGCGCTCGTCGAAAATGTTACGGTAACGGCCTGTTATTTTCGTAAGGGATGCCGCCATGCCCGTTCATTTGCTGATTGTCGATGCACTTAACCTGATCCGCCGGATACACGCGGTGCAGGGTACGCCGTGCGTGGACACCTGCCTGCATGCGCTGGAGCAACTGCTTGGCAACAGCCAGCCGACGCACGCCGTCGCGGTGTTTGACGACGAAGCCCGCGCGCAGGGCTGGCGCCATCAGTTGCTGCCCGATTACAAAGCCGGACGCCCGCCGATGCCAGACGATCTGCATCAGGAGATGCCTGCGCTACGCGAGGCGTTTACCCGTCGCGGCGTTCCCTGCTGGCATGTCGAAGGCAACGAGGCCGACGATCTCGCCGCCACGCTCGCGGTGAAAGTCGCGGCCGCAGGCCATGAGGCGACGATTGTGTCGACCGATAAAGGCTATTGTCAGCTCTTGCGTCCGGAAATCCGCATCCGCGATTATTTCCAGAAACGCTGGCTGGACGCCCCGTTTATTGAGAACGAGTTTGGCGTGGCGCCAGGCCAGCTGGCGGATTTCTGGGGGCTTGCCGGCATCAGCAGTTCGAAAATACCCGGCGTCGCGGGCATTGGGCCGAAAAGCGCCACGCAGTTGATTAACGATTTTGGTACGCTGGAGGCGCTCTACGCGCGGCTTGATGAGGTGCCGGAGAAGTGGCGTAAAAAGCTGGAAGCGCACCGCGAGAGCGCCTTTATTTGCCGCGATGTGGCGACGCTGAAAACCGATTTACAGCTCGACGGGAATTTGCAGCAGCTCAGGCTGTAGGGGTGATTGCGGGGCGGTCGATGCCTTAATGAAAAAGGCGGGTGCGCTTACGCTTACCCGCCCTACATGAATTATTTAACCGTATATCCCGTAGGGCGGGTAAGCGTAAGCGCACCCGCCATAAAATACTTATTCAACCGTATATTCCACAGGGCGGGTAAGCGTAAGCGCAACCCGCCATACAATACTTATTCAACCGTATATTCCGTAGGGCGGGTAAGCGTGAGCGCACCCGCCATACAATACCTATTCAACCGCATATCCCGTAGGGGGGTAAGCGTGAGCGCACCCGCCACTTACCCATGCGCCACGCAACGCGCTTATCGCTCGTCGCGACGCCCGCCGACGGCCGCCCACCAGCGGCGCACGTGAACGGTCACCTCTTCACGGTCGTGATACAGCTGACGCGCCTGGATCTGCGCGTTAATACCGTGCTCGTCCAGCTGCGCCTGAATTGAGGCGATATTCTGCGACACCTCTTCATAACGCTTTTTCATCGGCAGCTTGAGGTTGAAAATGGTTTCGCGGCACCAGCCGTTCACCAGCCACTGCGCCATCAGCGCCGCGACTTTGGCCGGTTTTTCCACCATGTCGCATACCATCCAGGTGATATTGGTGCGGGTCGGGCGATATTTAAACCCATCCTCACGCAGCCATGTCACCTGCCCGGTATCCATCAGGCTCTGGGCCATCGGGCCGTTATCCACGGACGAGACCCACATGTTGCGTTTGACCAGCTGATACGTCCAGCCGCCAGGACAGGCACCCAGATCCACCGCATACATGCCGTTCGCCAGACGCTCATCCCACTCATCCGCCGGAATAAACACATGGAACGCCTCTTCCAGTTTCAGCGTCGAACGGCTTGGCGCGTCAGACGGGAACTTCAGGCGCGGAATGCCCATATAAAACGGCGAGTTGTTAGTGGTATAGGAATATCCGGTGTAGCAGCAGCCCGGCGCGATGAAAAACACATGCACCACCGGACGTTTCGGCGTTTCGAAATTCGCCAGCACTTTCGCTTCGCGCAGCGCGGCGCGCAGCGGCACGGTGAATTTGCGGCAGAACTTCATCAGCTCTTTGCTTTCGTTGGTGTCCGCCACCTCAACGCGCAGCTCGCCGCCCTTCTCTACCACGCCCTGCAACATCCCGACGACCGGCGTCACGCGATCCTCCGGCGGCAGATCCTGCAACAGTTCGCCTGCGACAAACATCTGGCGGGCGAAAATCAGCGAGCTGAACGGCAGTTCACGGGCAAGCTTATCGGCCTCTTCCGGCTGATAGCATTCAAAAATCACGTAGGCGCTGTTTTCTTTAACGCGGGCGAAACCAAAAACGCCTTGCTGCGCGGCTTTGTCGGTTATCTCTGCCGCACACTCTTTCTCGAAACCCTGACGGCAGTACAAAATGACCTTATTCATGAACCGAACCTTTACGCTTCAGACGCACCGCGCCAATTAACATTAATATCCAACCGGCCAGAAAACTTACGCCGCCGACCGGCGTAACGAAGGCCCATAAATGCAGATGAGAAAGCGCCAGACAATAGAGGCTGCCGCTGAAAAGCACCGTGCCGAGCGCCAGGAAAACGCTGCTCCAGTAAAACCAGATGCTGATGCGACGCTGCATCGCGACCGCCAGCCCTAAAATCGCCAGCGTATGAAACGCCTGATATTCAAGGCCGGTCTGGATCCAGCCCATCTCCGCAACGCCGAGCGTTTTACGTAATACGTGTGCGCCAAAGGCGCCCAGCGCCACAAAAACAAAGCCACTGATTGAGGCGAAAATCAGCATAAAACGGCTGGTCATGATGTAACCCTACAGTAAGGCGCGACACATTCGCGCGAATCATCGTTATTGATCATAGCGAAAACGGAATTTTTCTTGCTCGCTCGCCGCCTTCGCCAGTATCCATTGCCGAAAGGCCGCTATTTTACCCAGTTCTGCCTGGCTGTCATGACAAACGAGGTAAAAAGCATTTTTACTCACCAGCACATCGTTGAACGGGCAGACCAGGCGGCCGGCTTCAATTTCCGACTGCGCCATTACGTTGTTAGCCAGCGCCACGCCCTGGCCGTGAATGGCGGCCTGCAACACCATCGCGCTGTGGCTGAAAATCGGCCCCTGCTGGACATTAATATGATTGAGACCGAGCTGGCGCGTATAAGTTTGCCAGTCGCGGCGCGACGCGTCATGCAGAAGCGTGTGGCGGGCTAAATCCTCCGGCGCCTTTAAGGGCTTGTCGCCCGTGAGCAACAGCGGCGAACAAACCGGCAGCAGATATTCGGCATAGAGTTTTTCCACCCGCAGCCCCGGCCAGTTGCCGCGACCGTAAAAAATCGCCACGTCGACGTCGTCGGCAAGCTTATCTTCCTGCCTGTCGACGGCCTGGATACGCACGTCGATACCCGGCCAGCTACTGTTAAAACTGGAGAGCCGCGGCACCAGCCAGTGGATAGCGAAACTCGGCAGCAGGCTGACCGTTAACGCGCCTTTCGCGCTGCGCGCCTGGAGTTTGCGCGTCGCTTCCGTTAACTGAGAAAAAATCTCTTTTATGTCCTGGAAATAGCTCTGCCCTTCTTCGGTTAAAAGAAGAGAACGGTTGCGTCGGCGGAATAACTTCAGCCCGAGGAAATCTTCTAACGATTTTATCTGATGGCTGACGGCAGCCTGGGTGACAAAGAGCTCTTCGGCAGCTTTTGTGAAGCTTAAATGGCGCGCGGCGGCATCAAAAACACGTAATGCGTTTAACGGCGGTAATCGCTTGGACATGATGTTTGGCTTATGTGTAAATGCGTATTAACAAACGAGAAACAAGTCGTCACCCATTAGTTTTTTTTATCTGAGCCATTATAATTTGTCCGTTGAGGTTACACCAGCAAATACCTATAGTGGCGGCACTTCCTGAGCCGGAACGAAAAGTCTTTAGGAATGAGAGTTCTGGAGGGCTTTTGGCTTACGGTTGTGATGTTGTGTTGTTGTGTTTGCATTTGGTCTGCGATTCAGACCATCGTAGCTAAGCTACTCTTTCACTTCCTGTACATTTACCCTGTCTGTCCATAGTGATTAATGTAGCACCGCACTTTGCGGTGCTTTTTTTTTGCCTGC
Organism: Cronobacter sp. EKM101R; assembly: GCF_963888145.1. Lineage (NCBI taxonomy): Bacteria > Pseudomonadati > Pseudomonadota > Gammaproteobacteria > Enterobacterales > Enterobacteriaceae > Cronobacter > Cronobacter sp. EKM101R. The sequence continues at coordinate 335,383 of NZ_CAWPHW010000033.1, read as the reverse complement.
GCGATACGCGATTATTTCTCCAGCGCAACCATCTCTTTCACGTCAGTACGGTTGATCTGCTGCTGGTTACCGTTGGCATCTTTATATTTAATCATGCCGGTATCGTCATCGGTTTTCGGTTTCCCGTCGGTCACAATCGAACGACCGTCATTGGTATGCATAACATAGTTAGGACCGGAACAAGCGCTCAGAGCAAAAGTCATCATGCATGCTGATACTACAGCGGCAAGTTTATTCATGGTTCTTCTCCTTTAGTGTTTAATGCTATGTAAACTTCGTCTGCAAACAGGCTGAAATATTCACCTAACACTATTCAGCATAACCTGCTTTCTCCCCTTTGCCAGAATAAACAGACTTATCCGATGGTTATCAATGACCTTGTTTAACGACGTCAAATGGGCCACGATCGAAGGACTGGAAAGAGGAGTATCATGAAAGTATTCAGCCCCGCCCATTTTCGTGCGCAGTTTCCTGCGCTCCGTGACGCAGGCGTCTATCTCGATAGCGCCGCCACGGCGCTAAAACCGCAGCCGGTCATCGAAGCCAGCCAGCAATTCTATTCGCTGAGCGCCGGGAATGTGCACCGCAGCCAGTTCGCCGAGGCCCGACGCCTCACCGAACGTTACGAAGCCGCTCGTGGTAGCGTCGCGAGCTTACTCAATGCCCCCGACAGCCGTGATATCGTCTGGACGCGCGGCACAACAGAATCCATCAACATTATCGCCCAGTGCTACGCACGTCCGCGCCTGAAGCCGGGTGATGAGATTATCGTCAGCGAAGCCGAGCATCACGCAAACCTGGTGCCGTGGCTGATGGTGGCGGAGCTGACCGGCGCGAAAGTCGTGAAACTCCCGCTCGGCGCCGATCGCCTGCCGGATCTCGCCTTACTCCCGACGCTGATAAATGAACGCACGTTCCTGCTGGCGCTGGGCCAGATGTCCAACGTGACCGGCGGCTGCCCCGATCTCGCCGATGCGATTGCAAAAGCTCATGCGGCAGGCGCGGTGGTGGTGGTGGATGGCGCGCAGGGCGTGGTTCACTGCCCGCCGGACGTTCAGCAACTGGATATCGATTTTTACGCCTTCTCCGGCCACAAGCTCTACGGCCCGACCGGCATCGGCGTGCTGTATGGCAAAACCGACCTGCTGGCGCAGATGTCGCCCTGGCTGGGCGGCGGCAAAATGGTGACCGAAGTGACGTTTGACGGCTTTAAAACGCAGCCAGTGCCGTACCGCTTTGAAGCGGGGACGCCCAATGTCGCAGGCGTGACAGGCCTTAGCGCCGCGCTCGCCTGGCTTGAGAATATCGATCTGGCGAAAGCCGAAAGCTACAGCCGCGGGCTCGCGACGCTTGCCGAGGCGGAACTGGCGAAACGCCCGGGCTTTCGCTCGTTTCGCTGTCAGGACTCCAGCCTGCTGGCGTTTGATTTCGCCGGCGTGCACCACAGCGATCTGGTGACGCTGCTGGCGGAGTCCGGCATCGCGCTGCGCGCAGGCCAGCACTGCGCCCAGCCGCTGCTGGCGGCGCTTGGCGTCAGCGGCACGCTGCGCGCCTCTTTCGCGCCCTACAACACGCAAGGCGACGTCGAGGCGCTGATCGCCGCTATCGACCGCGCGCTGGACATACTGGTGGATTAAATGACGACTGCTTATCTGGCCGGGCACCCGTTCGGCGCTTCGATTACCCCTGACACGCTGCGTCAGACGTTTGGCCCGCTCACTCAGTGGGAAGATAAATATCGCCAGCTGATCCTGCTTGGCAAACAGCTTCCGGCGCTGCCGGAGGAATTAAAGCAAGAAGCGCAGGAGATCCCCGGCTGTGAAAACCGGGTCTGGCTCGGGTATGAAAAGCGTCCCGACGGCGGGCTGCACTTCTATGGCGACAGCGAGGGGCGTATCGTGCGCGGGTTGCTGGCGGTGTTACTCACCGCCGTGGAAGGCAAAACGCCGCAGGAACTTCAGGAGAGCTCGCCGCTGGCGTTATTTGACGAGTTAGGGCTGCGCGCCCAGCTTAGCGCATCGCGCAGCCAGGGCCTGGCGGCGCTGGCGCAGGCGGTACAGGACGCCGCCCGCAACGCCTGATTACCCGGCGCTGCGCGCCGCTTTCGCCATCATTTTCTTCAGCGCATGCGATACCGCCACAAAACCAAACGTGGCGGTCACCATCGTGGCCGCGCCAAAGCCTGAGGCGCAGTCCATGCGCTTCGGCCCTTCCGCCGTGCTTTTCATCGCGCATACCGAGCCGTCAGCCTGGGGATAGACCAGCGCCTCGGTGGAGAAAACGCAGTCCACACCTAGCTTCCCTTTGCTGTTTTTCACCACGCCAAAATCACTCTTCAGCCGCTCGCGCAGTTTCGCGGCCAGCGGGTCCTGAATCGTTTTGGCGAGATCGACCACCTGAATTTGCGTCGGATCGGTCTGCCCGCCCGCGCCGCCGGTGGTCACCAGCGGGATTTTGTTGCGACGGCAGTAAGCAATCAGCGCCGCTTTTGGCCGCACGCTGTCGATAGCGTCGATGACATAGCTAAACCCGGCGTTCATGTATTGCGCCACATTATCGACAGTGACGAAATCATCTACCACGGTAATGCGGCACTCCGGGTTGATCTGGCGAATACGTTCGGCCATCACCTCCGATTTCGCCTGTCCTACCGTGTCGCGCAGCGCATGGATCTGACGATTGGTATTGGTGACGCACACGTCATCCATATCGATAAGCGTAATCGCGCCGATACCGGTGCGCGCCAGCGCTTCCGCAGCCCATGAGCCGACGCCGCCAATACCCACCACGCAGACATGCGCGTCGGCAAAGAGCTGCAACGCGGCTTCGCCATATAAACGGGCCGTGCCGCCAAAGCGGCTGCGCCAGGCGTCTGTGATAACTACAGCCATAAAACCTCAGATGTAAAAAGGGTGAGAGTTCTCCCTCACCCTTGCTCAGTAATCCGCAGGCCCGGCTGGCGTAACGCCGCCGGGCGACAGGATGCTCAGAATAGCATAATCAGCCGCTGAACACGTTGCCGGCGCCCGGCGCGGTTTTCAGCACCCAGACGCGGCCGTAGTGATTATACCAGCCTGCGCGGTGACCGGCGTCCGGGCCGATGCCCTGATAAATATCGAAATGTTGGCCTTTAATCGCGCCGCCGACATCCAGCGCCACCATCAACCTGAGCTCATATTGTCCGTTGAACTTACCGTTATTGTCCAGCAGCGGCACTTCCGCCAGCAGCGTGGTGCCAGCCGGGATAATCGAGCGGTCAGACGCCACCGACGCGCGGCCAATCAGCGGCACGCCGCTTGCGCCTTTCACCGGCGCGTAGTTTTGCGGTTTAAAGAAGACGAAAGACGGGTTCTCTTCCAGCAGCGCGCGCACTTCCTGCTCACTGTGGGTTTCGCCCCAGTGGCGAATCGCCTGCATCGACATATCTTCACGCTTCACTTCGCCGCGATCGATAAGCACCTTGCCGATGCTGCGGTACGGATGACCGTTTTTCCCGGAATAGGCGAAGAAGTTCAGCGGACGACCATCGCCGAAATCGATATAGCCGCTGCCCTGCACATCCATAATGAAGTTATCCATCAGCGAATTGCTGTACGCGAGCACATAACTGTCGCTGAGCGCGCCGGAATAAATCTCGGCGCGCGACGGCAGACGCCCGCGTTTCGGCGGCATACGGTAAATCGGGTACTGGAACTCGCCCTGACGGGTATAGCGCGCCTGCACCACCGGCGTGTAATAGCCCGTGAACTGGACGTTACCGTAATTATCCGCCCCTTCCATCTGCCAGGCGTCGATGCCGAACTGACGCAGCGAGCGGGTATCGCCACCGGCGCGCAGCCACTCCTGCACGGCGTTATACACGTTGCTTTGAGAGCCAAAAAGACGTGGCGAGGCGCTGCGAATAGCCGCGACCTGTTCGGAGAAATCTCCGGCGTTAATCGGCGCGCCAACGGCGTCCGGCTGGTTTACCAGCGAAAACGGCTGCGTAAACTTGCCGTCTTTATATTGCTGACCGCGATCGGTCGGTTTGGAGGAACAGGCGGAAAGCAGCGCGATCATCGCCCCTGCCGCCAGATATTTTGCCCAACGTCCTTTCATGACTCTCTCCGCAATTGCGCTATCCGCAGGCGAAGATAGCAAACCGGCGGGCGCAAGGAAACGCATAAGCCCCTTCAGACAGGCATCGGGATTAAAGAATCATCAAGGCGGATAATATTTCGACAAGCTGACGCCGATTCAGCTTATTGTTTTAAAAAAAGGTTGCATCGAAAGCTCAGCAGAGTATAGTGCGCTTCCACGGACGCGGGGTGGAGCAGCCTGGTAGCTCGTCGGGCTCATAACCCGAAGGTCGTCGGTTCAAATCCGGCCCCCGCAACCAATTAACGCGCACGGCGCGACAATGTGAAGAAGTAAGACGGACGCGGGGTGGAGCAGCCTGGTAGCTCGTCGGGCTCATAACCCGAAGGTCGTCGGTTCAAATCCGGCCCCCGCAACCAATAAAATGAACACCCTGACGGGTGTTTTTTTATGTCCGCTATTCAGCCATTCCCCTGTACTATTCTGTCCCGGCAAGGCAAAAAGGCGCGTTATCCGCGCCTTGCCAGCGTCCCGCCATCGGCGAAGTAAGCTTTGATCCCTGCGAGAATCGACTCCGCCACTTCCTGCTGGAATGTCGCGGTGCGAAGCTTACGCTCTTCCTCTTCATTACTGATAAACGCGGTTTCCACCAGAATGGACGGAATATCCGGCGCTTTCAGCACGGCGAAGCCCGCCTGATCCACTTTATTCTTATGCAGCTTGTTTACCCGTCCAAGACGCCCTAACACCTCTTTGCCGAATTTCAGGCTGTCAGAGATAGTCAGCGACTGCACCATATCAAACATGGTGTGATCGAGGTAAACGTCCCCGCTTTTACTCACGCCCCCCATCAGGTCAGCGGCGTTCTGGGTTTGCGCCAGATATTTCGCAGCCGTACTGGTTGCGCCTTTGGTCGAGAGCGCAAAGACGGAAGAACCGCGCGCGGCGCGGCTGGTAAAGGCATCGGCGTGAATAGACACAAACAGATCCGCGCGCTGCTTCTGGGCCTTGGCCACGCGCACTTTAAGCGGAATAAAGATATCTTCGTTGCGCGTCATGAATGCCTTCATATTGGCTTCACGTTCAATCAGCGCGCGCAGGCGGCGGGCGATTTGCAGTACCACATCTTTCTCACGCGTCTTATTTTTGCCAATCGCGCCAGGGTCTTCGCCGCCGTGGCCGGGGTCAATCATAATGACAATCGGACGATCGCGCCCCGCTTTGCCCGGCTGCGGCCCGCTGGTGGCGGGCGGCACCTGTTTATCCAGCTCGCCCTTGTTGTAATCTTCAAGTAGCGCCAGCAGCGGATCCTGATCGTTTGTCCCGTTGGCCGGGTAGAGATCGATAACCAGACGCTCGCGGAACTCGGCGACCGGCGCCAGCGCAAACAGATGCGGCGTGACGTTTTTCTTCAGCTCAAACACCATGCGCACGGTTTTTGGATCAAACTGACCGACGCGGGCGGATTTAATAAAGGGATCGTCGACGCGGATCTGGTTGCCCACGCCTTTCAGGACCGCGTTCAGGTTGACGCCTTCGAGATCCACCACGATACGTTCCGGGTTGCTCAGCGCAAACTGCCGATACTTCAGCACACGGTTAGATTCCAGCGTCACGCGGGTATAGGCGGAAGCCGGCCAGACGCGCACCGCGATAACCTGGCCCGACGCAGCCAGGCCCGCCTGACTGACGCTCAATAACCACATCGCCCCCGCGCCCTGTAACAGCTGACGACGACTAAAAAGATGACTGGAACCTGACATGCCACTCCCGAGCATTAATGCGAATAACTCAACATACGACCAAAATGGCCAAAAACTTTAGCGAATGGTATCGAAACTGTCATCTATAAAAGGGTAAACAAATGCCTTTGGCGGCGTACGTTCGCGGTAATGACGCGCCGCCGCCATAAAATTGCCACTTGCGCATGGGATAATAAAAGAATAAAAATACACAAATTACGAATAACCATTCACTGAGAGGTTTTGCCGTGGTGAAGGAGCGTCGAACTGAACTGGTCCAGGGATTCCGCCATTCTGTTCCCTATATTAATGCCCATCGGGGCAAAACGTTTGTCATCATGCTCGGCGGCGAAGCCATTGAGCATGAAAACTTTTCCAGTATCGTCAACGATATAGGCCTTCTCCACAGCCTCGGCATCCGCCTGGTGGTCGTCTATGGCGCGCGTCCGCAAATCGACGCCAACCTTGCCGAACACCACCATGAGCCGATTTATCACAAGCATACCCGCGTCACCGACGCTAAAACGCTGGAGCTGGTAAAACAGGCGGCAGGGCTGTTGCAGCTGGACATCACGGCCCGTCTGTCGATGAGCCTTGGCAATACGCCGTTGCAGGGCGCGCATATTAATGTGGTAAGCGGCAACTTTATCATCGCGCAGCCGCTCGGCGTGGATGACGGCGTCGATTACTGCCACAGCGGGCGTATTCGCCGCATTGATGAAGACGCCATTCACCGCCAGCTCGACAGCGGCGCTATCGTGCTGCTCGGGCCGGTGGCGGTCTCGGTGACGGGCGAAAGCTTTAACCTGACCTCAGAAGAAGTCGCCACCCAGCTTGCCATTAAGCTCAAGGCCGAGAAAATGATCGGTTTCTGCTCGTCGCAGGGCGTAATGAGCGATGACGGCGATATTATTTCCGAGCTATTTCCGAACGAGGCGCAAGCGCGTCTCGACACGCTGGAAGCCGTCGGCGACTACCACTCCGGCACCGTGCGCTTTCTGCGCGGCGCAGTAAAAGCCTGTCGCAGCGGCGTGCGTCGTTGCCACCTCATCAGCTATCAGGAAGATGGCGCGCTGTTGCAGGAGCTGTTCTCCCGCGACGGTATCGGTACGCAGATCGTGATGGAAAGCGCCGAACAGATCCGCCGCGCCACCATTAATGATATCGGCGGTATTCTGGAGCTCATCCGCCCGCTTGAGCAGCAGGGCATCCTGGTACGCCGCTCGCGCGAACAGCTGGAGATGGAAATTGATAAGTTTACGATTATCCAGCGCGATAACCTGACCATCGCCTGCGCCGCCCTCTACCCGTTCCCGGAAGAGAAAATCGGTGAAATGGCCTGTGTAGCGGTGCATCCGGATTACCGCAGCTCGGCGCGCGGCGAAGTGCTGTTGCAGCGCATCGCAACCCAGGCCAAACAGATGGGCTTATCCAAACTCTTTGTGCTCACCACGCGCAGCATTCACTGGTTCCAGGAGCGCGGTTTCGCGCCGGTGGATATCGACCTGCTGCCCGAAAGTAAAAAGCAGATGTACAACTACCAGCGTCGCTCTAAGGTGTTGATGGCCGATTTAACCTGATAGTCCTCACCGCGTGGCCGGGCCGTTGCCGGGCCGCGCTTACTGCTCAAAACAGGCCATCAGGCCGCTGCGCCGTTCCGTTCGGGTCGCGATAGCCATCTCCAGCACCCGCTCATCCGCATACAGCGACAACCGCCGCCGCGCGCGGGTAATCGCTGTATAGACCAGCTCCCGCGTCACTACCGGCGCAAACTGCCCCGGCAGGATCAGCGCCGCATGGTCGAATTCCGAACCTTGCGACTTATGCACCGTCATCGCCCACGCGGTGTCGTTATCCGGCAGACGGCTCGGCACCACGGGCTTTAACTTACCGCCGGGCATCGGGAACCAGACGCGCAGGCCGTCGCCCCGATCCAGCGCCACGCCGATATCGCCGTTAAACAGCCCCAGCGCGCTGTCATTGCGTGAAATCATCACCGGACGCCCTTCATACCAGCGCGATAGCGGCGTGCGGCGGATCAGTCGCCGCTGCGCCAGCGCATGCTCCACGCGCTCGTTAAGCCCGGCGACGCCGAATGGCCCTTCGCGCAGCGCACAGAGCATCTGAAATTCGCTGAAGGCCGCAAGAATGGCCTCCGGCTCGGCGCGCTCGCGCACCAGCGTTAAAAACCGCTCATAGCCCGCCAGGGTTTCGTCGATCATCTGCGCGTAGTCGTCGTTGCCTGCCAGCGTTTTACAGGCGATATCCTCAAAGCCGCGGCTGAACGTCGCGCTGGCGGCGCGATGATCGCTGCGGTTGACCGCAAACGCGAGCTGCCCGATGCCGGAATCGCTGCCAAAGCGATAGCTTTTCTGCAGCAGGCACAGACAGTCGCGCAGTGCTCCCGCCGGATGCGGCTTGCCACCGCCAATGTTACACCCCGTGATGCGACCAAGTTCGGCGGCGCGTTCCGCGGTGAAACCGTGGTTCACATAGTGGCAGATATCGCCAAGCACAGCGCCCGCCTCGACGGAGGCCAGCTGATCGCGATCGCCTAAAAAAATTACCCGCGCGTGTTCCGGCAGCGCCGCGATAAGCCGCGCCATCATCGGCAGGTCTATCATCGAGGCTTCATCCACCACCAGGACATCCAGATGCAGCGGATTGCCCTCATGGTAGCGCAGCCGCTGGCTGCCCGGCTGAGCGCCCAGCAGGCGGTGCAGCGTGCTGGCTTCTTCCGGCAGCGCGTTTTTCTGCGCGTCGCTCAGCGGCAAACGGCGCAGCGCGGCGCCAAGCGATTCCGTCAGGCGCGCCGCCGCTTTACCGGTAGGCGCCGCCAGACGAATACGCGGCAGCTTTTCATCGCAGAGCTGAACCATGGCCGCCAGCAGTTTCGCCACTGTGGTGGTTTTCCCGGTTCCCGGCCCGCCGGAAATCACCGCGATGCGGCGGGTCAATGCGACCGCCGCCGCGACTTTCTGCCAGTCCACTTCATCGCCTGGCGGGCCAAAAAGCGCCGCCAGCACGCTGCTCAGGCGCGCCTCTTCCAGTTCAATACGGTGGTTGCGCTCACGGAAAAACGACGCGACCGCCATCTCATGACGCCACATACGGTTCAGGTACAGACGCTCGTCGATAAGCTTCAGCGGCGTCGGCGCATCGTCCTCGCTGACCGCGGGCGAGTTCAGCAGCAGAGATCGCCAGTCGTCCGGGTTGCCCGCGGCCTCAAACAGCCTCTGCGCCATTTCATCGTGACGCCCGGCGAAGCAGTGCGCCACACACAGCCGGGAGACCGGCAGGCAGACATGCCCTTCTCCGGCGTCGCGGCTGACCAGCGCGGCGGCGAGCATCACCGCGGGTTCTTCATCGCTTGCCACCATCATCGCAAACTGGGCATCCAGCGGGCGCAGGAGCTTTTGCACGACGGCCTGCTGGATCAGTTGATGCATTTTCATGACGCTTTCTCCTCCGCGCCGGCAAACAGCGCGTCCATGGCGGTGACCAGCGCCTGCGCAGGGCGCGTGGTAAAGATGCCCTGACGGGCATCCTCTTTCGTTACGCCGCGCAAAAACAGGTAAATCACGCCACCGAAGTGGCGCTGATAATCATAATCCGGCAGGCGATGGCGCAAGTAGCGGTGCAGCGCCAGCGTGTACAGCTGATATTGCAGATCGTAGCGGTGCGTCTGCATCGCCTGCGACATCGCCTCAAAGGTATAAGCCTGCGGGCTGTCGCCCAGCCAGTTGGATTTATAATCCAGCAGGTAGTAACGCCCCTGCCAGCGGAAAACCAGATCGATAAAGCCTTTCAGCATGCCGCGCACCTGACGGAAATCGAGCGGCGGGCACTGTGCGGAAAGCGGGTCATGCTCGCGGATTAGCGCGTCCAGCGCATCAGGACGCAGCGCGGCGTCAATCGGTACGTAAAACTCCAGTTCGACCTGTTTGTCTCTGGCGCCAAGCTGATTCAGCGACACGCCGGTCTCGTTGAGCGGCGCGCTCAGCACGTCATCAATCCAGCGGCTCAGTACCGGCTGCCAGGCGTCATCGAAGCCACCCAGTTGCAATTGCTGCGACATCCACTCCGGCGACACCGGCTGGGTGAAGTCGAGCGTTTCAAAGAGGCTGTGCAGAAAGGTGCCGGGCGACGCGCCGCGCGGAAATGTATGCGGCGACATTACCGGCTCGTCGGGCACGTCCCGCGCGCCTGCGCCGTCCAGATCCAGCTTCGGCAGCAGATCCAGCGCACGAGCCGCGCCGTGTTGCTGCAAGCCTGAATAACTGGTGACGCGCCATTCATCGACGATACGTCGTTGCAGTTCGCGCGCGGCAAGCGTCGGCGGAGCCGACTCCGGCGGCATCCAGGGCGTATTGTCCGGCTCGCCGGGGATCGCCAGCGCCAGATGTTCATCGCACAATGCCTCGATACAGCGACGCAGGCCGTTCGCATCCAGCGCTTCGCCTTTTTGAATCAGTCTGCCGAGCGCGCTGCGGTGCAGATCGGTTTCGCCCTCTTTCGCGCCGCGACGGCGAAACAGCGGGGCCACGCCGAGGCTGCAATGCCAGATGGAGCGCGTCAGCGCCACATAAAGCAGACGTAAATCTTCCGCCAGCCGCTCCATCTCCGCCAGTTCCAGACTCTCTTCGGCATTGCTGAGATCAAGCATCGGCGCGAACGTCTCGCGATCGTGGTAAAAGGCCTGCCGCTGCTCGCGGAAGTCAGCGATAAAGGGCAGCCAGACCAGCGGATATTCCAGACCTTTCGATTTATGAATGGTCACCACCTGAACCAGATGTTTGTCGCTTTCCAGACGCAACTGCTGGCTTGAGGCGCTGGCGTCCGGCTCGGCGATATGCTGGGCTAACCAGCGCACCAGCGCATATTCGCTGTCGGCCTGCGCGGAAGCCTCCTGCAGCAGTTCGCTCAGGTGGAGAATATCCGTCAGCCTGCGCTCGCCGCCGGGCGTGGCGAGCAGGTTTTCCGCCACCTGCCGGTGCGTCATCAGGGCGCGCAGCATCGGCATGACGCCGCGCCGCAACCAGATCTGTCGGTAGCCGTCGAACTCTTCTACCAGCGCGTCCCAGGCGTTTTCATTTTCATTGAGCGCCTCAATCGCAGGCGCATCCAGCCCCAGCATACTTGCCGCCAGCGCGCTGCGAAGTCTCGTCTCCACCTCCGGCGCCAGTACGGCCTGCAACAGCCAGAGCATCTCCAGCGCCTCCTGAGTGGCGAAGACGCTGTCGCGGTTAGAGAGATAAACAGAGGGAATGTTAAGCGCGTTCAGCGCCTCGCGGACCAGATTCGCTTCGATGCGGTTACGTACCAGCACCGTGATGTCTGACGCCTGAACCGGCCTTGCCCGGTCTTCGCGCCACAACAGCGCTTCACCTTTCATGCCCGCGCTTAACCAGTCGCGGATCTGCCCGGCGCAGACGCGCGCCATAGTTTGTTGGTAATCACTTACTCCTGCGCCATCGCCTTCCATGAGCCACAGCGTCATGGCGGGCTGGGTTTTCCCGGCGAAGGTAAAACGCAGCGACTGGTTACGCGCGGCAGGCTTTACCGCGAGGAACGGGATATCGCGGAACATAAACGCGTTATCCATCTGGCTGAACATGCGGTTCACGCTCTCTACCATCCCCGGCGCCGAACGCCAGTTAGTATCAAGCGTGTAGTGAGCGTTCACTTCGCCGCGGGCTCGCATGTAGGTAAAGATATCCGCGCCACGAAACGCGTAAATCGCCTGTTTCGGATCGCCAATTAGCAGCAACGTAGTCTCTTGCTGGCCCAGCCAGATACGGCGGAAAATACGGTACTGCTGCGGGTCAGTATCCTGAAATTCATCGATCATCGCCGCCGGATAACGCGTGCGGATCGCCGCCGCCAGCGCCTCTCCGCCAGGCTGATTCAGCGCCTCGTCGAGGCGGCTTAGCATGTCGTCAAAGCCCAGCTCGCCGCGGCGGCGCTTCTCCTTCGCGACGGTATCGCGGATTTCCGCCATCGCTCTGGCGATCAGTAAATCGCGAATGGTAAAAGGCTCCGCCAGCAGGGCATCGATAGCATCAAACACCGCATGGCGCGGCGCGTCGCCTTTTTTGGTCTTCTCAAGCAGCGTGCTCTGGGCAAATTTTTCAAGCGCGGCCGGCAGTTGCCAGGAAGTGGTTTCTTCCTGCGCCCAGGCGGCCACCTGGTCAAGCCAGGCAGGCAGGTAACGGCTGCTGTAGCTGCGCTTATCGACGCCCGAATTTTGAATCAGCGCCGCCAGGTCAGCGGCGTTTTCACGCCACAGCGCTTTAACCTCGTCAATACGCGCAATCGCGTTTTCATAGCGCGACTCAATCGTTTCGTCATCCGGCGGCGGGGTTTTAATCTTCGGCACTTCGCCATGCAAAAAGCTGTTTACATCACGCAGCAGCGACTCCGGACCATCCCACTGTTCACAGACCACGCGCGCCAGCGGCTTGGCCAGCGGGTAACAGTGACGACGCCAGAAATCGGCGCAGGCCTGATAACGGAGCAGCGACTCGTCTTCGATTAACTGCTGCTCGAATGGCATCCCGGATTCAAACGCGTTCAGGCTTAGCATCCGCTGGCAGAAACCGTGAATGGTAAAGATGGCCGCCTCGTCTATCTGTCGCTCCGCCAGCATCAGCGTACGGGCCGCCAGCGCTTTATCCGGAATTTCGTCCAGCAGCCGCTGGTAGAGCGGATCGTCGGTGCGCTCTCGCAGGCAGGCCACACGTAGCTCGTGAATATTGCTGCGGATACGCCCGCGCAGCTCTTCCGTCGCGGCCTCGGTAAAGGTCACGACCAGTAGCTCTTCGACGGTTAAGGGGCGCGGGTGAGCCGCCTCGCCGCCCAGCCCTAACAGCAGGCGCAGATACAGCGCTGCGATGGTATAGGTTTTCCCGGTGCCGGCAGAGGCTTCTATCAACCGCTCGCCCGTTAAGGGCAAGCGGAGGGGATCAAGGGACGCTGCGGGCTCATCGGTCATTGCGTATCACTCAGAAGCGGTAAAGATTGTTGCAGGTCGCTGACGTTTTGATATACAGGCCATCCTTCAGGCGCCGCATAATGCGCCTGCGGGCTCTGGCTGCCGGAGACCTGCGAGAGGATCGTCATGCCCTGTCGGGCAAGTACAGCCTGATGGAAAAAGTCGGCCAGTTTTTGCGGCGTCAGTTGTCTGATTTCGGCCACAACTTTATCACGAGAATCGAAATTTAAATTATCCCGATCGAAGTCTTTACTGACCTGCGAGGCTTCTTCGCCCAGAGTCTGCGGGGCCTGTTGCATATCGTTGATGATACTTTGCTGAATATGCGCAAAATCCTGCGCGTTCAGCGCGCGAAGCCGCGACTCGACCTCCGGGAAGAAAGCCTGATAGCGCTTCCAGAGGAAATCCGGCTGCTTTTCGCTGCTTTGCAGCAGGAACCCAATCCCCCACTGACGCCCTACCGGCATCGGGAAGGCGAAGACCGCGTAACCTAACTGTTCCTGCGTGCGTAGTTGGTTATAAAACCAGGGTGAAACAATCTGCCCAAGCATGGCGCTACAGGCGGAGCTGGCGGCCTCGTTATAGCCGACAGGCACAAACAGCGCGGCCAGCGCGGAATCGGTGCTGCTGCCTGCTTTGTTAAAAATGGCCTGCTGCGTTTTCTCAACGCTGACATCCCGGGTGCGCGTCCAGCTTTTCCCTTTAAGCCCCAACTGGCGTACCGCATCCTGGGTGAAATTTTTCACCTGCTCAGGGGCCAGGTTGCCGACCACGAGAAACTCCGCGCGAGCATGGGTTTTCAGGCTCTCGCGATAAGCGAGGATGTCCTTAAGCGTTATTTCCGGCAACAAGGCGCGGCGCGCTTCACGCTGGAAATACGGCACCTGAGACACCATTTGTACCGGCATGATGGCCTGATCGTAAGCTTTGCCCTGTTCCGCCGACGCCAGCATCTGCTTATACCAGGATTTCGCCTGCGCCAGTTGATCCTCGGTGGGCTCATAGCTGAAATAGCCGTCCAGCAGGGTCAGGAACAGCTTACGTAAATGCTGGGTGTAGCCATTCGCGCTAATCATCAGCCCGCTGTTGGCGCTGCTGGAGAAACTAATGCCGCCGACGGACGCCTGATTACTCAGTTGATCAAGCGCAATCCCGGCCAGGTAATCATTCAGCGCGAACAACACCTGGTTTTTCGCGCTGTTCATCGCCTGCTCATTACGCAGCACCAGCGTGATATCCGCTCTCGGCTCGCTGGCGAAATAGCGGCTTGGCATATAGAGCACGCGCAGTTCAGGATCCTGCACCAGCAGTTTAGGGTACGCATACGGCTTCTGCGGTTTAATCAGGCTGAAATCGCTCGGAATATACGGATTTGGCTCAGGCAGCGTGAGCGCAATCTTCTGCCCAAGGGTCTGCCACTGTTTTAGCGTTGCCGCCGGGATTTTCTCGACCTGATAAGGCGCGCCAACAAAGTAAGCCGTTTTGTTGTGCGGTTCGTCAGAGCTGATATACCAGATACGCGCGTTTTCCGGCGTCATCATGGCAAGGCGCGCTTTCACCGCCTCGGGATCAAACCGGTCAGCAATATTCACGACATCAAGCGTATGCTCAACGGGCACGCGCAGCATGCTGTCCGCCAGCCACTCGACATAGTTCATGTCCCGCGTGATGGAGGGATAGCGGAAATCGAGATCCAGCACATGAGAAAGCTCGGTGAAATAGCGTTTGTCGATGCCGTTGTCGCGCAGCATCTGGAGATAACGGAAGATGGCCGCCACGACGTTGTCGCGCTGCGCGAGTCCTTTATCCGTCAGCGAGACGGAAATAACCATCACGCCGCTGTTCCCGGCGACAACCGGATCGGAATCTGCCCTGACGCTTTCGGCAAGCCCTTCTTTTTGCAGCCAGTCTGATAACGTGCCAGGGCTTCGGCTGCCTATCATATAGCCGATCAGTTCGTCGGTTTTGCTACGGAATTTGTCGCTGTTGTTATCAATGCGAAACTCCACGCGCAGCGCCTTAAGCGGCTGTACCGGGACATAGTGAATAAAAATCCCCTGCTGTGCTGGCGTAACGACAGGCGTGGTGATCTCTGGCGCCGACAGATTTTTATTCGGCACCCGCCCCCAGGTGTTAGCAGCCATGCGGGCCAGTTCCGGCAACGGACGATTGCTGTATACCACCGCTTTCATAATGTTGGCGGAGTAATACTTATCCCGGAACCCCACCAGCGCCTGATGCAGCGGGCTGCCCGGTTTGTCACGCAGCGTCTCCAGATTGCCGCCGGAGAAACGCGCGCCCGGATGCGCCGGGTTCAGCGTTTCGGCGCTGATCTGCGCCATACGCATGCCATCACGCGCACGCGCCATGGTTAATTCGGCATTCACAGCGTTACGTTCACGTTCAGCGTAGGTTTTATCCAGTTTTGGCGCGGCAATCGCATCCGCGAGCCTGTCCATCGCCCCGTCGAGCGCATCATTCTCTACTTCAAGATACCAGGCGGTGCGGTAAGGCGCCGTGCTGGCGTTATGGCTGCCGCCGTGGAGCTTCAGGTATTCCGCCAGGCTGTCGGGCTCGGGGTATTTTTGCGAGCCCATGAGCGTCATGTGCTCAAGATAGTGCGCGAGCCCCAGATGATCGTCGGGATCTTCCAGCGACCCCACCGGCAGCACCAGCGCGGAGAGCGACTTTACGGCTTGAGGATCGCAGACCAGTAAAACCACCATCCCGTTATCGAGGCGGATAGCCTGGTATTCCCGGTTATCACGATCGCTTTTGCGGATCGTTTCTTTCAGCGGTTGCCAGCCCGTGTCGGCCTGAGACAAGGGGGCCCAGAAGGCCATGCAGATCAACAGCGCTTTGTACCAGTTACGACATCCAGGCATCAATAAACCTCTCATGACTGCTTCTACTATTCATCATTAACAAGCGGCGCGCGGCCACGTCCTTCTCATGAGAACGTTACAATAGCCGTCGCGCTTAATGGATCAGGGCTGGTGATGGCGGAACAGCGGCAACAAATAACGCTGCGCCTCGCGGATGATAGCCTCGTAATACTCAGGCTCAAGGTTGCGCCACAGACGCTGATACCAGATATCCATCCCTTCGCCTTCCACCATCTGGTTACCCGTCCAGGCCTGAATCAACTTATTACGCGCTTTCTGCTGGGTTTCTTCATCCCACAGAATGGCATCGTTCTTCACGTCATAGCACGCTTTCAACCACTCGCCGCCGCTCTGGGGCAATAAAATCAACGGCTCGCGCATACCCTGCTGATAGCCTTCAACAAGCTCACGCAAATAGTGTTCCGCCTGTTCACGCGGCACAGGCGGAAAGCGCCAGCAGCTGTCTTTTCGACCATAAAGACGACTGGTTCCTTCACCACCGCAGGCACAGTAGACCAGATGCTCAAGCCAAAGTTGCATTCCATGTTCAACGCGCAATATGGAAGGCCGCCAGCGTAACAGGCCATCCTGCTGAACATGCTGCAGCCAGCCGGTCATTTCGACATTCCCAAGCACAAGCGCAATCTCCCGGCTTTCACCGCTATCGCGCTCGGCGAGCACGCGCTCGGCCAGGGTCTGCATTTCCTGCAACTGGCTTTCCCAGAACAGCTCGCCAAACGCGCCGTAGGGCAGCTCCCCTGCCGCACGGTAACGGCGGTAGAGCGCCTCAGGATCTTGCTGTTCCACCAGCGTATTCAGTAGCTGCTGGTTCATGTGGTAGCGGCCAAGGCTGTCCAGCGTAAAAGGCTCGGCGTCCGGTAGTTCGCTTTCTTCCGTCCGGAAGTTGACCTTCAGCCGTAACTGGAAAAATGCCCGTACCGGATGGCGCCAGAAGCGCTGAAACTGCTCAAATGGCAACTCCTCAAGCGTGACGGGGGCAAGCGGTTTGATAAATTCCGGGTGCGCCTCGCCCTGCTCGCTGGCCGCAGGCAGCCACTCGCGGGCGTAGCTCTGGATTTCTCTGTCGGGCTGGAAGTTTTCCGCATCGAAAGGCGTACGTGGGTACAGCTGCATCAGATGGGCTTTCACCCTTCGCGCGCTCTCATCGCAGTTAAGCGCCTCGTCGCCCGGCAGGTAATGGCTCTGGGCAAGATAATCCACCAGTTCCTGTACCAGCACTGAGGGATACTTTTCACTGTTATCCTGTACCGAGCGGCCAATATAGCTGATATAGAGCTGTTGCTGAGCGGAAATCAGGGCTTCCAGGAAGAGATAGCGATCGTCGTCGCGTCGGCTGCGATCTCCGCGCTGCGGCTTCTGGCTCATCAGGTCGAACCCTAGCGGCGCCAGCGTACGCGGATAAACGCCGTCGTTCATGCCGAGCAAGCATACAACCTTAAAAGGAATAGAACGCATCGGCATTAGCGTACAGAAGTTCACCGGCCCTGCGAGGAAACGCTGGCTAATGCGCTCCTGGTCAAGCATTTTCGCCAGTTCATCACGCAACAGATTGAGCGGTACTTCATCTTCATAGTGGGCACCAATGCCCTGCTCGATAATGGCCTGCCACTGCTGTTCAATCAGCGCCAGCGCAGCTTCGGTTTCGGCATCGGGGGCGAAAAAGCTGTCCAGCATCTCCCGACAGACCGGCAGCCATTCCGCCAGCGGCCGCGATTGTGACAGCCCTTTACGCCACAGATTAAGCTGCATTAAAAGTTCAGCAAGATGGCCGACCAGCTCGGCAATCAGCCCGCTGGATTCATCATACGGCAGCACCGACTGCCACTCGCCAAGATGGCTTTCCATGGCGTAGCCCAGCAGCATACGGGTGAGGCCGAACTGCCAGGTGTGCTGACCGGTTGCCGGCAGCGCCAGTTCACGCACGTTGTCATCATCAATGCCCCAGCGCACGCCGGATTCATTGACCCACTGGCGTAGAAAACGCAGTCCCTCTTCGCTGATGTTAAAGCGGGCGGAAAGCGACGGCACTTCCAGTAGCGCCAGAACGTCTTCCGAGACAAAACGGCTGTCCGGTAGCGAGAGTAACGTAATGAAGGCCTGGAGCGCAGGATGCGCCTGACGGGCTCGCCGGTCCGAGATGGCGAACGGCAGGTAACGCTCCTGACTCGCGCTGCCAAACACGGCCTGAATAAACGGACTGTAGCTGTCGATATCCGCCACCATCACGATAATATCGCGCGGCGTTAGTTGTGAGTCCGCTTCAAGCATTTGCAGGAGCTGGTCATGCAGGATTTCGACTTCGCGCTGCGGGCTGTGGCAGACGTGTACGCTTATGCTGCGATCGTTCGGATCCAGCTCGCGTTTCCCGTCGCTGCGCTCAAACTCTTCAAGCGTCACGCCCGCCAGCGCCTGATTGCGCAGCTCCAGCAGGTCAAATTGCAGACTGTGCAACAGGTTATCGGGTTCGAGATCGACAAACACATCCATCTCTTCAAAGCGTTCAAGGCCCGAAAGCAGGTAAGTGTAGTCACGGCCTAATTTGCCCCAGGACGCGAGCAGCGGGTTGCCCACCTCCTGCTCGCCTTCATCATTAAACAGAGCGGAGGCTGTTTCGCTGTCTTTAAAGAGCGGTGCCGTTCCCTCCCGCGCATGCAGTTTACGCTTACGGCTTAACAGCCGCGCCAGGAAAGCCGGGTCTTGTATATCGCCCCAGTAATAGCGACACGGGTTAGTAAAGAGAAGATGCACATCAATATGTTTACCCAGCGCCTGTAACGCCTGTAAATAAACGGGCGGCAGCGCCGAGATCCCGCAAATAAACACGCGGGCGGGCAACCCTTCCGGGCAGCTTTGCGCATTCTCAAGCGTGCGAATAAAGCGCTGATAAAGATTAGCGCGATGCCACTGCGGCTGCCCCAGCTCAGCGGTGTGTTCAACCAGCGCCCGCCAGAGCGGCGCCTGCCAGCGCTGCGGATCGCCAAGACCATCGACAACATCTCCGGCCTCCCAGCGTGTTAACCATTCAGGGCGATACACCAGATATTGATCGTAAAGATCCGCCACGCGCGAGGCGAGCTGGAACAGCTTACGTTTGTCCTCGTCATCGTGAAGGTAGTGACGCAGCATGTCGAAGTCAGGCGAAGCGAGCATGCCAGGCAGAAGCTTCATGAGTTTCCAGCTCATGTTCTGTTTGGTAAACGCGCTCTCCTGAGGGATATCACGCAGCACACGCACAAACATGTCCCAGATGAAGCTTGCCGGAAGCGGAAATTCAATATTCGCGGCGATGCCGAATTTCTGTGCCAGGCTCATCTGCAACCATTGCGCCATACCGGTGCTCTGCACCAGGACGATTTCAGGCTCGAAAGGATCGGGAAGCGGCTGTTGTTCAACAATGAACTCCATAATCGCCTCCAGCACATCAAGCCGGTTGGAGTGATAAACCCGTAACATAGTGACTCCTGACTACTGCTCTTCTGAGGGGCAATGTAAACGTTTTAACTGCCCTTGCCTGCCCCCGGGGCTCGACACAATAACCGAAATGCTGACACATCCCGCCCCGGAAGTCTCCACCCGCGTCGCTTTCCAGCCTGCAGGCAAGGGCGGCGGGCTGATTTCTGCCTGTTGGCTCGCAAAACGCCAGAGCTGTCGATAATGCCACTGGTTAAGAAACCCTTGCGCCAGTACCTGGTAGTACCCTGTTAGCGCCCCGATGATGATGATGAACAATACCAGCGAAACCAGCACTTCCGGCAGGCTAAACCCAGCCTGACGCTGACGGATTACGGAAGCTGGCATTGCTTCGCCTCCGCGAGCGGACAAAAGTCGCTCCAGCCATGCGGCACAAAACGTAGCCGCTCTCCATCAGCCTGCGCCCAGCGCCAAAGCGTAAGAGAGGACATGTTTTCCTGCACGCCCTGCGCTGCGACCAGCAGATACGATTGCATTTGCCTGACGCAGGCGCGACCGTTCACCTCAGGCAGCATCTGACATTGCCACTGAGGCGTAAACTGCCAGTGCTGGCGTTGCGACAGCGCCAGTGCTGAGAGCGCGTCATTAAACGCTTTGATAGCCGCGTTCTCGTTTGCCGCGCGACCAAAACGACTGTCCAGTTGCTGCTGCAATCCCCCCAACATCAGACTCCCTAACAGCAGCAGAGCCAGAACCATAGCAATGGTCGACATGCCTTTCTCCCTGGCATTCATAAATTAAACCCGCTGACGCTATGCTCAACAGTCACAGGATCGCCGTGATAGCGAAGCATCGTTGCTCGTAATGCCACGGTAAACAGTGGGACAAAACCGGGCCGCCGTTTTTCCTGAACCTGAAACCTGTCGATACGCACCATGGCGGGGTTAGTCATTTTTTCCCATCCTTTACCCTCACAGGACGTGGCGCCCCGTTGCGTCTCCAGGCTGCCGTCGCGTAAGCGATACCCGGTCTGCTCCGCCTCCGAAGAAGGCGCGCCTTCAAAGCGTCCATTGCTGTTCGCATCCCACTGCACCAGCAAGCAGCTCCCTTCGCTATTGAGTTCCAGCGCGTGGCTCTGGCAACCGCCGTAGCAATATCCAGCCCGCTGTATCTGTTTTCCTATCGTAAATGCCAGTTGCCAGAGCTCTTCCTGGAGCAAGGTTTGCTGCGCCTGGCGCAGTACGCCGAGCTGCAACGCCGGGAGCAGTCTGGCCGCGCCAGTTAACAATACGCTGCTTATGCCAAGCGCAATCAGCACCTCAAGCAGAGAAAATCCTTTCTCTTTTACACGCATGATGTCCCTTCCCCCGGCTCGCATAACCGGATACGTCCCCAGACCGAAATAATGATCCGCCACTCACCTGCCTGGCTTTTCAAAATGATATGCCCGGGCCAGGCCGTATTACGTAAGCCAAAAAAGGCCAGCCCTGGCGTCATCTCGCCAATCTCCACCTCTGACCACGGGGGTGAAAACTGATCCTTAGCGCCTTTACGGCACGCCTGCTCATCATTCGTCTGCGTTCCGAGGCACCAGCCCTCAGGGCCGCGCTGTAACCGGAGTTTGTGATCGACGTTACGCCAGTTAGCGTCCTCCCTGAGCTGCTCAAGAAAATCCCGCGTTTGCTGCGCGGTCTGCCATAAACGTTGCTGGTTTTGCCAGCGCTGCCAGCCATAAACGCCTGCTGCGCTCATGCTGATAACGATGACCAGCACTACCATGACTTCAATCAGGCTATAGCCCTGCTGTTTTCTGTTCATGGCGCAAGTGTGCCACTGCCGGTAAACGTGACCAGCGCCTGTCAGCGAAACCGGAAGACATCTCGAAAGAAATCGACATATTTGCATGGGCTTGCAGGAAGCCTGGAAGGCGTGCCGAAGAGTGAATAACGGGCATAAAAAAACCGACGCGGGGAAGCGTCGGTTATGGCAGGGTAAGCGTTAAATCGCGACGGGCGCTTTAATGGCCGGGTGGGGATCGTAACCTTCGATTTCGAAATCATCGAAGCGGTAATCGAAGAGCGAATCCGGCTTACGCTTGATAACCAGCTTCGGTAACGGACGCGGCTCGCGAGTAAGCTGCAAACGAGCCTGCTCCAGGTGATTGCTGTAGAGGTGCGTATCGCCGCCGGTCCAGACGAAATCGCCAGGTTCGAGGTCACACTGCTGCGCCATCATATGCACCAGAAGCGCGTAGCTTGCGATGTTAAACGGCAGGCCGAGGAACACGTCGCAGGAGCGCTGGTAGAGCTGGCAAGAGAGCTTGCCGTTCGCTACGTAGAACTGGAAAAACGCGTGGCAAGGCGCCAGCGCCATTTTATCCAGCTCGCCGACGTTCCAGGCGGAAACAATGATACGGCGCGAGTCCGGATCGTTTTTCAACTGGTTAATGACGGTTTCAAGCTGGTCGATATGACGGCCATCGGGGGCCGTCCAGGAGCGCCACTGCTTGCCGTAAACCGGGCCCAGATCGCCGTTCTCATCTGCCCATTCGTCCCAAATGGTGACGTTGTTTTCATGTAAATAAGCGACATTGGTATCGCCTTTCAGAAACCAGAGCAGCTCATGGATGATGGAGCGTAAATGACAACGTTTAGTGGTAACCAGCGGGAAACCTTCCTGCAAGTTAAAACGCATCTGGTGGCCGAAAATAGAGAGCGTCCCGGTGCCGGTACGGTCATCTTTTTGTGCTCCCTCATGGAGCACTTTGTTCATCAGTTCAAGATACTGTTTCATGGCGTCTCACGAAAGTTGCTGCTGTGGGCGGCGGCGATAAGCCCAGACCATCATGGCTGCGCCTGCGACGATCATCGGAATGGAGAGGATTTGCCCCATGCTGATGTACTGCACCCACTCGCCGGTAAACTGCGCGTCCGGCTGGCGGAAAAATTCAACGATGATACGGAATGCGCCGTAACCAATCAGGAACAGGCCGGAGACAGCGCCCATCGGCCGCGGTTTACGGATAAACAGGTTCAGAATGATAAACAGCACGATGCCTTCCAGGAACAGCTCATAAAGCTGCGACGGATGGCGAGGCAGTACGCCGTAGGTATTAAACAGAGACTGCCATTCCGGGTGCGAGGCCAGCAGGCTGATATCTTCGCTGCGCGAGCCCGGGAAAAGCATAGCGTACGGAAAGCTCGGATCTACGCGCCCCCACAGCTCACCATTAATAAAGTTACCCAGACGACCAGCGCCAAGCCCGAACGGGATCAGCGGCGCGATAAAATCCGACACCTGGAAGAAGTTACGTTTAGTGCGTTTCGCAAACCAGATCATCACGCAGATAACGCCGATGAGCCCGCCGTGAAAAGACATCCCGCCATCCCAGACGCGGAACAGGTAGAGCGGATTTTCGAGGAACAGCGGCAGGTTGTAAAACAGGACATAACCGATGCGGCCGCCAAGGAAGACACCGAGAAAGCCCGCATAGAGCAGGTTTTCGACTTCGTTTTTCGTCCAGCCGCTGCCAGGGCGATTAGCGCGACGAACGGCAAGCCACATGGCGAATACAAAGCCCACAAGATACATCAGCCCGTACCAGTGAAGCGAAACCGGCCCAAGAGAGAAGATTACCGGATCAAAATCGGGAAAATGCAGATAGCCACTATTCATCTGTCACCAAAACCTGTTGTTATCCCGCTGAAAGTGGACAGCGGGTGAGATGCTGCGCCCTTTTCCGGACGCTCCTGAGGCAGCGGATCATAGCATAAAGCCCAGCGTGGGCGAGGACACGAAGTTGTAAAAGATATGTAAGAGCACGACCTGTTATCGCCGCGCTACAGGCCGCCGCGAATCAGGCCGCCCATACCGCGGCGCTCCATAAATGCCGCGACTTGATGGCGTACTTCGGTAGCGGATTGCGATTCGAGGCTGCGCCCGCTGAGCGTTTCGGCTTCTTCCAGCGTGATATGCCGCAGCAGATACTTCACGCGCGCGACCGAGCGGCCATTCATTGAGAGATGGTGATAGCCCATGCCAACCAGCAGCGCGACGCACATCGGGTCGCCTGCCATTTCGCCGCACAGGCAGAGGTCAATGCCGAGCCGTTGCGCCTCAAGGGCGATCATTTTCAACGCGCGCAGCATCGCCGGGTGGAGGCTGTCATAGAGGCTGGCGACGCGCGTGTTATTGCGATCTACCGCCAGCAGGTATTGGGTAAGGTCGTTGGTGCCGACGGAAATAAAATCAACGCGGCTTGCCAGGTGAGGCAGCATGAAGAGCATTGACGGAACTTCCACCATCACGCCGAGCCGGGGTTTAGGGATCTCGTAGCCAAGCATCTCTTCCATTTCACGGCCAGCGCGATCGATAAGCCGACGGGCTTCGTCCACTTCGTCGATGCTCGTGATCATCGGCAACAGAATGCTGAGATTACCGGTCGCGGCATTGGCGCGTAGCATGGCGCGCACCTGGATCAAAAAGATCTCCGGCTGATCGAGCGTAATGCGGATACCGCGCCAGCCGAGGCACGGGTTTTCCTCGCTGATGGGCATATAGGGCAGCTGTTTATCCGCGCCGACATCGAGCGTACGCAGCGTCACCGGCTTGTCGTTAAACATCTGCAACATGCCCTGGTACTGCGCCACCTGCTCTTCTTCGGAGGGAAAACCGCTTTGCAGCATAAACGGGATTTCGGTGCGGTAGAGGCCGATACCGTCGATACGGCTGCCCAGTTTCTCTTCATGCTCCGGGCTCAGGCCCGCATTCAGCATGACCTGTACCCGTTCGCCGCTTTTCAGACAGGCGGGCTGCTCGACATAATCTTCGGCGATCCGGCTAAGTTCGTTTTCTTCGCTAATCAGCCGCTGATATTCATGAAGCAGCACCGGGCTTGGGTCGACCAGCAATTCGCCGCGATAACCATCCACCACCAGCATACGGTGATGCAGCACAGCAGGCTGGATATCCGCGCCCATGACCGTCGGGATACCCATCGCGCGCACCATGATGGCGGCATGAGAGTTGGCGGCGCCGTCGCGCACGACAACGCCCATCAGCCGGTCCTGCGGCAACTCGGCGAGCGTCGCAGCGGAAAGCTCATCCGCCACCAGCACAAAACGCTCCGGCCAGGTATTTGGGCTCTGGATGTTATCGTCGAGATGGAACAGCAGGCGCTGTCCGAGCGTGCGCAGATCGCCGGCGCGCTCTTTCATATAGCCATCGGTCAGCGCAGCAAACTGCTCGGCGAATTTCTCGATAACCTTTTTGACCGCCCACTCGGCGACTGAACCTTTATCAACCTCGTCGTAGAGTTCGCGACGCAGCCGCGCGTCGGACAACAGGTGCGAGTAGAGATCGAAAATCGCCGCCGTCTCTTTCTGCGCGCCTGCGGCGAAGCGTTTGCTGTAGCGGCGGAATTCGCCAGCGGCTTCTTCGAGCGCGGTGGTCAGGCGTTCGCGCTCAAGCCCGGTATCGAGCGTTGAGGCTTCATACACCTGCTCCATGAGCGGCAGCGTGGCGTCCATCCAGCCCTGCGCAATCGCCACGCCCGGCGAGGCCGGAAGCGCGCGGATACGCGTCTGACGGTACTGGCCAAACAGCGCGGTAAGCTGAGATTGCGACAGGATAGCCGCCATCTGGGTGGCGAGCGTCACCAGGAAGGATTCTTCGCTCTCGTCATACTGGCGCAGCTCGCGCTGCTGGACGACTAAAACGCCAAGCAACTGGCGGCGCTGAATAATCGGCACGCCGAGAAAGGCGCGGAAACGTTCTTCGCGCACAGCGGGAATGTATTTAAAGCTCGGGTGTTTTTGCGCATCCGCGAGGTTAATCGGCTCGGCGAGACGTCCGACAAGCCCGACGATGCCTTCGTCAAAGGCCAGCGTCACGGTACGCCCGCGCGGCTTTTTCAGCCCCTTGGTTGCCATGAGGTAATAGCAACGCCGGTCATGGTCGGCGAGATAAACCGAACAAACTTCGGTATCCATCGCAAGACAGATATCCGTAACGAGAATATCCAGCGCCTCGTTGAGGCGCGGGGCGCTGGCGACTTTCTCGACTATTTCTCGCAACCGGGTGAGCATAATTTGCGTGGCTTAACCTCTTTTACGTCGCCAGGCAGGCGAAGGATTACGCTGCGGTGGCGCGCTCTCCTGCATCGGCATCACAACGCTTGCGAACTCCTTCATGACCCGACGATATACATCGCGCTTAAAAGAGACCACCTGGCGCACCGGATACCAGAAGCTCACCCACCGCCAGCCGTCAAATTCTGGCGTACTGCTGGTTTGCATGTTGATATCGGCGTCGTTGCTCATTAACTGCAGAAGAAACCACTTTTGTTTCTGGCCGATACATACCGGCTTTGTGTCCCAACGCACCAAACGTTTTGGTAATTTGTAACGTAACCAGTTTCGGGTTGTGGCAAGGATGCGCACATCTTTTCGTTGTAAACCGACTTCTTCGAAAAGCTCGCGGTACATCGCCTGCTCCGCCGACTCGCCAGGATTAATGCCGCCTTGCGGGAATTGCCAGGAGTGCTGACCAAAACGTCTGGCCCACATTACCTGCCCCTGACGATTACAGATCACGATACCAACATTCGGGCGGTAGCCATCATCATCGATCACCGGACTACCTCAAAATAAACCTGGATAGTAACGATTGTTTCATACTCCTCATTGACGGTAAACCACTCTGTTAGCGGGTGCGCACAGGAATAACATTTGAATAACTCACAAAAATATGCGGGGTTATAAACAGGGGAAGCGGCAGAAGCCCGCTTTTATTCACTTTTTCTGTGGATATCTTTGTGAAGAAGTGTCTTATTTCCCAGGGAAAACCCAAAACAACTTATCACTAAGGATAATTCTTATAGATAAAATTTTATTTCTATTCAAACGATTAAAATTAAAAAAGCATGATATTCACTATGCAATGTGACGATCATCACACTCACGATCCTTACTCTGACGAAAGATCGACCAGCGTCGTTTTTATCCACAGATTATGCCAATAACTTAGTCACAATTTGCTAAAAAAGAGGGTTTTCCCCGTCCGTCAAGGCTGTAAATCGAAACAGTAGTAAGGGATTTACACAGTTATCCCATTTTTCTGTGGATAAACTGGTGTAAGATCCTGTTTATTGTCGGTGACCAGAATTGAACAACCTCATTTTCCGCCACGCAGGAAATCTTTTTTCAGAATAAAAAGCATTTTAAATCATAGCATTGTCTCGTTTGCTAACAAGCAGGTAAACTCTTTCCACAAGCACGCTTTTTACTGTTCATTTTTTAAACAAAAGGTAATGGTTATGGCATCCCTCGCTCCTCTTACTCAACCGCCCGTCGATGAAGCGCAGCTGCTGCATCAGGCGCAGCAGTTAGCGGGGCTGACGCTTGGCGAGCTGGCGGCGCTGGCGGGGCTCGAAACGCCTCCCGATTTACGTCGCGATAAAGGCTGGATCGGCGTACTGCTGGAGCGCTGGCTCGGTGCCAGCGCAGGCAGTAAGCCGGAACAGGACTTCGCCGCGCTTGGCGTGGAGCTAAAAACGATCCCGATAGACGGCCAGGGGCGCCCGCTTGAGACCACGTTTGTGTGCGTCGCCCCGCTGACCGGTAATACGGGCGTGACATGGGAAACCAGCCACGTGCGTCATAAGCTCCGTCGCGTGTTGTGGGTGCCGGTGGAAGGCGAGCGTGAAATTCCGCTGGCCGTGCGACGCGTCGGGGCGCCGCTGCTCTGGAGCCCCTCGCCGCAGGAAGACGATCAGCTGCGTCGCGACTGGGAAGAGTTGATGGACTTGATTGTGCTCGGGCAGGTGGAGCGCATTACCGCGCGTCACGGAGAGGTGTTGCAGCTGCGTCCAAAAGCCGCCAACAGCAAAGCGCTGACGCCCGCCTTCGGCGCGCATGGCGAGCCGATACTGACGCTGCCGCGCGGCTTTTACCTGAAGAAAAACTTTACCGCCGCCCTGCTGGCGCGTCATTTTTTGTTATGAACGCCTTAAATTTTTGTCAACAGCCATGCGCAGACGCATATAATTAGCGTTTTGTTTCTTTGAGCAGGACTTTTTGAATGTTGTTTGCATGGATAACAGATCCCAACGCCTGGCTGGCGCTCGGTACGCTGACGCTGCTGGAGATTGTGCTTGGGATCGACAATATCATTTTTCTCTCTCTGGTGGTGGCGAAACTGCCGAAGTCTCAGCAGGCGCTGGCCCGTAAAATGGGCCTCGGCGCAGCGATGATTATGCGCCTCGCGCTGCTGGCGTCGATCGCCTGGGTCGTGAAGCTCACTAACCCGCTGTTTACCGTGTTCGATCAGGCTATCTCGATACGGGATCTGATCCTGCTGCTGGGCGGCCTGTTCCTTATCTGGAAAGCCAGTAAAGAGATCCACGAGACGATCGAAGGCGAAGAAGAAGGCCTGAAAACCAATGTGCACTCCTTCTTTGGCGCCATCTTCCAGATCATGCTGCTGGATATTATCTTCAGCCTGGATTCGGTCATTACCGCGGTTGGCCTCTCCGATCATCTGTTTATTATGATGGCGGCGGTGGTTATCGCCGTGGGTGTGATGATGTTCGCGGCACGCCCTATCGGCGAGTTTGTCGAGCGACATCCGTCCGTGAAGATGCTGGCGCTCTCTTTCCTGATCCTGGTGGGCTTCACCCTGATGCTGGAGAGCTTCGATATTCACGTGCCGAAAGGCTACATTTACTTCGCGATGTTTTTCTCCATCGCCGTGGAAAGCCTCAATCTGCTGCGCAACAAGAAAAAACCGCTGTAATCGGACGCTCCTTCGGGAGCGTTTTTGTTTATTCCCCTGTGCTTTTAAGAATTTGCTGCTTTTTCACGCCGCCTCGCTGCTTTTTACTAGACTCTACGTGGACCCCTTCCTGATGAGGCGAAAAACAATGAAAAAATGGGCTGTAGCAATTTCTGCCGTCGGATTGGCCTTCGCGGTTTCAGGCTGTAGCAGTGATTACGTCATGGCGACCAAAGATGGCCGGATGATCCTGACTGAAGGCAAACCGCAGGTCGATGACGAAACCGGGCTGGTCAGCTATCGCGACCCACAGGGTAACGAGATGCAGATTAACCGCGACCAGGTTTCGCAAATCATTGAGCGTTAAATAAAAGGTCAGCATCGCGCTGACCTTTTGGTTTTTTCTCCCTTCACTCTTTTCCTTTTGTCTCCCCTCTGCCATGTTTATATTCCTTTGTCAGGAATGGCCTGACGCGGACTGAACAACAGAAGGTAGGCCGGCTATGCATTATCACCGTATCCCTCATAGCTCACTTGAAGTCAGCACGCTGGGGCTGGGAACCATGACCTTTGGTGAACAAAACAGCGAGGCCGACGCCCATGAACAGCTCGATTACGCGGTAAGCCAGGGCATAAACCTCATTGATGTCGCCGAAATGTATCCCGTCCCGCCGCGCCCCGAAACGCAGGGCCTGACGGAAACCTATGTCGGCAACTGGCTGAAGAAACGCGCGAACCGCGAGAAGCTGGTGATCGCCTCCAAAGTCAGCGGCCCGAGCCGCAACAGCGACAGCGGCATCCGTCCTAACCAGGCGCTGGATCGTAAAAATATCCGCGACGCGCTCGACGCCAGCCTGAAACGTTTACAGACGGATTATCTCGATCTCTATCAAGTGCACTGGCCGCAGCGCCCGACCAACTGCTTTGGCAAGCTGGGCTATACCTGGAGCGACAGCGCGCCGGTCGTCACGCTGCTGGAAACCCTGGAAGCGCTGGCGGAATTCCAGCGTGCGGGGAAAATCCGCTATATCGGCGTCTCGAATGAAACCGCCTTTGGCGTGATGCGCTACCTGCATCTGGCGGATAAACACGATCTGCCGCGCATCGTCACCATCCAGAACCCGTATAGCTTACTGAACCGTAGCTTTGAAGTGGGTCTGGCCGAAGTGAGCCAGTTCGAGGGCGTGGAGTTGCTCGCCTATTCCGCGCTGGCGTTCGGCACGCTGACCGGCAAA
This sequence comes from Cronobacter sp. EKM101R, assembly GCF_963888145.1. NCBI lineage: Bacteria > Pseudomonadati > Pseudomonadota > Gammaproteobacteria > Enterobacterales > Enterobacteriaceae > Cronobacter > Cronobacter sp. EKM101R. The sequence continues at coordinate 306,246 of NZ_CAWPHW010000033.1, read as the reverse complement.
TACCTGAACGGCGCGAAGCCCGCTGGCGCGCGCAATACGCTCTTCAGCCGTTTTACGCGTTACAGCAGCGCGCAGTCGCAAAAAGCGGTGGCGGCGTATGTCGATGTGGCGAAACGTCACGGGCTCGATCCGGCGCAGATGGCGCTGGCGTTCGTGCGCCAGCAGCAGTTTGTAGCGAGCACGCTGCTTGGCGCGACAACGATGGAACAGCTGAAAACCAACGTCGAAAGCCTGCATGTGACGCTTAACGAAGACGTGCTGGCGGAGCTGGAAGCGGTGCATCAGGTCTATACCTACCCGGCGCCGTAAGTGCCGCTTCATCATCAGCAATCGATGTAAAAAGACCCGCCGGAGCGGGTCTTTTTTTACTGCTTACGTCGCCACAGCCAGAGCCCGGCGATAGCCAGCGCGAAAATCGCGCCGAAGCCGACGCCAATCCCCACCACCGGCAGCGAGAGTTTCACCGCCAGCGAATAGAGCCCCAGCATCAGCAACATCGCAGTATTCTCGCCGAGGTTTTGCACCGCAATCGCGTTGCCTGCGCCAACGGAACGCTTACCGCGCTCCTGCAACAGCGCGTTGAGCGGCACCACGAAGAACCCGCCGAAAAAGCCTATCAGCAGCAGCAACAGATAAGCCGGCAGCGCCGCCTGCTGGAGCGAGAAGAAGATAACCGCGACGCCAATCAGAATGCCCGCAGGCATGCAGCGCGACACACGCTCCAGCGTCACCAGTTTCGCCGCCGCCCCCGCGCCCGCCACAATACCGACCGCCACCATCGCGTTCAGGTAGGTCGGCGTGGCGTTATCGGTAATGCCGAGCGCTACCGGCACCCACAGCACCAGCAGAAAACGCAGCGTAACGCCCGCGCCCCAGAACATGCTGGTGCCGACCAGCGAGAAGCGGGTTTCGTCGTTATGCCACAGCGTACGGCAGGCGTTAAAGAAGCTGCGCGTCATCGGGGCGACGCGCCACGACTGGCCTGGCCGCGCGGCACCCAGTTTCGGGATAAGCAGGTTCGCGCCCACCGCGCCCGCGTAGGCTAACGCACAGACGCCAAGCGCTGCGCCCACGTGCCAGTCCGCCAGCATACCGCCAGCCATAGAGCCAATCAGGATCGCCGCGATCGTCGACGACTCCATCAGGCCGTTCGCTTTCACCAGACGGTCGCCGGTCGTTATCTCGCCGAGAATGCCGTACTTGGCGGGCGAATACGCCGCCGCGCCAACGCCCACCAGCGTATAACCGGCAAACGGGTTGCCGCCGAAAACAATAGCCACCGCGCCGAGCAGCTTCAGGCCGTTGGCGACCATCATCACCCGCCCTTTGGAGAAGCTGTCCGCGACCTGGCCCACGAACGGCGCCAGCAGAATGTAGGCGCAGACGAATACCATCTGCAGCACCGGCTGGCTCCATTCCGGATAGAGCTGCTGCTTAAGCAGCGCAAGAGTGGCGAACAGCAGCGCGTTATCGCCAAACGCCGAGAGAAACTGCGCGGCGATAACCGCCATCATTCCCCGCGAAAACAGCGATCCGTTCTGGATGTGCGAATCAGGCATGGTGGGCCTCTTCTTCGTCGACGATTTTTTTCAGCGTCACGAAATCCGGTTTGCCGCTGCCAAGTAACGGCAGCTGTTTGAGGAAGCGGATATCACGCGGTACGGCCAGCTCCGGAACGCCTTTACTGCGTGCCTGCTGCGCCAGTTTCTCGCGGTTCAGCTCCGGATCGGTGGTGAAAAGCACCAGCGCTTCACCTTTCGCGGCATCGTGTTTAATCGCCGTGGCGTGCATTTTCTCCGGCGAGACCGCCAGCGCCAGGCCTTCGACCATCTCAAGTGACACCATCTCGCCCGCGATTTTGGCAAAGCGTTTGGCGCGCCCCTGGATCTGCACAAAGCCCTGCTCGTCGAAAGCGACGATATCGCCGGTGTCATACCAGCCTGGCTCGCTGACGCCTTGCGGGTTTTCCGCCGCAGGCGTTTCCAGCACGCCCGGGTTTTCCACGCGCAGATAGCCTTTCATGATGTTCGGGCCTTTCAGCTGCAAACGCCCGCCCTGCTCAATGCCCGGCACTTCCACCAGACGCGCGTCCATCGCCGGCAGAATACGCCCGACGGTGCCCGGCTTCGCCGCCATCGGCACGTTAATAGACACCACTGGCGCGCATTCGGTCACGCCATAGCCTTCCAGAATGCGCAGGCCGAATTTATCCTGCCAGATTTGTTTGGTGCTCTCTTGCAGCTTCTCGGCACCGGCTACCACATAGCGCACCAGGTGGAAATCGTACGGATGCGCGAAGCGTGCATAGTGGCCGAGGAAGGTGGACGTGCCGAAAATCACCGTACAGTTGCGGTCATACACCAGCTCCGGCACCACGCGGTAGTGCAGCGGGCTTGGGTAGAGGAACACTTCCGCGCCGGTCAGCAGCGGCGTAAACAGCCCCACCGTCAGACCAAAAGAGTGGAACAGCGGCAGCGCCGACATAAATTTGTCGTCGGCGGTGAAATCCGCGATGGTGCGGATCTGCTCAACGTTCGCGAGCAGACTCTTATGGCTGTGCACCACGCCTTTCGGGTTGCCTTCTGAACCTGAAGTAAAGAGGATCAGCGCCGCGTCTTCCGGCTGCTGCTCCACCTGCGCCAGGCGCGGCATTAACAGATGCGCGAAGATCCACGCTTTGTCCTTCGCCGTGACTTCGCCTTTCAGATCTTCCAGGAAGACCCAGCGCACGGAAGTGATTTGCTCCGGCAGATGCCAGAGCTTGCCTTTATCCAGGAACTGGCGCGAGGTGAAAATGGTTTTGATCTGCGCGGCGGTAATCGCGCTGGTCAGCCCCTGCACGCCAGCGGTGTAGTTCATCATCGCCGGAATTCGCCCGCGCATCACCGCGCCGAAAATCACCGCGGCGCTGATGCTGGCGTTCGGCAACATCAGGCCGATGGCCTCGCGCGGCGCGCTGTATTTATCAAGAATGCGCCCCACGAACAGCGTTTTCATCATGAGGCTGCGGTAGGTGTCCGGCGTGAAGTTGATATCTTCCAGACAGTTTTTGCCCTCGCCGTAGCGCTTTTGCGCGTTGATGAGCGCTTCAAACAGCGTTTCGCGCGGACGCGCCGCCATGCGCGCTTCCATCATGACCTGATGCAGCATTTCGCCCGCCATTTTGCGGCGGTCGCGCGCTTTCGGCGCGTCAGGCATCGGGATGCTGGTCGGCGGCAGAATATGAATGGAAATACGCGGGAACACGCGGCGTTTCACCAGCCCTTTCAGGCGGCTGAAAAACGTCAGCTCCGCGCCTTCAATACGTACCGGGATGACCGTGGCCTGCGATTTCGCCGCCACAAAGCCCGCGCCTTCATAGATTTTCATCAGCGAGCCGCTGATGGAGATGCGCCCCTCCGGGAAAATCACCACCGGACGCCCCTCGCCGACCAGGCGCACCAGCTGTTTAACCGACATCGGCTTGGTCGGGTCGAGCGGTACAAAATCGATAAGCGGCTTCAGCGCGCGCATATACCACTGCTGGCTGATAGAGGTGTAGACCGCGAATACCGGGCGGACAGGCAGGAAAAGCGCCATCAGCGCGCCATCAAGGAACGAAACGTGATTTGGCGTGATCAGAACGCGCTGCTGAGTCAGCGGCCCGGTATCTCCGTATACCTGGATGCGAAAGAGCAAACGGAACAGCCAACGAAAGAATTTTAAAACCATATCAACGCCCTTTGTTTTCCTTTAGCGAGGGTTAAGTATAGTTATCGCAGATTACACGACTCGGCGAAGAGGGGCGACAGGAGAAATTGGCAGGCCGGGCGTGATGAATAGATGTGGTGAAGGAATTCACGTGCGCAATAGTGATTGCCGGGCGGAAGAGAGGCAAAAAAAAACCTGCGCATCCGCGCAGGTTGGTGTAAGTGTTGTGATCAGCTAAGACGCTGACTTCACCTATCAATACCTCTGGGATCTCAAATGTAGCAACCCGCGAGCGCTACCCGCCAGCCAGCAATCGCAACAGCCCTTCGCAAAGTGTAACTAAAGGTTTTATCTGAAATTATTTGGCTTTTTCTCGTTACATCCGCAGGTACGCGCTCCTTAATTCATTGCCTGGCTTTTGTGAGCAAGCGCCCGCTCACCCGGCATGTGGCTTGAAGTGGCTGCACTTTTCCGTAACACTTACCGCAGTGTAAACGCTTACCCCTGAAGGTACTGAATGCCGACTATTAAGGATGTTGCGCGGCTTGCGGGAGTCTCTGTTGCTACAGTCTCCCGCGTTATTAACGACTCCCCCAAAGCCAGTGACGCCTCCCGCCAGGCGGTGCTGAGCGCCATGGAACAGCTCAGCTATCACCCTAACGCCAACGCCCGGGCGCTGGCCCAGCAAACCACGGAAACCATAGGCCTGGTAGTGGGCGACGTCTCGGACCCGTTCTTCGGAGCGATGGTGAAAGCGGTCGAACAGGTGGCCTACCACACCGGGAATTTCCTGCTTATCGGGAACGGCTACCACAGTGAACAGAAAGAGCGTCAGGCGATTGAGCAACTGATTCGCCACCGCTGCGCGGCGCTGGTGGTGCACGCCAAAACCATTCCTGACGAAGATCTCATTCCACTGATGAAGCAGATCCCCGGCATGGTATTGATCAACCGTATTCTGCCGGGCTTCGAAGCGCGCTGCGTGGCGCTCGACGACCGTTACGGCGCCTGGCTTGCCACCCGGCATTTGATTCAGCAGGGCCATACGCGCATCGGGTATCTCTGTTCAAATCATGCGATTTCGGATGCCGAGGATCGTTTACAGGGCTACTACGACGCGCTGCGCGAACATGATTTACCCTGCAACGACCGGCTGGTCGCCTGGGCTGAGCCGGATGAAAGCGGCGGCGAACAGGCGATGACCGAGCTGCTCGGTCAGGGGAAACAGTTTACCGCCGTGGCCTGTTATAACGATTCGATGGCGGCAGGCGCGATGGGCGTGTTGAACGATAACGGCATCACGGTGCCGCAGGAGATTTCACTGATTGGATTTGATGATGTGCTGGTGTCGCGCTATGTGCGCCCGCGGTTGACGACCATCCGCTACCCGATCGTCACCATGGCGACCCAGGCGGCGGAACTCGCGTTAGCGCTGGCGGATAACCTCCCGCCGCCGGAAATTACCAATATCTTTACCCCGACGCTGGTGCGCCGTCACTCGGTGGTGGCGCCCGCCGAAACGGATAAATCGTAGCGATAGAGATGCACGGTCTGGTCAGGATAGTCCAGACCGTCGCCGATATACGCCCAGCCGAAACGCTCGTAGTAATCCCGGCAGGCGGAGTAGAGAAACAGCTCCTGAAAACCGTGCTGGCGTGCGTAGTTCATCACCGCGCGCTGTAACGCTCCGCCAAGCCCCTTGCCGCGCTGCGCCTCGTCGATATAGAGCGCCGCCAGCCACGGAAAAAGATCCTGACGGCTTATCAAATCACAGCGCCATAGCCCCACGGTGCCAAGCAGCCGTTCGCCGTCGATCGCCACAAACGTCAGCGGCAGTTGTCCCGGCGCCTGGCTGTGCGTCACAATGCTTGCAAAAAACGCGCGCGGCATCGATGCCCCGAACGCCTGCCAGAGCCAGTCAGTCACCTGCTCCGCATGCTGCGGGGCCTCATACAGCGGCACGATATTCATTGCAGTTTTCCCTGGAAAATCGGCACCGACTCAAACAGATAGCCGTCGAAATCGGGCGCATCGGCATCGGAAAGCTCCATCAGGCTGTTTTTCACATTCTCCAGATGCTGCCACATCGCCTGCCAGGCGCCCATCACGTCGCGACGGCGCAGCGCCGCGAGGATCGTCTGGTAATCGCCAAGCCATTTAAGGCGATGCGCGCGGGTTTCGATATGGGCGCGCAGCTGCTGCCAGAGCGGGCTGCTGTCCATGTGATGCCAGATGCTTTCAACCGTCGCCAGCAGCATCTGGTTTTGCGACGCGCCCGCCAGCACCAGATGAAACAGCTTGTTGTTGTCCTGCGTGGTGTCGTTCATGGCGATAGCGCGCTGTTCCTGCTCCAGTATCCGCCGCAGATTGTCGATATCCGCTTTGGTCGCCATTTTCGCGGCGAACGCGGCAATGTTGCTCTCCAGCAGTTGCCGCGCCTGCAGCATTTCAAACGGGCCGATATCGCTTGAGAAAAAACGCTCCTCTTCGGCTTCGTGCTCTGCCGGAATGCGCATCACATAGACGCCTGAGCCCTGGCGAATGTCTACCGTGCCCTGCAACTCCAGCATCAGCAGCGCTTCGCGCACGATGGTGCGGCTGACGCCATATTTCTCGGCGATATTGCGCTCCGGCGGAAGACGGGAGCCGACCGGGTAGTGGCCCTGGATAATTTGCGCGCGCAGATCCTCACCAATCTCCTGATACTGCTTTTTCTCCGGCGGAACGACTGCCTTCTCCACGTGATCACCTGTGCTCTGAATGGACCCAATTTCGCGTGCCGCAAGGCGGCTTCGCGGCGCGTTAGATTACCAGAGATAACGCCTGATCGAGAACTTTCGCGCCGTTAAGCGTGCCATAAGCGACAGAATCAATGACCGCGATCGGGATCTGGTGCTCGTCGGTCAATTTTTTATTTTCCGCAAGCTTAAAGCGCACCTGCGGCCCCAGCAGCACCACCTGAATGTCGCCGCCGTGTTGTTCTAATTCATCGCGCAGATTCTGCTCGGGGATGGCGTAGATTTTCAGGTCAAGCCCGCGCTCGACGGCGGTTTTTTCCATTTTCGTGACCACCAGCGATGTAGACATGCCGGCGGAACAGCACAGTACGATACGTTTCATCAGCGGTTCCTTATTTCCATTCATCATCAATCGTGAGGGTCAGGGTGCGCGACTCGCGCAGTCGCCTGTACCAGTGCAGCGATTTTTTCGCGCGTCTGGCGCGCTGGCGCTCAAGGTCAATCTCGACAAGACCATAGCGGTTTTTAAAGGCGTTCATCGGCGAGACGTTGTCGGTAAACGCCCACAGCATATAGCCCTGGCAGTTTGCGCCCGCCTCGCGCGCCAGCAGCGTCTGGTACAGGTGTTCGCCGATAAACCCGATACGGTAATCATCTTCAATCACGCCGTCGGCGTTGCGAAACTGCGCTTCGTTTTCAACGCCCATCCCGCTCTCCGCGACAAACCACGGAATATTGCCGTACTCATTTTTGAGCCGCATCGCCATGTCGTAAATGATGCGAGGGTAGATCTCCCAGCCACGCGATGTGTTCATTCGCCGCCCCGGCAGCTCGAACGGCTCGTAGTAATACGCCGGATGGAACGGCGTCTCCGGGTGCCAGGCGCGCGACGGCGCTTTGACGCGATGCGGGTAATAAAGATTGATGCCAAGCTCATCCACGGTGTTGTCGCGAATGACGGCAAGCTCCTCTTCGCTGTACTCCCACGCCACGCCGTGTTCCTCAAGTAATTGCACCAGCTCAGGCGGATACATGCCCTTCACTAACGGGTCGAGGAAGATGCGGTTATAGAAGAGATCGTAGCGTTCGGCGGCGTTGACATCGTGCGGCGCCCGCGAGCGCGGATAGGTCACTTCCGGGTTCAGGATCACCCCCACGCTGCCCGCGTAGCCTTTCTCGCGAAACAATCGCACCACCTTCGCGGTGGCGAGTGTTTTATGGTGATTCCACTGCATCCAGGTCGCGGTGTTCTGCTCATACGGCCAGCGCAGCGCGTCGAGATAGACACGCGTCTGCACCACAATCGGCTCGTTGAAGGTAAACCAGCGCGACACTTTCTGGTGGTAGCGCTCAAAGACTGTTTCGGCGTAGCGCACAAACAGCTCGACCACTTTTTTAGACGACCAGCCGCCATATTTTTCAAAGAGATAGCCCGGCAGCTCGTAATGCTCAAGGCAGATCATCGGTTCGACGCCCGCCGCCCTGATCGCGTCCAGAAAGCGGTCGTAATACGCCGCGTACTCTTCATCGACGATGCCTTTTTCATAATCGGTGAAAAAGCGCGACCAGTTGATGGAGGTGCGGTAGTGCGTCAGCCCCGCCTGTTTCATCAGCGCCACGTCTTCTTCGTAGCGGTTGATAAGGTCGGTCGCGCCCGCCGGGCCGTAGCCGTCGTGCCACACATGGCGATCGTTTTGATACCAGAGATCGAGCCAGGAGTCCTGGCCCGGTTTTTTACCGCTCCATCCTTCGGTCTGCCAGGCGGACGACGCCGCGCCGAGAATGAAATCCTGCGGGATGGCGAGAGTTTTTTCGCTCATGCGGTCCTCATACGTTTTTCGCGGTTTCAACGCGGGTGGCTTCTGCCTGCGCCTGCTCCGCGCGGCGCGACGCAATCTTCACAAACGGCAGATAGATAAGAATGGACACCAGAATACAGACCAGTTGCGTGACGACCGCCCCCATCGAGCCTGCGGTGGAGAGCCAGGCGTTAATCAGCGGCGGCGTGGTCCAGGGCACCATGACGACGGCTTTCCCGGCGAAACCCATGACCGTTGCGAAATAGCCTATCGAGCCCGTTACCAGCGGCGTGATAATAAAGGGCACCGCCAGGATCGGGTTGAGCATAATCGGCATCCCGAAAATCACCGGTTCGTTGATGTTGAAAATGCCAGGGCCAAACGAGAGCTTGGCTATCTCCTTCATCTCTTTGCGTTTGGTGGCGATCATCACCGCGATCAGCAGGCCGATGGTCAGCCCGGAACCGCCGATGCTCATATAGACATCCCAGAACGGCATAGTGATGATGTTCGGCACCTCTTTGCCCTGCTCAAAGGCGCTCATGTTGACGGTAATCGCGCCGAGCAGCAGCGGTTCGCGGATGGGCTTAATCATCTGGTTGCCGTGAATGCCTATCACCCAGAAGAGCTGGGCGACGAACATCAGCAGCAGAATACCCGGCAGGCTCTGCACCACGCGCTCCAGCGGCTGCTGCACCACCTGATAAACCGCATCGTAGAGATACATGCCGGTCACCTGATGGAACACAAAACCGAACGTGGCGATCGCGGTGGTCGTGATGATCGCCGGGATCAGCGCTGAGAACGACGCCGAGACGTTCGGCGGCACGGTATCGGGCATTTTAATTTTCAGCCCGTCGCGATGCTCAAGCCAGGTGTAGATCTCAACGGACAGAATGGCGATAAACATCCCAAGGAACAGACTGCGGGTGTCGGAGAACTGGCGCAGCAGCACATCTTTCACGACGTGCATTTCGCCATCCACCAGCATTTCGACCGTGGTCGGCGTCACGCAGATAAAGCAGATCACCGCCAGCAGGCCGGGAAAAAGCGTCTTGATGCCGTTGATACGTCCAAGTTCGATGCCGATTAAAAACACCGCGCCAATGTTTAAGAAATTCAGCGTCGCGTAGTTAATGGCGCTGGTGATGGGCTTGAGCGCCGAGAGAAAGGCCAGCGACTGGAAACTCGCCAGCCCGTTTTTCGGATCCAGCACCATGTTAGAGATCAGCACCGAAAAAGCGCCGACGATGATCACGGGCATCAGCGTAATAAACGACGCCTTGATGGCCATGATATAGCGGTAACTGTTGAATTTTGTTGCGAAACTGCCCAGAGAATCGATCAACTTTTCCTGGAATGCCATAGGGTGTGCCCTCTTTGAATGTGGCTTTTTTATCAGAAAGGTTACCGCTGAATACCTTTTTTGGTATGCCAAAAAATAGGATCGCCCGGCGTAATTATCTGTGACGTCTCTCCCACAAACGGTCATTGGTATTCCAAATATTCAAAACACCCTCATTTGGCATACCAGAATAAACCGACCTCTGAACGACCGCCAGACGCGCGGGGCGGCCCGGTTGCCGCCCGGCTTGTGTGTTAAACTCCATCGAATCACGACGACAACGGGAGCGAAGGGAATGGTGACAATGCGGGATGTTTCAGTTCGGGCAGGCGTTTCCAAAGCGACCGTTTCACGCGTGCTGAATAACACGGGCCAGGTGAAAGAGAGCACCCGCGCGCAGGTTTTTCGGGCAATGGAAGAACTGGGATACCGCCCTAACCTGCTGGCCCGATCGCTGGCGCACCGCACCAGTAACAGCATTGGCCTGGTGGTATCGAGCTTTAACGGCTTCTACTTCGGGCGTCTGTTGCAGCAGGCGTCGCGCCAGACCGAGGCGCATGGCAAGCAGCTTATCGTCACCGACGGCCACGACACGCCCGCCCGCGAGCTGGAAGCCGTGCAGATGCTGGCGGACCGGCAGTGCGACGCTATCGTCCTCTACACCCGCCATATGAGCGAAACCGCGATTATGGAGCTGATCGATAACACCGCCGTGCCGCTGGTGATAATCAACCGCGACGTCAGCCAGGCGCGCGAGCGCTGCGTCTTTTTCGAACAACAGGACGCGGCTTTTCAGGCGGTGGAATATCTGATTGCACAGGGGCACAGGGAGATCGCCTGCATTACGGTGTCGCTCGCCACGCCCACCGGCCAGGCGCGTCTGCTGGGCTACCGGCGGGCGCTGGAAAAACACGGCATCGCAGGGAACGAGGCGCTGATTAAAAACGGCGATTCCAGCATGAGCGGCGGCCATGCGCGCTGCCAGGAGTTGCTGGAGCGCGGCGTGCGTTTCAGCGCGCTGTTCGCCTGCAATGACGACATGGCGCTGGGCGCGTCGAAAGCGCTCTACCAGGCGGGCCTGCGTATCCCTGAAGATGTGTCGTTGTTTGGCTTCGACGACGCGCCGAGCGCCGCCTGGCTTGAGCCGGGGCTCTCGACGGTCTGTCTGCCGATCGAAGATATGATAACCACCGCGATTGAGAGCGCGGTGCGGCTGGCGCGCGACGAACCGCTTGCCGCGATCCCGCCGTTTACCGGCACCCTGGTGTTGCGGGATTCCGTCGCGCCCGGCCCTTACGCCGTCGCGCCGTTAAAAACGCTCAAGCGCCAGTAATTCGTCGATCGTCTGACGACGGCGAATGGTGCGCGCCTCACCGTTTTCCAGCAGCACTTCCGGCAGGAGCGGACGGCTGTTGTAGTTTGATGACATTGACGCGCCATACGCGCCGGTATCGTGCAGCACCAGATAATCGCCCGGACGCACCGCCGGCAGCGCGCGGGTTTCCACCTTGCCGCCCTCCTGCTGCGTAAACACATCGCCCGATTCGCACAGCGGCCCAGCAACCACCGTGTCCAGCCTCGGCGCGTCGCGCAAATCGCGCCCATCCGCCGCCAGCGCGGAAATATGGTGATAGCTGCCGTACATCGACGGGCGCATCAGATCGTTAAAGCCCGCGTCGATCAACACGAAATGGCGCGATCCCATCTCTTTAACGCTGCGCACCTGCGCCACCAGCACGCCCGATTCCGCCACCAGAAAACGCCCCGGCTCAATTTCAAGCTTAATGGGGTGGCCGAAATGCGCGGCGATCTGCTCGCGAGCGCGGTTCCACAGGCCGAAATAGTGGCCGGTATCGATGGTTTCGTCGCCCTCGCGGTAAGGAATGGAGAGCCCGCCGCCGGCGGAGATCGCCTCCAGATCCTGCCCGAACTCAATCACCTGACTTACCATCGCGCCGCATACGCGCTCCAGATGCCCGTAATCGACGCCCGAGCCGATATGCATGTGCATTCCGATAAGCTTCAGTTGATAGCGCTGCATTACCGCCAGCGCGGCCGGGAGATCGCTGTACCAGATACCGTGTTTGCTGTTCTCGCCGCCGGTGTTGGTTTTCTGGCTGTGGCCGTGACCAAAGCCCGGATTGATACGCAGCCAGACGCGATGCCCCGGCGACACCGCGCCGAGCTGCTCCAGCATGTCCACCGAGCCCGCGTTGACCGGCACACCCAGTTCATGCACGCGGGCGAGGGTCGCCTCATCCAGCACATCCGCCGTAAACACGACGTCATCCGGATGACGGCGCGGATCGTAGCCCGCGGCGATAGCGCGTTCGATCTCGCCGAGCGACACGGAATCCACTTTAACGCCCGCCTCGCGCATCAGACGCAGGATATGAATATTCGAGCAGGCTTTCTGCGCATAACGAATGACATCGAACTGACGCAGGCGGTCGATTTGCGCGCGGATGATCTGCGCGTCATAAACCCAGACCGGGCCGCCGTACTGCGCATGTAGCGGCAGCAGCGTGTCGGCGTTAAGGGCGCTGTCGGTGTGATAAAGCGAACGTGGCATAGCGAGACTCCTTTAAGCGAATAACGCTATTACGCCACAGCCGTTAGCGAAGAAAAAATATCGTTTTCTCTGGAGTCTATGCAAAAATGATATGGCTTTTGGATGCCATGAATTAACCTGTAAGGCGGGTAAGCGCAGCGCACCCGCCACTGGCGACGTATCTGTCCTTGTAGGGCGGGTAAGCGCAGCGCACCCGCCACTGGCGACGTATCTGTTCTTGTAGGGCGGGTAAGCGCAGCGCACCCGCCGACTGATCGCCAGCGGCGCCTGTTCACACAACCAAGGATTTACCTATGTCTGGCGTCACGCTCCGCCATATCGAAATTTTTCACGCGGTGATGACGGCGGGCAATCTCACGGAAGCCGCAGCGCTCCTTCGCACCTCGCAACCCACCGTCAGCCGCGAGCTGGCGCGCTTTGAAAAACTGATTGGCCTGTCGCTGTTTACCCGCACCCGCGGACGGCTGCATCCCACCGTGCAGGGGTTGCGCCTGTTTGAAGAGGTCCAGCGCTCCTGGTACGGGCTCGACCGCATCATCAGCGCCGCCGAAAGCCTGCGCCAGTTCCGCCAGGGCGAGCTCTCCATCGCCTGCCTGCCGGTTTTCTCGCAGTCGCTGTTGCCGTTGCTGCTCAAGCCGTTTCTGGATAACTACCCGGAAGTGAGCCTCAATATCGTGCCGCAAGAGTCGCCTCTGCTTGAAGAGTGGCTCTCCGCACAGCGTCACGATTTGGGCATTACGGAAAATACCGCCACGCCCGCCGGCACCGAGCGCCTGACGCTGCTGACGTTAAATGAAGTGTGCGTGCTGCCTGCAGGCCATGCATTGGCCGATAAACCACAGCTTACGCCGCACGATTTCGCGGGGGAAAACTACATCAGCCTGTCGCGTACCGACAGCTACCGGCAACTGCTCGATTCGCTCTTTCAGGAGCATAACGTGCAGCGGCGCATGGTGCTGGAAACCCACAGCGCCGCGTCGGTTTGCGCGATGGTGCGCGCGGGCGTCGGCGTTTCGATTGTGAACCCGCTGACGGCGCTGGATTACGCGGCGACGGGCATCGTGGTGCGCCGCTTTAGCGTGGCGGTGCCCTTCACAGTGAGCCTCATCCGCCCCCTGCACCGCCCTGCTTCCGCCCTGGTCGAAACCTTCAGCCGACATTTACAGCAGCAGATGACCGGGCTCGGCGACACGCTGGAGGCTATGCTGGCACGCCCGGGACGCCCAGCATAAAGTTCACCGCATCGGCGGCATGCAGCGCGGCGGTGTCGAATACCGGCACCGGGCAATCCTGCGCCCCGAGCAACAGACCAATTTCGGTACAGCCGAAAATCACGCCCTGCGCGCGCTGCTCCGCCAGAAGCTCAATCTGCTGCTGGTAGTAGCGTTTTGATTCAGCCGTGATTTTGCCAAGGCACAGCTCGTCGAAAATTATCTGGTTAATGCGCGCCCGCGCAGCTTCATTGGGAATAAGCGACGTCACGCCGAACTCCTGCGCCAGCCGCGCGCGGTAGAAATCCTGCTCCATGGTGTAACGGGTGCCGAGCAACGCGACCTGGCGCAGCCCCGCCTGCGCAATCGCGCGTCCCGTGGCGTCGGCGATATGCAAAAATGGCAGCGCGCAGCGCGCTTCAATCTGATGCGCCACTTTATGCATCGTATTGGTACACAGCACAATCGCCTGCGCACCGGCGCGCTCTAAACCGAGCGCCGCCTGCGCCAGCATGTCGCCCGCCTTATCCCATTCGCCGCTCGCCTGACAGGCTTCGATGTCGTGAAAATCGACGCTGTGCAACAGCAGCTGTGCGGAGTGCAGCCCGCCGAGACGTTCACGGACGCCTTCATTAATTAACCGGTAATAAGGGATGGTTGATTCCCAGCTCATGCCGCCGAGCAAGCCCACTGTTTTCATCGTTGCCTCCTTTTGCGCTTTCCCGGTTATAACATGTCCATGTGGTGGAACAAATGTGATCCGCCCGCCATTTCCCGGCGCGCCGCGTTCTCTTCTTTTTCTCGCCAGGATAGATTAAATGAAACAACGTTTCACAAATCAGAGGCACGGCATGTTTATCTATCATAAAGACACGACGCTTGAAGATGTAGGCGATGGCGTAACGCGCCGCATTCTGGCCTACGGCGGTAAAATGATGGCGGTGGAAGTCAACTTTGACGCCGGTGCGGTCGGCCCGATGCACTGCCACCCGCATGAGCAACTTACTTATGTGCTCTCGGGCGAATTCGAATTCACCATCGGCGAAGAAACCCGCCGCGTGAGCGCGGGCGACACGCTCTATAAACAGCCGAACATCATGCACGGCTGCGTCTGTATTACACCCGGCACGCTGCTCGACACCTTCACGCCGGTGCGCGAGGATTTCCTCAAATAAACCGCGTCCATAAAAAAAGCCGCCCGATGAGGCGGCTTTTTTACACGCGAAAAGTATCACGACAGCAGGGTATCAGCGCCCGCCGAGTGTTGCGTCATGACCTGACGCTGCGTAATGACATCGCGCACCAGCACCAGCGCACAGGCGATAATAAAGCCCATCAGCGTTGCCAGGATAAGCACCAGCGCTTTACCCGGCCCGTCGCTTTTTACCGGCAGCGAAGGCGCCATCTGGTAGTGGAACGGCTGGAAGTCTACGTCGGCCAGGTTAAGTTTTTTCAGCTCCGCCAGACGGTACTCGCGATTCTGAATGGCGGCGTTCAACGCCGTGACATCAGTAATCGGGCGCTCAATGGCAAGCTTCTGCGCAAGCCCGTCGGCGCCAAGCGCAATCGAGTAATCCGGATCGTCCTTCACCGCCTGTCCGTTGCTGTAAACCGGCTTTTTAATACCGGCGGCGTTCGCGACCTGCAACGAATAATTCAGACGTTGAATCGCGATTTTATGCTCGTTAGCCAGCGTGTTGCGGTCAATCACCAGGCGGCTCTCTTCCGATTTCACTTTCAGTTCAATGGTCGTGCGCAGATTCTCAAGCACTTGCCGTTGTACCGCCAGCGCCGCGTAGTTGATGTATTCCTTCAGTACGCGCTGCGCGTCCTGCGCTTTCGGCGCGGTAAAGCTCAGCGTCCAGGAGCTGTAAGGCGAAGCCGTCGGCGCTTTCGGGTTATCGTTGGAGGTCATTTTAATGCGCTGCGCCACCAGCGTAACGGCGCGCTCCAGGCTTTCGGTATCGCTTTGCGCTTCTTTCACCTGCGCCTGCACCCACGGCGAGGTGCGCAGGAATTTCTCCTGGAGCGCGCGCGAATCGAATTTTTTCAGGAACATATTTTCAAGCGACGCGGCGTCAATCGCGGCATCGACATCCAGCACCTGAAGATCCACCAGCACGCGCTGCAACTCTATCAACTGGCGCGTTTCCGGAATGGAAACCACGGCCTCGCTGGTCCATTTCTGCGGCAGCAAAAAGGCCAGCGCCAGGCCCATCACGATAAACAGCGCCGTGATCGAGAGGATCACCTTACGGGCTTTGAACAATACTGCGACCAGCGCAAACAGATCTAACTCGGCGCGCGGGTGATCCAGGAGCGGATAATCCGGCGCGGAGGCAAGCGGATTATTTTTAATATCTATCGATGACATAGTGAGTGAGTTACGTTTAATTGAGCAGCTGATGAAGTCGAAATTATTTGCTTAGAAACAATATGCGTGCGAATTGTTTCACCGGTCAAATACATAAATCCCAGAGAGTGAACGGGCGCACATACCTATCCCTTTGACAAAATTGGAAAAGTTGTGCAAAACAGAGAAACATATCCTTGTTGTAAGGAGAGATACTACGTCCGTAATCATCATTATTACGAATAATCCTAATCCAGGGCAAACACTAATTGAGCCACCTACCAGAAGTTGTGTTGCTTCCCTCCCCCCGAAAATGGCGCTGCTTCAAAAAACCGGAACAGCGTTTCGACCACGATCACATTTCCACCATTTATAGAATGACGGCGAAATAAATAGCAATAAAATAAATTAAAACGCTGTTTTAGAAACAAGAAACAACGGTTCAATAAATAATAACGTCGCGATCTTCATCACGTTACGGTCGCCTGTTTTCTTGGCAAGACATTATTTGCATAGCGATGGCAAGGCCGCCCGGCCACGCGATTCCGGGCCTGGCCCGTTCGCTGTCGCGGTTTACTGCACGCGAAATCCGATCCGATTAATGAACCCTTGAATGCCAGGTAGGTATGTATGAATGAAAACAAGCTTCTGGGTCTGGCCTGGATATCACCCTACATCATTGGGTTGATAGTCTTTACGGCCTTCCCTTTTGTTTCCTCTTTCGCGCTCAGCTTTACCGAGTACGATTTGATGAATCCGCCGGTGTTTAACGGTATTGAAAATTACCGCTATATGCTGATGGATGACGATCTTTTCTGGAAATCGATGGGCGTAACGTTCGCCTACGTTTTCCTTACCATCCCGTTAAAGCTCGCGTTTGCGCTCGGTATCGCGTTTGTTCTCAATTTTAAACTGCGCGGCATCGGCTTTTTCCGCACCGCCTATTACATTCCGTCGATTCTCGGCAGCTCTGTGGCTATCGCCGTGTTATGGCGCGCGCTGTTCGCCATCGACGGCCTGTTGAATAGCTTTATCGGCGTGTTTGGACTCGACCCGGTGAACTGGCTTGGCGAGCCGTCGCTGGCGCTGATGTCCGTCACGCTGCTGCGCGTCTGGCAGTTTGGTTCCGCAATGGTGATTTTCCTGGCCGCGCTGCAAAACGTGCCGCAATCGCAGTATGAAGCGGCGATGATTGACGGCGCGTCGAAGTGGCAGATGTTTATCAAGGTGACGGTGCCGCTGATTACGCCGGTCATTTTCTTTAACTTCATCATGCAGACCACCCAGGCGTTCCAGGAGTTTACCGGCCCGTACGTGATTACCGGCGGCGGCCCGACGTATTACACCTATCTTTTCTCGCTCTATATCTACGACACCGCCTTTAAATATTTCGATATGGGCTACGGCGCGGCGCTCGCGTGGGTGCTGTTCCTGGTCGTGGCGCTCTTCGCCTCTATCGCCTTTAAATCCTCGAAATACTGGGTCTTCTACTCTGCCGATAAGGGAGGCAAAAATGGCTGATATCCAACAGGGACAACTGGCTCCCCGTCCGGCCATGAGCGCGGGCGACCGTGAAGTGGCGCGCACGCTGCGGCGCGAAAAAGTCAGCCGCGTCGTGCGTTACGTGATTTTGCTGTTCGTCGGTCTGTTGATGCTCTACCCGCTGGCGTGGATGTTCTCGGCGTCGTTTAAGCCCAACCATGAGATTTTCACCACGCTCGGCCTGTGGCCGACGCATGCGACCTGGGACGGCTTTATTAACGGCTGGAAAACCGGCACCGAATACAATTTCGGCCACTACATGATGAACACCTTCAAGTACGTGATTCCGAAAGTGGTGCTGACGGTTATCTCCTCCACCATCGTGGCGTACGGTTTCGCGCGCTTTGAGATCCCGTGGAAGAAATTCTGGTTCGCCACGCTTATTGCCACCATGTTGCTGCCGAGCACTGTGCTCTTGATCCCGCAGTACCTGATGTTCCGCGAAATGGGGATGCTCAACAGCTATTTGCCGCTCTGGCTGCCGATGGCCTTCGCCACCCAGGGGTTCTTCGTCTTTATGCTGATTCAGTTCCTGCGCGGCGTGCCGCGTGACATGGAAGAAGCGGCGCAAATCGACGGCTGCAACTCCTTCCAGGTGCTGTGGTATGTGGTGGTGCCGATCCTCAAGCCCGCCATGATTTCGGTCGCGCTGTTCCAGTTTATGTGGTCGATGAACGACTTTATCGGGCCGCTGATTTACGTCTACAGCGTCGACAAATACCCGATAGCCCTGGCGCTCAAAATGTCCATCGACGTGACCGAAGGCGCGCCGTGGAACGAAATTCTGGCAATGGCGAGCATCTCCATTCTGCCGTCCATCATCGTCTTTTTCCTGGCCCAGCGTTACTTCGTACAGGGCGTGGCCAGCAGCGGAATCAAAGGTTAACAGGGGAATATCATGGCTGAAGTTATTTTCAATAAGTTAGAAAAAGTCTATTCCAACGGCTTTAAAGCGGTTCATGGTATCGACCTGAAAATCGCCGACGGTGAATTTATGGTGATTGTCGGTCCTTCCGGCTGCGCCAAATCGACCACGCTGCGTATGCTTGCGGGCCTGGAAACTATCAGCGGCGGCGAAGTGCGCATCGGCGAGAAGCTGGTAAATAACCTGGCACCAAAAGAACGCGGCATCGCGATGGTGTTCCAGAACTACGCGCTCTATCCGCATATGACGGTGCGCGAGAACCTGGCGTTCGGCCTGAAGCTCAGCAAACTGCCGAAAGATCAGATCAACCGTCAGGTAGATGAAGCCGCGAAAATCCTTGAGCTGGAAGAGCTGCTCGACCGCCTGCCGCGCCAGCTCTCCGGCGGCCAGGCGCAGCGCGTGGCGGTGGGCCGCGCGATTGTGAAAAAACCGGATGTGTTTCTGTTCGACGAGCCGCTTTCTAACCTCGACGCCAAACTGCGCGCCTCGATGCGTATCCGTATTTCCGATTTGCATAAGCAGCTGAAAAAGAGCGGCAAACCGGCTACCACGGTCTACGTGACGCACGATCAGACCGAAGCGATGACCATGGGCGACCGCATCTGCGTGATGAAGCTTGGTCACATTATGCAGGTGGACACGCCGGATAACCTTTATCACTACCCGAAAAACATGTTCGTGGCGGGTTTTATCGGCGCGCCGGAGATGAACATCAAGCCCGGCAAACTGGTGGAAGAGGCAGGGCAACTGCTGATTTGCATCGGCGACGATCGCCTGGCGCTGACGCCGCGCCAGCAGGACAAAGTGGCCGCGTACGCCGGGCAGCAAGTGTATTTCGGCATTCGCCCGGAATATATCTCGATTTCCGATACGCCTTACGCCGAACCCTGCGGCACCGGTGAGCTGGTGCGCGTGGAGAATATGGGTCACGAATTTTTCGTCTACCTGAAGGTAGCGGATTTCGAGATGACCTGCCGCATCCCTTCCGATGAAGCTAAGCCGATGATTGATAAGGGCCTTCACCGCAAGGTGTATTTTAAGTTCGACATGAATAAGTGTCATCTTTTTGACGCCAAAACAGAACAGAACCTCTCTCTGACAGGAGTCTTATAATGAAAAAAGCCCTCGTTAGCACAGCATTAGCTTCTACCCTTGCCCTCTGCGCGTTTCCATCGCATTCGGCGGAAAACGTCGAGCTGCGGATGTCCTGGTGGGGCGGCAATGGCCGTCACCAGGTCACGCTGAAAGCGCTGGAGGAGTTTCACAAACAGCACCCGGAGATAAGCGTTAAGCCGGAATACACCGGCTGGGACGGCCATCTGTCGCGTCTTACCACGCAAATCGCGGGCGGCACCGAGCCGGACGTGATGCAGACCAACTGGAACTGGCTGCCGATTTTCTCGAAAAACGGCGACGGCTTTTACGACCTGAATCAGGTGAAAGATATTATCGATCTGAGCCAGTTCGACCCGAAAGAGCTGAAATCCACGACCGTCAACGGCAAGCTGAACGGCATTCCGATCTCCGTTACCGCCCGCGTGTTCTATTACAACAACGAAACCTGGAAGAAAGCGGGCGTCGACTATCCGAAAACCTGGGATGCGCTGATGGCTGCGGGTAAAACGTTTGAGTCGAAACTCGGCAAGCAATATTACCCGGTGGTGCTGGAGCATCAGGATGTGCTGGCGCTGCTCAATTCATACATGGTGCAGAAATACAATATTTCAGCGGTGGATGAGAAAACCAAAAAGTTCGCGTACAGCAAGGAGCAGTGGGTTGAGTTTTTCGGAATGTATAAGAAGCTCATCGACAGCCACGTGATGCCGGACACCAAATATTATGCCTCGTTTGGTAAGAGCAACATGTATGAGATGAAGCCGTGGATCCAGGGCGAGTGGGGAGGCACTTATATGTGGAACTCCACCATCACCAAATACTCCGATAACCTGAAGCCGCCAGCGAAGCTGGAGCTTGGCGCGTACCCGATGTTGCCGGACGCGAAAGATGCGGGCCTGTTCTTTAAACCGGCGCAGATGCTCTCCATCGGTAAGTCGACCAAACACCCGAAAGAGGCCGCGCAGCTGATTAACTTCCTGCTGAACAGCAAAGAAGGCGTGGCGGCGCTGGGCCTTGAGCGCGGCGTGCCGCTGAGCAAAGCCGCGGTAGCGCAGCTCACCGAAGCGGGCGTGATCAAAGACGAGGATCCGTCGGTGTCCGGCCTGAAGCTGGCGCAGTCGCTGCCGACCACGCTTGCTATCTCGCCATATTTTGACGATCCGCAGATCGTGTCGCAGTTCGGCACCGCGCTGCAGTATATCGACTACGGCCAGAAATCCGTTGAAGAAGCCGCCGCGGAATTCCAGCGTCAGGCGGAGCGCATCCTGAAACGCGCGATGCGTTAAGGGCGGTTTTTCTGCTGTTACCCTGCCCTTGCGGGCAGGGTTGGTCAACGGCGGGTGCGCTACGCTTACCCGCCCTACGAACGAAAAGGGTTACGCGTTTTTGTAGGGTGGGTAAGCGAAGCGCACCCGCCACATCCTCGCCCCACCTCTGCGTAGGGTGGGTAAGCAAAGCGCACCCACCGCACTCTCACCCAACCCACCGTGTCCTCTAATAAAAAAACCTCCACATGGGAGGTTTTTTTACCTGCTCATCACGCTTAACGCGCCAGCCAGCCGCCATCGACCGCCACGGTATAGCCGTTAATGTAATCCGACGCGCTGGACGCCAGGAACACCACCGGCCCCATCAGGTCGCTCGGCAGGCCCCAACGCCCCGCCGGAATGCGGTCCAGGATCTCAGCGCTACGCTGCTCGTCGGCACGCAGCTGTTGAGTATTATTGGTCGCCATATACCCCGGCGCGATGGCGTTCACATTGATATTGTGCTTCGCCCATTCGTTCGCCATCAGGCGGGTAATGCCCATCACGCCGCTCTTCGAGGCGGTGTAAGACGGTACGCGAATACCGCCCTGGAAGGACAACATCGAGGCGATATTAATAATTTTGCCGCCGTTGCCCTGGGCGATGAACTGCTTCGCCACGGTCTGAGACATAAAAAACACGCTCTTGATGTTCAGGTTCATCACGTCGTCCCAGTCCTGCTCGCTGAAGTTAATCGCATCTTCACGGCGGATCAGGCCTGCGTTGTTTACCAGCACGTCGACATGACCGAATTCCGCGACGGCGCGTTCAATAAGCTCAGGAATAGCGTCGATTTTACGCAAATCGGCCGTCAGGCTCAGAAAACGGCGGCCCAGCGCGGTTACGCGCTCAATGGTTTCCGTCGGCTCGACAATATTAATGCCCACGATATCGCAGCCCGCTTCCGCGAGGCCCAGCGCCATACCCTGACCAAGACCGGTATCGCAGCCGGTGACGATCGCGACTTTACCCTGAAGAGAAAATGCATCCAGAATCATGTGTGTTTCCTTGTAATCGAGCCTGCCTGTGACAGGCGTGACCGTGATAAGACTGTCCGCCGCTTACGTCCTCTTTTAACCACCTGAATTCGATGTCATAAAACGCCCAGCACCGATGCCCGGCACGGGTCGTTTTACGCCATCTCACGATGACCACGCGTTAAAAAAGACATAAAGAGATACTTCAAACAGCAAAACAGCGTTTCGTTTTCAAGATGTAACTCATCTTAAACTTAGCGAAACGCGTTTTCAATTCTAAATAAAACATTGTTTCATTTTTATGGGTAAGTCTTACCGGAATTGATATTCTGGTCACGTTTGGCTGAAGGCCTATGGAGACGCTGGTTCACATCTCTCTGAATTAGTACTTCAAAATCAGAAAGATAAAAACCAACAATAACGATCAAATAAATCCTGCACGACATTTTTTCGATGCCGGGAAACCGTGGCATCAGGGCTCAAATTGTCCACAAATGGTCTTTTTTTGAAAAGGTTGAGCAGAAATGCGCCCACAGTCACACACATTGAAACACTGTTTTGATAATTTATAATTCTGTTTTCGAAATTTAATCAGCGAACGCCAGCCGGCAACGTAAGGAGCACAGTATGGCCAAAGGCATGCGGGTGAAACTTCAGTATCAGGTAAGCCTCGATCCAGATACCGGAGCGGAAGTAACCCGTTTAACCCCACCGGAAGTGACCTGTCACCGCAACTATTTCTATCAGAAATGCTTTTTTAACGATGGCAGCCACCTGCTGTTTGCCGGCGAATTTGACGGACACTGGAACTATTACCTGCTGAACCTTGAACAGGCCGAGGCGGTTCAGCTCACCGAAGGCGCGGGCGACAACACCTTTGGCGGTTTCCTGTCGCCGGACGACAAGTACCTCTATTACGTGAAAAACGATCGCGTACTGCGTGAAGTCAACCTCACCACGCTTGCCGAGCGCGACGTCTACCGCGTGCCGGAAGAGTGGGTCGGCTACGGCACCTGGGTCGCCAACAGCGACTGCACCAAACTGGTCGGGATAGAAATCGCCAAAAGCGACTATGTGCCGTTGAGCGACTGGAAAATCTTCCATGATTTCTTCCATAAAGGGCCGCACTGCCGCCTGCTGCGCGTGGATTTACAAACCGGCGCGAGCAAAACCATTCATGAAGAGAAAATCTGGCTGGGGCACCCGATTTATCGTCCGTTCGACGATAATACCGTCGCGTTCTGTCACGAAGGGCCGCACGATCTGGTCGACGCCCGTATGTGGATGGTGAACGAAGACGGCAGCAACGTGCGTAAGGTGAAAGACCATGCCGAGGGCGAAAGCTGCACGCACGAATTCTGGGTGCCGGACGGCTCCGCACTGGTCTATGTCTCTTATCTCAAAGGCAAACAGGGCCGCACCATTTATCGCTACCTGCCGGACAGCGGCGTGAATGAAGAACTGATGCCGATACCGGCCTGCTCGCACCTGATGAGTAATTTCGACGGTACGTTGCTGGTGGGCGACGGTTCCGGCACGCCGGTAGATGTGAAAGACACCGGCGGCTATACCATTGATAACGATCCTTATCTGTATGTGTTTGATGTCGCCCAGAAATCCTATTACCGCGCGGCGCGTCACGATACCTCCTGGGAGACCTTTGCTGGTAGTCGTCAGGTCACGCATCCGCACCCCTCCTTCAGCCCGGACGGCAACGCCATTCTTTTCAGCACCGATAAAGACGGCAAACCGGCGGTCTATCTTGCAAAACTGCCCGAACAGCGTGAAATGCTGCGAGTGTCATAATAAAAAAAGTCCTGATTCCGTCACTGACCTTGCCCTCCTCTCCTGGGGGGCTTTTTTATTGCCGCGCCACCATTGCCGTAATGATTATTTGGTGGATAAGAATGAGCGCAGAAAAAACATCGGCAATAATTTTCACCGGGCATAAAAAAACCGCCCCTGCATGGGCGGTGTGCTTATTCTCAGGAGCACGCTATCAGGAAACAGCAAAACAGGAATTATGCCCCCGCCGTCGCGGGGGCAAGCTGAGGGTAAGATGTTATCAGAAGCTATATGCCACGCCGACACGTAAACGGGTCTGGCGCTCATCGCTTTCTTTTACGCCAATATTTCCCACTTCAAAATAAGGCGACCAGTTTTTATCAATTTTATAAGCCAGCTTGGCGTTATATTCGTTGGAATACTTTTTACCGTTATTACGCGTAAAACCTTCTTCGCTCTGCGCGTATACGTAATTCAGCTCGGTACGCCAGTCGCCCAGCGCAAAGCCCACCCAGGCGTCGCCGCGGTTAACTTTATCGTCATCATCTTTGCCTTCCGGCACGCGGGTATATTCGTAACGATAGCGGGCCGCGACATAGAAACCATTCTCAAAGCTGTACTGCACGTGGATGTTGGGCTTATAAATCGTTTTACTGTCAACGCTTTCGATGGTAAATGCCGGAGTAATGGCGATGGCGTCGGTCGCTTTCCAGCGCCAGCTAATCTGATCTTCATGGCCGTTACCGACCACTTCATTAAACGGACGCGACTGATCGTCGCCGCCGGTTTTCCATTTCGCCTCAACGGAAAAACCAAAACCATTATCAAAACGGTGTGAAACGGCAACGCGGTCGGCGTTAGTGCCGCTATCAATGTACTCGTGACGTAAATCCACGGTAACCGCTTGTGACGCGAATGAGGACCCACAGAGGACAGCCAATGCCAGTGCTTTCTTAAACATAGAATACCCCTAATAAAATGGCGTTTCGTTTTTATGAAACTGCATTTTATTTTTTAGGTAATATTATTTTAGTGATCCGGATCGTAATACTTTGTTTCAAAAATAACGAAAACAAAGCGCGTGATTTAGTTCAATAAAAAACCATTCAGAGGCCTGAAAATCATGTTTTAAATCACAGTTTCATTTATGAAAAAACGTAATAACGCGCTTATTTCCAGCATTACATTGGGAATTAACTCAAACAAAGAAATAGTAAACCAGGCAATAGATGTGTTGGTTATAATCAGCGGGGATAAATTATTAGCTGCAAAAGGAAAAGCGCGTAACTGGCTTACCCGGCAACGCGCTCAGAAACGAAGAGGAAAGAAAGGAAAAGGAATGAAGAGCTAATCGCGCTCTATCGCCAGCGCCACGCCCTGCCCGCCGCCGATGCAAAGCGTGGCAAGCCCTTTACGGGAATCGCGTTTCACCATTTCATGCACCAGCGAGACCAGGATCCGGCAGCCGGACGCGCCAATAGGATGCCCGAGCGCAATCGCGCCGCCGTTGACGTTAACTTTGCGCTCGTCCCACTCCAGCAGTTTGCCGACCGACAGCGTCTGCGCCGCGAACGCCTCGTTAGCTTCGATAAGATCGACATCATTAAGCTGCCAGCCCGCACGCTCAAGGCAGCGGCGCGTGGCATACACGGGCGCGATGCCCATCAGAGCCGGATCGACGCCAACACTTGCGAAGGCGCGGATACGCGCCAGCACCGGCAGCCCCATCTCCTGCGCCTTGCTGGCGCTCATCATCAGCACCGCCGCCGCGCCGTCATTGATTGACGACGCGTTACCTGCCGTGACGCTCCCGAGCCGGTCAAAGGCAGGCGACAGACGCGCCAGCCCTTCCGCGCTGGTATCGGCGCGCGGCTGCTCGTCGGTATCCACCACCAGTGGCGCGCCCTGCATCTGCTCAATCACCACCGGCACGATCTCGTCACGAAACCGCCCGCTGTCGATGGCCGCGCGCGCTTTATGCTGAGACGCGAGCGCATACGCATCCTGATGTTCACGGCTGATGTTATATTCGCGCGCCAGGTTTTCCGCCGTGACGCCCATATGGTAATCGTTAAACGCATCCCACAGCCCGTCATGCACCAGGCTGTCGATAATATGACTGTCAGCAGGCGCGCTGCTGCGTCCTTCGGTCAGCACATGCGGGGCGCGGCTCATGTTCTCCTGGCCGCCTGCGATAACCACATCCGCCTCGCCGCACTGAATTGCCTGCGTCGCCAGATGAAGCGCCTTCAGCCCGGAGCCACACACATCGTTAATGGTAATCGCCGACACGGACCACGGCAGGCCGCTGTTCAGCGCGGTCTGGCGCGCCGGGTTCTGGCCTGCGCCCGCCGTCAGCACCTGGCCCAGGATCACTTCATCGACATCCTGCGGATTAAGCCCGGTGCGCGCCAGTAGCGCCTCAATAACCACAGCGCCGAGCTCCACCGCCGAGCGACGCGCAAGCTGCCCCTGAAAGCAGCCAATGGGCGTGCGTGCGGCCCCCACAATTACCACATCTTTCATTGTTATCTCCGGGAAGTGAACCGGGACATAGTAGCCGCTTGTTATAAAATCATTTCGTGAATGTTTAAAAATTGGTGAGGGGTATCACAAGGAATCTGCGCCGCTCGCCCCTGTGCGGCGCGCAGATCGGGAAAAAATAAAAACGGGTTAATAACGTTCAGGGAGTTTATTGATGGATTTAAGGCGCCCGCGAGAAATATCGATATAACCGCCCTTTCTCAAATCACTAAACACTTTGAGAATATAGCTCTGAGAAAGATTCGTTTTACCGCGAATAAAATCGCAGGCGTTAATCTCGTCACGCTCCGGCTCCTTTTTCGCCTCCAGCTCTATTAAGCAGTTGCGGATAAGCGTATAGGACTGCCGCCCCATGAAGTGATAACTTTTCCAGTACAGCACGTCATAGTACCAGGAGACGACCAGCAGCAGCTCGCGCCAGAGCTGGCGGGCCTCGATGATGGCCTCAAACTCGCTGCGCGCCACAATTCGCGCCTCGCAGGCGGATTCAGCTTTAATCGTAAAATGGCGAGTGAACTGATTATTGTACGTAATGCCCAGCAGCTGAGGACGTGTCGATTCGATCATTGTCAGGCTGTCCATGACGCGGTGCATCGACAGGGCGCCCTGCTCTATGACAAAAATATTATCGGGCTGCACGGGAATATGCGCGCCGCTGGCGAAATGGCGCATATCGCCGCTATTTTTCAGGGCATTAATAAGATGACTGATGGCCTCTTCGGGCCGTTCGGGGAGCGGATAAGTTTCCATGCTGATAGCACGCACCAGAGATAACGTTACGATCAGCATAGTAAAAACTTTGCTGCGCGCCGCCCCATTTTTTCATAATGAGACGGCGCGTTAATAAAACCATTACAGAAAGACCTTATTTGCGCCGGATGGCGCTTAACTACGCTGGCGTTAACGCCCTGTCAGCGTTTACTTAATGCCAGTTTTGCAGCGAACAGCAGGAACACGCTGCCTGTGACGCGATCCATCCATTTCACCACGCCGGGTTTTTTCAGCACGCCAGACGCATAACGGGTGGCGACAATCAGCGTCAGCGACCAGAGGGTGCCGATGAGCGCATGAATGGCGACCAGCAGGAACGTCCAGACCATCGGCGAATGCCCCGTCGGAATAAACTGCGGCAGGAAGGAGACATAAAACACGCCCATCTTCGGGTTCAGCACATTGCCCAGCATACCGCGTAAAAAGCTATTGCTGGCGCGCGTTTCATCGCCCTGACGAGTATCAAACGTGGTACGCGGACGCAAAAGAAGCTGAATGCCGAGCCAGCAGAGATACCCCGC
The DNA here is from genome assembly GCF_963888145.1 of Cronobacter sp. EKM101R. Classification (NCBI taxonomy): domain Bacteria; kingdom Pseudomonadati; phylum Pseudomonadota; class Gammaproteobacteria; order Enterobacterales; family Enterobacteriaceae; genus Cronobacter; species Cronobacter sp. EKM101R. The sequence continues at coordinate 279,050 of NZ_CAWPHW010000033.1, read as the reverse complement.
GCCGCACCATTTCAGGATGGAATAGGCCATTTCGGACACGGCAAACAGCGCCCCCAGGCCAAACGCCACCAGCGCGCCCCAGACAAAACAGCCAGCATCGATGCCGAGCGCCGCCTGAAAGGCTTTTTTACCCCCATCCGCCGCCGCAGTCCGTAAAATCAGCGCCGTATCCAGCCCCGGCGTCAGGGTTAACAGCGTAGCCGCAAGGGTATACGCAAGCAGTGCATCAGTGACCGACATGTTTATCCTCCGAAAAGAAAAATCTTATAGAAGAAAAACAGGCCCGGCAATCGTGAGTTTAGTTACGCAGGGGGATGGTAAAGCGAGATGATTGCAAGATTTGTGATTAAACTGGGTATCTTTAAGAAAGGAGTAGAGGGATGGATAAACAGAATACAATAATATAATCAAAGCCGCCGACATTCGACGGCTTTGAGTGTTAATTAGCCTGTAAATTTTCAGTGTTATCGATACTGACTAATATCGGCTCACCATTATCATTAACAGTGAGTTGGCTCCCTTCAGGGATTTGTTGCGTTTTAAAAAACCAGTGAGTTTCAGGCAACTCCACTGCTCCGCTAACATCATGTATTCCCGGGATAACCTCGGTTAAAGTAACAGGATTAAACAGGCGCACAATAAACTCTCCATGAAAATGAACTTGCAGAAGGAGTACCATCGGCATTCTGACAGCGAGCTTTAAAACCACTTCGGGTTACCGTGTCATCTAATATACTTGACGTATGAATCTTAGTAGTAATTGCGCCATCCGTTGAGAATCTCTCGGCTATGGAAATAAAACGACTCACATTTTTTAATTCAATGGGATAAATAACCGTAGCGAGTCCATTGACTAATGTAACCCACGCCCCCATCACCTCTATTGCCCCATCAGACCATATAATCCATGAGCCATTGGCATTCGAGCCTCTGTTCACCACATAGCTTGCGTTCCCCAACCCCAGATTCTCCAGCGCTTTTGCCTGCGCGGCGGTGCCGTCACTCTTAATATCGCCGAAGGGGTTCTGGCGTGAGAGATATTGCTTCGCCAGCCCCTGTTTCAGTAATGCCTGAAAGTCAGGAATATTACCGTTGTCGAGCACGTCGGCACCGGTCTGATCAGCGACAAATTGCGCCAGTGCGGAGGCAATAAACGACGACTGCCGGATGGCTTTGTTAACCTGAGCAGAAGCGGCTTTACCGCTGGTGAAGCCCTGGCTCAGGGCTGGCAACATTTCCCAGTTCGCCTGAGACGTCACGTTTGCGCCCGCGCCCGTGGCGAACGGTTTAAAATCATTTTTAGCCATTACAGGTTTTTTCCCCATGCTCCATCGTCAAAACCGACGATGTATTGGTTGTCCATATCAAATCCAAAGAAGCGCGTCCCGACGGACGGCACGAGAATATCGCCGGACCAGACTCCGGCAGCTTTTACCGTTAAGTACCCCATCCGGATTGCAGCGATAAGCTCAAGCGAAACGCTTTCCAGCGTGGTTTCCGGGAAAATCAGCATCGACACAGTCATGTCCTGATGGTCGATAATCTGCATGCCCAGCCCTGAGCCCGCCGTTGCGGCATCCAGAATAGCGGGTAGCGAATCGTTCTGACCGTCCCACTGATTGATGGCGATTTTGGCGCGCAGGATCACGCGGTAAGTGTCGTCACTGAGCGCCGTAAATCCGTCGTCCGGATCGTACGGCCCTTGCCAGACGCCGCGGTCATAGCCCGGTCCGTCGTCATCCCAACTGAAATAGATATCCTTGATAGGCTCTTTCACGTAGCGGGAGCGGCCAATCCACTGGCCGAGAATGTCGAGCTGGACGCCCGTCGCGCTGTCGATATCAAATGCCTCAACCAGCCCTTGCACCGTCGCGACGGAATCCACAAAGTGGCGGGTGGCGAGATCGACGCTGTCGAAAAAACGCGGCTTCGTGGCGTGATAATTAGTGATAAGTTCAGTGTATTTACTCATGCCGTGGCCACTATGGTGATGTTGTCAGGTGTGCAATACGCCGCCTCGTCATAAGCGATATCAATATTGGCCGCCGCGAGCGTGTTGGTCGTGCGGCCTAACGTCAGAGCGGCAATATCGTAGTAACGCGCACTCCCGCCGCTCACCACACCAAGGTTGGCTGGTGAGTAAACGCGGCTTAACAGCACGTCATCGCCAATGGAGAGTGAATTGATGTACCCCGCCACGGCCGCTTTGATCTGCGCGCCGATTTCCGTGGTGTACCCCATAAACGCCTTGAGGCGGATATTGACCTGCACGGAAATAAGCGTGGGGCGGGAAAAGCGAATAACGTGCGGATAGCCATAAAGATCTGCCACGTTTACCGCCAGCGTGCCCGCGGTCGCCACGCCCTGTCCTTTTTTGCCCCGGATCACCTGGGCAATGTCATTGATATCGCCGCCTTCGACAATGGCGCAAATCGCGTGCGGCGGCAGGCCGTTGGCGTCAGGATCTCCGGTGTCGTTTTCATAAAGCTTATGGCGACTCACGCCATGAATATTGGCGATAGCGCCGTCAAGCGCATCGAACGGCGTCAGTGATGACAGCGCCACGCTTTGGGTTTGTCTTGTACGCAGTTGCGCATCCGTTTCGGCGGCGACGCCAACAACGGCTGCCTGTGGATTCGTCACTGACATCCAACCCCGCGTGGGTGTGGCTATCTGACTGACTGTGCCCGCCAGGGCGGCGACGGGCCCTGATTCGGTACAGGTGGCCGTAAACAGGCCGTTTCCGCTCACTGGAATCGTGATAGTTTGCGCCAGCGCCCACTGCGTGCCGTTGGCATCGCGTATCAAGCCCGTCCCGATTATCGTTCCCGGCTCGCCGGTTATCAGCACGTCCACCGTGGAATGTGTCGCGCCATGGCGGCGAATGCCGTTGATTTTGACACGGGACGAGAGCCCCTCCCCCATGGCGGTCGCGGGCGAGAAGGCGTTATAAACAGCAAGCGCTGCGTTGTTGTCATCGTGAATGGCGAGCGCGAGGAGCGCGACCAGCTGGCCATCTTTACTGTCTGGCTCAAGATAAGCATCTTCGCCGTAAATCTGGCGAAAATAGCCGGTAAGGGTCGACAGGATAGTCTGATAATCAGGCGCGACCGGGCCCTCCGGGGTGACCTGCATGGCCAGCCCCAGCGTATCGATATTAAGCGGCATTACGCCTCCGCGGTCAGTGTAGTGGTGCCGTAGACGGTGTCGATTTCGGCGAAGAATGAAACGCGCCGCGTGGCGGTATCCACCGTTGAGTTAAAAGAAAGGAGCGTTTTCACGCCGGGTGTTTCCAGAATGCGCGCCTGAATGGCGAGCTGATAAATCTCCGGTTTCTGTTTCCCGAGCACATTCTGACGCCAGGGCGTGCCTTGTGTGGTATCGAGGAACCACTCGCCGGACCAGAGTTCAAAGCGGGTTTTCACCGCCTGGGCGACGGCTTCCGGCGAACTCACAAGCCAGGTGTTTTCGCCCCGTCCGAAGGTGTAATCGCCCTCATTATCTTCACGTCGGTATTTCATTGTGCTTTCCCCGTACTGCTGCCGCCCGACTGCACCCCTGGGTGCGTATGGCTGACAAGGCTAATGCCTGCGGCTTTGACATCGGTCTGCACGTTCACGGGCCCTCTCAACGTCGCGCCGCCGCCGTTATCGCCCATCCCCTGGGTCAGGCTGCCGTTAATAGTGACGTTGCCGTTGAGGATGATAGAAGGTGAGGTAATCACAGTGCCGCCCTGCGCGCTGGCGGTAAGCCTGCCGGGTGTGCGCAGCGAGATGTCATGCCCCACGGCCAGTTCGATGACCGCCGCGCCGTCATCGGTACGTAGTTGCGTCGCACTAACGCTGATATTGCTGATTTTTCGCTGTTGCGACATCGGCCCCACCAGCGCGAACGCATCGGAAAGATCGTGCATCCGTGGGTCGACGGGTTCCTGGACGTCGCCGCTCTGCCACCAGAAATCGATACAGCGGTCGGCGAATATGACCAGGCATTCATCGCCGGCTGCGACCGGAAACGTCAGCGTGCAGCCGCCGCCGCGAGGAAACACCACTGGTACATCCACAAGCAGCGGCAGCTTCACACTACGCTCGCTGCCATCGTCGTCGCTGCGTTTGCCGCGGATAGCGGGCTGCACCACGCAGGTTACCGCCTGCGGGTTAAAAGACTGAATAATGCCGGGCAGCGCCACGCGCAGCCCGGCGCTGATATGATGCGCCAGCGCGGCGGCAAACTCCTGCTGGCCGCCAAGCCGCGCTTCTGTTGAAACAGGCATAAAGACTCCAGGCGCCGTCGCCCGCAGGCGAACGGCGAGAAAAAGAAGAAAGGAGAAATGTGCTGGGCGGTATTAGCCGTTTTGCAGTTCACGCGCGCCGCGCGGCTCGCACATCAGTTTCATATACCAGTTCTGACCACGGGTATCGCCTTGCCACTCGATAGCTTTAACGATATACACGCCGTCGGCGGCAAGCGCGGCAGGCTGTGTGACCGGTTGAGTGAAAGCGCCATCGCGCGTAATGACCCCGTCGCGTTCCACTTCATGAAGCGGTCCCTTGCTTGCGCCGAGCGTCGATTCTTCATACGCGACGCGCTGTACTGACGCCTGATCGAGTTGCACCAGGCCGTTTAAACGAATGTTCGGGTTAATCAGGCATTGCACATCAACCCCGTCTTTCAGGGTCTGCTGTGCCGCGCCGATAAGACCGGTACGGCTGTTAAGCAGCACTGCCTCATGCACGTAGTTTGCCTCTGGCACCATCCGTAGTTGCCCGTCACTCAGTTGCCAGGAAGCGTCGCACTGCCCCGCTACGTTTTCCATGACCTGCCGCGCTGGTAACCACAGCGTACGGCCACGCGGAAACGTCATGCCAGGCATATCACCGGTCGCTCCCGGCGATATGCCATACTGACCAAAACTCTGCGCCGCCAGTTGATGCACATCGCGGACGCGATACCCCGCTGCCAGCGTTTTTTCTACAGTGGCGTAGAGATACGCCTGATGACCGCTTACCGCCTGTATTTTCACCCAACTGTCGACCTGCGCCGTTTTGCCGGTCAGTGAAAACCGAATATCGCCGGCGAAAATCATTCCACTGCCTGGCGCGTCGTCGTGAGTCTGATAACCAGCAAAAAGCCTGATTTGACTGAACTCTCTGAGCAGGATCCGGTTGCGGGTATGCGGATGCAGATTGTAAATAGTGACGTTGGCGACAGACGTCGCCGCCGTCGCTTTACTGCTCACCATGAACTCCACTTTAAAATCGTTAAGCTGCAACCCGCGTCCTTCTTCCGTCAGCAGTTGAAGTTCAAAATAACGCATCCAGTTACGGGTCATAGTGGCTCCGTCAGTACATAGAGGCGACTGGTGATGCCCAGCGTATTTTCGCCGGGCGGCGCGCCGTCATCGCTCACGACACGCAGCGCAAAACCGAACGCCAGGTGGCTGTGCTGCGCCAGGAGATCGGCGCCTGGCAGCAGCGGCAGCCCGTTTAACCGCCGTTGTCCGGCGGAGTCCTCAATGTCCATAATCCAGGCACCGTCACGCCAGATAAGCCGCAACTGGTACGTCGAACCGTTAAGGTCGATGGAAAAGTGCTGGTTATCAGGCGTAAGCGGAATTTCATAGTTCCCCATTTAGCCTCCTGTCGCCGCATTCAGGCGGCCAGCGCTGACCGGCACCGTCGATTTAACGCCGTTGTTGCTCACCCCTGTTGTCGAAACGCCTGTTTTCATTTGCGACTTTGTTGCTACCTGCACATTTTCCCGGTGCGAAATGATCACCTCGGTCAGGGTTAGCGTGCAGGAGAGGACATATTCGGTGGTGGCATCGGTCGCTACATCAATACCGGTCAGCAGCATGTTCTGGTAGATGCGCTTGCCGGTGACGACATCCAGCAGCGCCGGTGGATCGAGCAGATCCCGCAGCGCCTGGTAGATCTCCTGAGGGCTTTTGCCAGACTGGTGCCACGCCGTAGCGTCGCTGGCGAAATCCAGCAGCGCGCCGCCGCTGCCGAAACCGCATTTCATGGTCAGCGTCGCGGGAGAGCGCCAGGCGTGATCGGCAATTGCCGCGCCAAACTCGACGGGGTGGGTGGTGACGTTAAGCGTATCTTTATGGGTTTCCGAAATAACCACATCCGGAACCAGCACGCCAATACGCCGTTGATTGTTGCGAAGTAACGTTGAGAAAAAATCCATTAGCGCACCCCCGTTGACAGGGTCTGAACCAGGCGGCCGTTAACATCATTCATCTGACGGGCGACTTCTTCGCCGAGTTGGGCAGCGTCGCCTGTGCCGTAGACGTTGATATGCGTCGTCTGGTTAAGGTTCGCGCCCTCGCGTGTTACCGCGCCTGAGCCGTTGCCGGATGGAAGCGCCGCCCAGTCCATGAGAAGCGAAGAGCCCATCGCCTGCTGCTTCTGCTCAAGGCCCCAGACGCCGAATGGCATCTCGTCTGGCCCCAGTTTGCCGGACAGCCAGCGCGAGGCCTCAAGCCCTTTATCCATCAGCGCGTAGACGGCTTTTTGCTGCAACTGCATCACCGGATGCTGAGCAAAGCCTACCGCCGCCTCCTGGAGCGATTCCCACGCGCCGGAAAAATCGCCCTGTGTCACTTTCGTGAGCGCATCCAGCAGCGATCCCAGCGTGCGAATACTGCTGCGCACGCCTTCAATGATCTGATCGAAGAGCCATTTCGCGTTGAATGTTGACGTGTCGATATTAAGAAACTGCATGAAGGCGGAAAACGCCTTCCCCAGCGCGGCGCCTAACGCCACGATTTTGTCGGTGAGGAACTGAAAATCCGTTTTCAGGCTGCCGATGCCTTTCAGCGCGTCCTGTATGCCCGGCGCCCATGTCGACCAGTCAATCAGACTGTCGCCGCCACTTTTCCATTTCTGATAGTCATCCCAGAGCAGCGCCAGCGCGCTGACGAGCCCAAGGATCATACCAAGTGGTGTGGCGAGAAAGCCTGCGTTAAGTACACGCCACGCCGTCAGCAACCCGCCGAGCACGCTTATCACAATCTGGCTTTGTGAATCGAGTTGACCCCAGAGGGTGATAATGCCGCCCACCGCGTCCAGCACATTACCGACGATGGTAATGAGCTTATCCAGCGCGATAACGATCCCATCGACCGCCTTGCCCGTCACCGTCATGATTTGCGGCAGGTTATCCATCACTTTGCCGAGCAGTTTTTCAAGCGGCCCGGCAAGACCTGCCGCGAGATCTCCGCCGATCTTTTGGGTCACGATATTCTGCACGGTTGTCAGGCCATTAACCGCCGTCATATAGCGGTGTCCGGCCGGGGCAAAGGCACCTGCGTCGAACCCCACCTGCGAAGCCATTTTGCGATAATCCTGCAGATAGCCGCTTAACCCCTGTCGCATGGCGTTCAACGTGTCGTCGTCGATACCCAGCGCTTTTGAAAGCTTTTGCGCCTTATCCAGCGGTAGCGCGGCCAGCTTCTGGCTGAGCGCGTCGAAAACCTCTACGGTATCGCGCAGATTGCCCTGCGCGTCGCGCGCGTTAATACCGAGTGAACCCAACAACCCGCCCGCCCCGGTTGCGTTTTGCATCAGTTTGCCGACGTTTTCGAGCGATGCCTGGACATTTCCGGCATCCACGCCTGTCTGCTGAAACGCATAGCCCAGCGCGTTTATTCCTTCAGCGGAGGCGCCGCTGCGCTGGCTGGCGCGCCAGAGCTCATCAAGCCCCCGCGCCGTCTGTGTCGTAAAAGTCAGTACGTCCGCGATGGCGGGCGCGACGGCGAGGCTTAACCTGCGCAAGCCCGCCGCCACGTCCGTCGCTACCTGACCCATGTTTCGCAGGCCCGTCTCATCAAGGCGGGCAGCGACATCGGTGTTGGCGTGCGCCAGTTCTGTGGCCATTAATTTTCCCTCCAGCGTTCTAGGCGCGCCTGGTTATCCGCTTTCAAATCCAGCCAGTCGTTCATCAGCGCGATATCGCACAAATCCACCGCGCCGGATTTCAGATCGCTCCAGGCGATTCGGAAGGCCTCCGCCGGGCGGAGAATGAATTCCTCCCCGCCCGGCAAGGTATCCAGCGTTACGCCGCAGCTGCCCCGGGCGTCGGCGCGCCGGGGAGTTCTTGCAAAAAATTTCCCAGCGAATCGGCCACCACCCGGGCCGCCAGTTGCAGCAGCGTCATCAGGCAAATATCGTCAAACGCCAGCTCACCCTGTCGGAACACCGGTACCCAGGCTTTCATATGGTCGCGCGACACCGCTGCGAGACAGGGATGAAGTATGGCGTTGCAGTCTTCATCACTCAGCGCGCTGACGGCTTCGGCTATCTTCGGCAGTAGCGCGGTAAACGGTGCGCCTTCGCCGGCAGCCGATGACTGGACGTCGCGAAAATCCGCCGCCATGCCAGCAAGCACCGGGAGCAGCTTACGGGAGACTTTCAACTGGTCGAAAACGCTGAGCTTAGCGATACGGTAGTTCGCACCTTTAATCGTGATTTCCATGGCTTAAAATTCCCCCAGCACCTGATCGATTTTGCCGCAGTCAAATTTCCATTCGACCACGCCCGCGTCTTTGGCATTCACATACTCCGGCATCTGCTGAAAGGCGACAGAACGCGCGGTGGTAATATCGCCGGAAGCGGCATTACGAATAACAATGACGTTGTTGCCCCAGAGCGTTGAGGATTGCGTCTGTGCGTTATACGCCAGCGACAGCTTTTTATTGGCAGGCGACGTTTTCAGCAGTTTGACGCTAATCGTGCCGCTTTTACCTGGGCGCAAACTGTGCATGACCTCGCCATCGGCGCCTTCGGTCATGGTGTTTTTCGCGCCGGTCATGGTGACCGTGATCCCCTCTTCCGCAACGGAAGAACCGCTACCGAGATCAATAACGCCGGTCGGGCCGGCAAGCGTTGCAGTAACATCAAGAAATGAATAACCAGACATAATGGCTCCTTAGCGAACGACGTTAATCAGGACATCGGCGTAGTGCACCGCACCCGCCAGTTTGCAGGCCACCTGAATGACCGGGGCTTTGCGCGCTTCACGTTCCGACGGCGCCTGGTCGGCGACCGGCGCGGCGTAGACGTAATACCCTTTAGTCAGGGTATCGCCGGAGGCCAGCTCGCCGATGTCGCCGCCATTCCAGACACCCGGTGCGATAAGCCCGCTGGATAGCGCCTGATCCAGCGACTGCTCGACATTAGCCAGCAAGCGCGTAACACCCGCGTCGGTCTGCGGGATTTTGGTGGTACTGGTGTACAGAAGGTTAAAAAGGTTGGTCTGCACGTAGTTTTGCAGCCAGTCGAGGCCGTGGCGTTCGTCGATGAAATCGCCGTTGCTCATTACGCCTTCCTGAATGATGGCGGTGTCATTGTTGTAGTTCACAAAGACGTTGCAGTTTTTACTGCGCAGCGCGCTGGCCGCATTCTGCGACAGGTTTTCAGCCGTAATGCCCGGTTCTTGTTTGAATTTCAGCGTAATGGCCGTGTTATTGCCGTTGAAATTCACCGTAAAGACGCGGCCAAACAGAGAGGCGGCCGCAAACGGTTTACTGCTGGAGTACTGGATAAACGTCCGGGCGAACTTTGCGGCTTTAAGCTTCGAGGCCAGATCGGCCTGGCTTGCGGCATCCAGTACACGAGTGTCGGCAATCGTGTGGCCGAAAATACGCGAGACGGCATCCGTCTCGATCATGTTCGCCACTGCCAGTACGTCTTCAGATGCCACGTCGGTATCTGCCGCCACCAGGCCGTACCAGTCGCTGGAACGCGCGGCCAGCGTGCTGACACACTGCGCCAGCGTTTCGTTGTTCTGGCCTGCTACTATCGTGGCGCCTGCGCTTTCGCTAAGCCCCAGAAGTGCGGCAAGATCGTTGCCGGTCGCGGGCGCTTTGGCAAAACCAACGGCGGTGCTTTCACCCGTGGTGGTTGAAGCCACAACAAAGCGACCTGCGCTGGCGTCCCAGCGAATAACAGCGCCGGTCAGCGTCTGCTGAATACGTGCGGCAACGCCGGCCAGCGTAGTTTCTTTCGTAAGATCGATACCGCTAAGCGTTTTGTCTTTACCATCCACCGTCAGCGTCATGCCACCGGCCGAGATCGCGGTAAACCGCGCCAGCGTTTGTTGCTCTGGCGTCAGGATAGCGCCACGCAACCGGGCAGCAGCGGCAGTTTTCAGCCAGCGGCCGATCCACAGACGCGTCGGGCGCGGCGCCTGCTGGAAGTAGAGGCTGGCGGCCTGATACTCCGGCGTCTCCAGACCAAAATCGGCACTCACGCCGCTGATATCGGAATAGGCGCGCAGACGCTCGCCGCTGTCGATAACGTCGCTCGCGCCGACAACCAGGAGCGCGCCGAAGCTACGGGTCTGTGCCGCGCGCGCGGCCATGCTCACCGTCACATTGACGATGTCAGAAACAGGTAAACCCTGTGACATAGTTTTATTCTCCAAAGAAAGCGACCGGAGCGGTCGCCAGGGATTTGATGTGATACGTGCGGGTATAAATGCGGCTCAGGGTGACCGTCATCCGGTAACGCCGATGCCAGTGGTTATCGATAAGCTCAGGAACACAAATGACGGGCGTACACGCGCAGACTGCGAGCCCCGTCCGGTTAAGCTCATCCTGATTCTGCGTGACCGCCAGACCGTCGCGAAACTGCGTGGCGAAGGCGGGCGCGCCTGCGCCTGAAAAAAGACACTGCACCTGAAGCTGCTCGCCGACGGTAAGCAGATCGTCATCGGCATTGAGCGGCGCCCAATATGGCGGCGCGGCGTGGATCTCCGTGATGCCGAAGGCGCAGCCAGGCGTGTCCGCAAGCGCAGCGGTGTCTTGCCATAACGGCATTACTGCCGCCTCTGGCAGGCCGCTGACGCCCGCGATCCATCGCGTCAGCTCCCGATTAAGCGTGCTCTCCCAGGCGGGCGGCGAGCCGGTGGGCGTCAGCCACCCCGCGGCAGTGGTATCATTGCTCACTTACTGCTCCTTCTGTGAGGTAACCGGGCATTCCCGCCTGACATACTCCTGAAGGCCACCAAGCTGGCGCGTGACGACGGCGATAGCGGTTCTGAGACGGAAATAATCCCGTTCAGCGGCGTCAGTAAGTCGGGGGCTGGCGCCATCATCCACGCGGGTGGTGGTGCCGGAGGCACGCAGGCAGGTGGCGTTGAGGCGCAGCCGCTGACGGCCAGCAGCCACGTCGCGCTCAAGCGCATCAATCGTTTCCCGGGCATGATTAAGTTCTCTGGTGTAGCGGATATCGAGCTGCGCCGTCTGACGCAGGCTCTGCTGAGTGTGTGAAAGCTGGCGTTGCGCAAGAGAAAGCGCGGCGCGGGACTGTAGTAGCTCGCTGCGGGCATGATGTAAGGCAAGCAGCGAACTTCCCGCCAGCGCCAGGAGCGTAAGCCAGGGAAACAGCCGACTCGTCAGGGCGCGCCATAACATAGCTGCCGCTCCATTTCCCGACGCGTGATAAGCCCCTGCCACTGGCGCCCTCCCGCCCAGGTCCAGCGGCGCAGCTCGTCGCAGGCGCCGGTCAGATCGTGACGATTGAGTTTTGCAAGCAGCGTGGAACGACGAAATGCGCTGACGCCGGCGTTATACGTAAACGAATAGAGCGCGGCTTTCTGATAGTCATTAAGCGTTACCCGAACCCCGCGGTTTACCGCCTCGACAGCAGGCTGCATATGCTTTGCCAACAGTACCCGACACTCACGCTCGCTGTAGGTTTTGCCAGTGATGACATCCACACCTGTTATACCGGCGCAGATCGTCGGAATGCCTACCGGGTCCCGATAAGGCGTAAGCGACACGCCCTCTTGCTGCTCAATAAATACGCTGGCTATCGCCACTGGCCCGCCAACCGAGGCAGCAATCAACGCCTTGCGAAGCGCTTCAGGCATTTTCATCGCGATCCTCCACGCGCTCTGCGCCCTCGTTAAAGATGGAAGCTATCGCCCGGCGATCCGCCGCCAGGGGCTGCGCTGCGCTTTTCAGATACTGCCTCAGGAGCGCGGTTCGTTTACGCTCCTCCGCCAGCCGCGCCTGTTGTGCCCGGCGTCTGGCGTTATAGGTCTTAATAGTGAAAAAAGCAGAGAGCGCAGCCCCCAGAGTGAAGACGTAGTCCTGAAGCGAAAGCACAGAGAAAAAGCCGAGCAGCACGCTCCACCCATACGTCAGGGCGTGCCCTTCTCCTGGATTCATTAATGCCTCCCTTCATGGGAAGAAAAGATAAGAGATCGCTACAGCCACATTCGGTGCTGGTAGCGGTTGTCAACCTGGGGGGCCCGACGGGTTTCGGGAAGCAGCGCCGCGACCACCCAGTGCAGGTAGTCGGCGCTCAGTTGCCGGACGGTTTCTACCCGCCGCGCGTGGTATAAAGAAATAAGGTCATCAGCCTGCTGGCTGGTCAGATCATGGTGATAAAACCACGTTTTACGCATGTGTCCTCCTCGCGCCCTTTGCCGGGCGTGCTGGTGATTTGAAGGCGCAGACGCGCCGCTCAACCGAAAGCGAGGGGAAAAGTAAAACCTGCGCCTTCGAAAAACCCGATAAAAGGCGGCAGGGGGAGAAACACTCCGGGCAGCCCGTAGCGGGTATTTATGCCAGATTCATCGTGTTTGAAATCAGGCGTATGGCTTCTCAGCCACGTTTAATACCGCGTTGTCGGCGGCCCGGATTGTTAAAGAGCGGTGTCGTGTTGAAGAGGCTTTATAAACGCTCTTTCGCGGCGACAAATTCACTCTATCAATCGCTTTATCGATTTGCAATCGCTTTTTCTATTGATTGTCAAAAAATCGCTCAGGCGATACACTGAAGTCAGAAGCCACGAGGATCTGACAATGAATTTTTCCGAGCGCCTTGCGAAAGCGATGGCCGACGCAGGGTATACACAAGGCGCGCTGGCGAAGGCTGTCGGCATGGCGCAAAGTAGCGTCAATAAACTGCTCAATGGGGCGAACGGCTCGCGTAACACTGTCGCGCTGGCGCGGATACTGGGCGTTAGCCCCGAGTGGCTCGCTGATGGGCAAGGCCTGATGCGTCCACTTGCGACAGAGCGCAATAGCGCCGTTGTATCGGGTGCGGATGTTTATCGCGTGGAAGTGTTTGATGTCCGTGCCAGTGCGGGTAGCGGCGTGATGATTCGTGACGAGTTTATCGAGACGATTAAGTCGATTGAGTACTCTTCAGAAGAGGCTCGCTCGTTGTTCGGCAGTCGTCCGGCTGACCACATTAAGATGATTGCCGTGAATGGCGATTCGATGTCCGGCACCTTTGAGCCGCGCGATCAGATCTTTGTCGACGTAAGTGTCGATTTTTTCGACGGTGACGGAATCTATATCTTTACGCTGGATAATTATGTTTATATCAAGCGCTTACAGCTTCAGCATAAGCGTCTGGCGGTTATCTCGGATAACAAAAAATATGAAACCTGGTACATCACAGATATTGATGAGTCAGGGCTAAATATTCGCGCTAAAGTGCTGGTCAGCCAGTCCCGCGCGTATAAATTTCACGGCTGATCCCTGCTCACGCCGGAGTCACTTTTTCTTCGGTGCTCTCCATCGCTCTGATTACTCCATCAACCCGCGCCAGCCGGGTGTCAATCACTTTATCTGCTATGTATCATCGCCTTGGCGATTGAAACCAGCAATCGCCTTATCTATATTTACTGTATGCATAAACAGTAAATAGGCGCATAACGCGCCTGTAATTCAAAAAGGAGGGTTGAATGGCAGAGATTCATTTTGGCGCAAGCGTAAATGCAGATAACGCACGGGCACGCAGGCATCAACGACGCCGTCTGGCGGCGCAGGAAAAAGAAAAGATGGAAAGGATCATGGATGAGATTTTTGGCGCAATACAGCCGCCACTGGCATATACCGCGGCGCGGCAACCGGTAAACCGGATAGATAAAGCGACTCGCCTGCCCACTTTGCGCGAAATGCGCAGCCAACCCCCCTCCGTCGAATCGCAGCGTAAGGTCAGGCGAACGTCCGGGGCGATCACAGGCAGAGCGCATGAAAAACGCCAGCGTTTCAGCCAGCCGCTGGTTTGACACAGCGTCGTTTTAATGAGGTACAGAAAAGGCTAAAGGTTTCTCAGGCGTTGTTAAGAGGTGGTGCTACCACATTCTTCATCGGTAATCGTCTGAACGTAGGGCGATAACCTGAGAGTATTCTGGAGCAGGCAAAGCATAATCTTCCTGCTCCAGCGCTTTCGTTATCTTACAGCCTAGAAAAAGGTCAGACATGTTGCAGCAGAATTTGCAGGTGGAACAACAACGTTTTCAAATGTGTATTAGTTAAAAACGCCAATAACTTACGCTCACTATTTTTGACAAGCCCTACATTTACCTGGAACCAACAAATAAGGTAGGGCTTCAATTGATTCAGCACCAGAAGCGTTCCGCACAGGGCAAAAACCGGGGCATTTTCCGCATGATAAAAAGTGCCTCGCGGGAAAGCGTTGCAAAAGGGTCGTTTGTTAGTATCGAATTGTTTATTCTCAGCGGTTCAACGCCAAAAGGAGAGGCTTTATGGCTGGAATATTCTACGTTAATGGAATTGATACGAAACTGAGTTACCAGGGAACCGGGAGGCTTGCCGACAACGTTCTCATTATCTCTGCCAATGCCCAACCGTTTGGGAAACACGATCTTCACTGTGATCTTTCGAATCCAACACTTTCAAAGTGTTACTATTATCAGACCAGCCCGCAACCGGAACCCGTAGAAGCAAACATAACAATTACCTGGCGGGATGAGAAATTCATTGAGTTAATCTGGACTGAAAATGCAACCAGATGGGAAATTGAAGGAGAATTACCTGACGCTGTTACGTCTGAAAAAAGATAAAGTAGACAGCGCAGGTTGACCTTATTCCTCTCAGAATCGGGGCCCGGAATTACCGCGTCAGCAAGAGCGGATTATCCTTTTTTGCTGCATCCTGCGGGCCTGGATTGCATTCCTCTTTAGTTTCCGGAAGATAAAAATGGCCGTTCTCATCGGGATCTGTTCCTCCAGGACATCCTGCGCGCCCCGATGAATGATTGGTACTGCCACCATCCGAACCATTTCCGCCATCGGCACCCTTTGCAGCACTGGCGGAAACAGCAAATAGCGCGAAAAAGAAGATCAAAATGGGTTTACTCATGTGTGCATCTTCCTTGTTGAATCTCTCTCGCCTGTATCTGTGTAGGTATATTCTACTACGTAGCGGGACAGCATTACTTTGGTTCACAAGCACGCCCTAAAACTATTAAAGGAGATGTTCCCTGAAAACCGTCGAGATACTGCAATACACCTTACGCAAAGGCACTGGTCGCGCTTTTCACTCCATCATGCAGGATAGTAGCATTCCTCTCCATCAGCGCCACGGCATCGATGTCGTGAGGTCTGGTCATTCATTGCATGACCCGGACTGTTACTGTCTGATTCGCGCCTTTTCCGATCAGGAAAACATGGCGGCGGCGCTGGAAGCCTTTTATGCCAGCGATGCGTGGCGCTATGGGCCGCGAGAAGCGATTGTGAATAGCATTGAAACCAGCCACAGAACGCTAATGACATTGCCCGCCGCAAGTATCGAAGGACTCCGTAACGTGTAGCTGGCGTTGCAGGCTCTGCGTCACATGTCGAGGAAGCAAATGTCGGCAACGTTAGAACGCTTCGGCGCGCAGCCAGAAACACGCCCTTGATTTATTCAGCGGACGCGTAAAAACGCAGGAGAGTAAGATTAAAAAAGTTGATACATCTGGCGTGATTCGTAGGGCTCTGGACTCCTGATGGCGCCGTTAATTATTCAGCATTAGTCTTATGCCGCCGTTAATTATCCGGCATTAGAA
Organism: Cronobacter sp. EKM101R; assembly: GCF_963888145.1. Lineage (NCBI taxonomy): Bacteria > Pseudomonadati > Pseudomonadota > Gammaproteobacteria > Enterobacterales > Enterobacteriaceae > Cronobacter > Cronobacter sp. EKM101R. Next base: position 263,227 of record NZ_CAWPHW010000033.1, on the reverse strand, counting down.
TGGCTGGCGTATCATCCTCACATCCCAGAGAAACGTTATGAACACCAGGACATTGCTTGTAGGTTTTTTTCTATTTGCTGGCTCGCTGAATAACGCGATGGCAGACAACTGCAGGGCCAATATTTTTGGCGGAGAGGATTGCCGCTATGACAATGGAACCACATCAAGCAGCAGAGCCAACATTTTCGGCGGGCAGAACACCAAATATAGCGACGGCAGAAGCTCAAGCAGTCGTCCCAATATTTTCGGCGGAGAGGATACCCGAAACAGTGATGGCAGTTCTTCCAGCAGCCGCGCCAATATTTTTGATGGTCAGGAAACGCAGTACAGCGACGGTAGCTCTTCCAGCAGCCGCGCCAATATTTTCGACGGTCAGGACACGCAATACAGCGACGGCCGCTCTTCCAGTAGCCGTGCGAATATCTTCGACAGCCAGGACACCATAAATAATTAATCGCTATTGGGCATCAGCGCTGACAGGCGATGGCCGCCTGTCTGCTGGTGCCGTGAGGTTAATCAAGCCGCAGCGATGGCGAACTCATGCGCTATACAACGTCATTGCATAAACGTAGCGTGGGTTATCAGGCAAGAGGAAAGAAAAGAGATTCTGGAGCGGGCGAAGGGAAATAACTCCGCCCCAAGCATATAGTAAATATATGTATTTATTGAGGAAATGTTGAGGAATTGCAGTAGGGTTTTGTAGGAGAAACTACAACATGTGCTACTTAAGATCGCTGATAAGTTTAAGCGCGTCTTTTTTGACAGAATCTTGTATTCGCCCTGAGTCAGCGATCAACGTCAGCGCTTCAATACTTAAACCATCCCTGATCACTTTTCGCGCTTTACTAAGACGGGTCTGACAGCTTTTCTCTGTATATCCCTCGCATGAGTGCATTTGCTCAATGATATCAGCGCTTGATAAATTTGAATCGGAAAAATGATGGTAGTAGTTTACGAAACACTCCATTCCGATAGCCTTGAGGAGGCTGACCAAGGTAACACTACTCGTTATCTTCTCTGGTTCATTCAAAACCTCTTCCATAGGTTCAGGCGGAAGTGTTTGTATAGCCGCTTCATTGACTGAAGCTGAGCTCCTGGCAGTCAAGTTTTCTTTGATAGAAGTAACACGAGGATCAGCAAGAATCGCGCCCTTGAGGTTAATGATGTGTGCATTAACGTAGTCACTATGCCGTGCATAATCTCGTATTACTTCATGTGGGATTTTGTAAGCATCAAGAACATTGTAAGTTTCATCGAAAATAACCGCGATTAAATAATCAAAATCGGCTGCCTCATAGTTACGCAAGGCACTAAGCTGCCGGGAAGGATTATCCGGCGTAACTCTCCTCGCTTTGATCTGCACTTTCATGCCATCAGCATCAATGGCATCAACGCCCGCCGACGAATTACGGAGAAGAGTCATCCCCAGTGCTTTAGAAACCAGCCATTCAGCATAGTCACCAACAGGATTATTCTTAGTGCGAATGACACCTCTAAAACGCAACTGCGTTAAAATTTCGGAATGAAGCGACAGTAATTCGAGATCGCTTAACGAAGTTAGTAAACCATCTGATGTTAAAGGGTTATTTTTCAAAAGCACTCTCCATTGCTGAAGTGAAACGCCACTGTAACGCCTATGTAACGAACCTGGATTTTGATATAAAGCGTAAGACTGATGCATAGGTGTCTCACCTTCTGCCAAAGAATACTGTTCATTAATCAGCATCCAGAATTTATAAACTTACACTTACGTCACTTTCTCAGTTTGTCCCACCGCACTGCCGAAACAATGCCCCAGTTGCCACTGGCATTGGGCCTACGCCATTTTGCTGTCTCCATACTACGGAGATACTCAAGAGCCTCAGAAAACGTGCCAAAACGCTTTTGCGCTACTTTCTCACCTACTGCAAATGAACCATCTCGCGAGCTAGCCAGACCGGGATGAAAACACGAGCCATCGGCCGCGTATGGAACCAACAGTTCCGGGTCGTTATCTTCGGAAGAATCAGACGCTAACAACCGCCAAGGTTCAACGCTCAGAGCATTAGCCAGCACCTCAATCGCATCCAAAGACGCATTAGAGCCACCGCGTTCAATGCGGCTCATATAGCTACGAGCAAACCCACACCGATCGGCAAACGCTTCCTGGCTCATTCCGGTGGCAATGCGTAGTTCTTTTACCCGCTCGCCAAACTGTATTCTTAGGGACTTTTTCATGCACTGAATTTGCGCAGATGTCCACTAAAGAGCCACGCTCCAATAGTGACATTTTAAACCAATAGTCTATGATGCGATAACTGACACCGCTGGGGTGGATTCTGAGGGATAACAACATGTCAAAAACACGGCTTAGTAAGCCCGGTTTTTCAGCCAAGTATGTGCTTATCATTATGTTAATCGCTGTGTCATCTGCATCTTATGCAGCGGAAAGCATCGATCAACTGGCGACGCGCATCGGTATGGATCACTTCCGGGAAGCGATCAAAAAAGGTGATCGCATCGCCTTCAAAACGCTGCCGGCAAAAGGCTATAAAAATGGCCTTACCGGCCTGCTTATCAAAACTAGCACCTACGTTAACCCCGAATACAGCTTTGCTGATTGCGATACGGACACCGTTATTACTTCGGTGCAAGAACACAGAACGCTCCCCGGTTGCCGCATATCTCTAAAGCTAGCGACTAAAGATGCTGACGGTAACTATCACGATAATGGCATTCGTATCGAATACGGTATTGCCACCGGCTCCAAAAAGTTTATCGCCAACAATTCAGCGTGGGCGCAACATGCCATTACAGGTGATAAGGTGCTGGAACTTTCTCTCGAATAGCAACTCGTAGAATGCAGCCGGTGAGCAAGTGCAGCTACCGGCTTACCATTTCAACAAGCTAGTGATGCATTTATGCAGACTCAGCAATCGCTGATATAGTCGCTCTGGAAACGCCATATTCACGCACTAACGCACTGATACTGGTTCCGCTATTCTTTTTCTCGATGATCGCCCTACGGGCTTGTGGCGCGATTTTAGACAGTCTTCCCAACTTCTTGCCTTCAGCTTGTGCTCGTGACAGCCTTGCCTGAGTGCGTTCAATCAAAAGATCGCGCTCCATCTCAGCAACCACTGCCAGCATCGACAATAGAAGCTTACCCGCTGCGGAGGTGAGATCAGTCGTTCCAAGCTGCTGGACAATGACCTTGATATTACGGTCAGCCAGCGCCCTTACCGTCTGAAGAACGTCAATCGCGTCACGTCCAAGACGAACAGGCTTCACTACCACCAACGTTTTACCATCGCGGATTTTGCTGAGCATTTCAGAAAACGCTTTGCGTTGTACCCCAGGAACCTCCCCGCTGGCTACATCAGTAAACCAAAAGTCAAACATCCATCCAGCTTGTTCAAGTTCCAAACGCTGGTTCTCAGTATCCTGCTGCGATGTCAAAACACGTCCGTAGCCAAAAGTCGCTATAGTCATCTCCTCATCCGGCCCCTGTCAAAAAACGGTGATGAAAATAGGATGGCCTGCCAGGAAACCAAGGCTAATTTTCAACAGAGTGGAAGCGTGCGATTGAAAGGTGCCGGAAAACGAACGATTAATGACCCCATCAAACACTGGCAGTGTGCCCCCGGCAACACGCGCCTGCAACGGTTGTCTCGGATGAGCAAAATCTTAGGGTTTTCTCAGCGACCCCTGACGCGCGGGCACGCACATACGCACGGGGGCGCTGGCGAGCTATACAGTTAAGGGAGGGGCAACCATAAGCGTGCAATTTTTCAAACAGGGCGCTATTTTATTCTTGAAAACAATTAGCACGCCACATCAAGGACAACTCATGGTCAAGTTAATTGCAGAGCATATAAACACAATAAGCACACTTATCTCCGCTTTTGCAGCATTGCTAATAGCAGTTGCTACGTTTTTCTTGTGGAGATTAACAAGGCTATTAGCAGACGAGACAAAAAAGATGGTTGACGGATCAGTTCAACCTCATGTTGTTGTGACTCTTGAACCAAATTCTTGGGCTGCTTTTTATTTTGATATCAACATTGCTAATACCGGAAATGCCCCAGCTTATGATATTGAAGTCGAATTTAATCCCCCATTAGTAAATGCAGAACATAGAAAAAATAGAGGTATACCATTTAGTAATGGTTAGCATATTGAAAAACGGTCATTCCCTCAACAGCAGTCTTTGCAAGTATGAACAGATTAAAGATCAAGTTTATTCCGTCAGTATTAGTTGGTCGAAACAGCCGGGCTCAACTGAAAGAGAGCGGAATGAGTATTCTTATGATATGGCTTCTTTCGAGGGGGTTAGTTACTTAGGAGCAAGGAGTCCAATGACACAGATAGCCGAGCAGGTCAAAAAGATTAGAGAAGACTGGAGGCCAATTTCCCAAGGGGCCAAAAAAATGAAAACAGACAACTATAATTCAAATGACAGAGCAGAAAAAGAACGAGCACAAGAAGGGTGGTATCAGAACACTGTAAAGGAATGTGAAGAAAGGAAGAAAAGCAAAGAAGACAACTAATGCAATGACATTGTATGGTTGCTACCGGCAAGGTAGAGCTAGTCAGGCCAGCTCATCTCTCTTAACTAGTGGGACGCTATAATCTGGACGAATGCTCTTGGAACCCGGCATAGCTCGCATCTCTTGCGGGAAGTGCCAAATATTGAAATCCTTATTCGGGAACGTATCGTAATGAAACACATCCCAACCAAGCAGGGCAGCCATCCGCTCAAAAGCAAGCTCTTTAGCCACTGACAGTTCTATCCTTGGATTCAAGTACTTCAAGTACCCGGAGTTCACTGCCCCAGTCAGGATGTCCACAACCTGCAATCCCAGATGGTGCTTAGAGTCGTGCATCGTCACAGACTTAACCAGCTTCTTCATCCCTGCCCTAGCCAGCATATGGTTAGCAATAATGCCCGTCACCTCATCATTCTTTTTGTACTTATCAATCTTCTGGTCAATGATGACTTCAACGTCACTCTTAATCTGCTTAGCAACGTTCTTAACGAGCATTGTGTACGTTTGGTAGAAAGCCAGCTCCCTGTCCGTCTGCCAGTTGTTGTACATATTCTTCACAACGATAATCGCGTGAAAGCAGCATGAGTTCTTGAGCACCATTGCCAGCAACTCAATACAGATGTTTGCCTGCCCCGCACTGTTCTTAATCTTCGACCACTTCAACTCACCGACAATGCCGTACTTGTCTTTCAGCTTCTGGACTCGCTCATTGAAAATATGCAGCGTGTCTTTACGCACACACAGCAAACCAATGCCGTAACAACGGTCACTCCCTGTCGTACCACTCTCATCACCAAAGGCCACATATTCCATGCAAAATACCCACTATTAATTTAATGGATATTTTATGCCCAACCCAAGCGGCAGGCAACGCTACTTTAGATACGCTGGCACGTACCCTTCTGGAAGCTTATCCCTGAGCAGTTTCCACAGCTCAAACGCTTCATCTGTCTCATATGTGCTCAAGCCGTACCGTTCACCATCCTTCCACACGCCCTCAAGCGTTTCGTACAGCCAGCCAAGCTCCATCCCCATGACTTCATCCACATGCCGAACAAGCAAGTTAGCCCTCGCCCGTCCAGCTTTCCAACGTTCTTCTCTATCCTCCGAGAGGATGTCACCGAACTCACCTGTAGCAATTATCGTATCCACGTACGCTGTGTAGTACCGAATCAGCAATAGCCGGGTTTTCATCAGCTCATAATCTTCACTCAGGTTCATCATATTTATTTCCTCAAGACGCAGGGTGCCTTGCTTTCGGCACAGGAATGCCTAATGCCCGGTTGGTGATACAGCATAAACCGGAGCAGCGCGACATCGTCAGGGTTATGTCATTACAGCAGGATTTATCAGGGCGCTCGTGTATCGCTAAGGAATCGTGAGCCAGACGGAGAGAGAGCTGGCATCTCGTTTGCAGGTACGAAATCAGCATAAACCTATTTATTCCCTGCAACGTCATCTCAACGTATGGCATAAGGGAGCATCGAGCAAAATACGCCTCGCTGTAAGTTTCAGGGAATCATGCCGGGTGCACGGCTTTCTGTTCATGTCGAGCTATCGCGGTGCGAACGTTGAAACTATCGCCAGCGCTTTGCTGAACGCCCTGCTCACCGTTCAACAAATCGCGGCAACTTTCAGAGTAGATAGCGGTACTTTGGTCACGTTAACTTAGGGATAACTCATTGAGTTTTAAGGCTTTTAAAGGACTGGAGCGGGCGAAGGGAATCGAACCCTCGTATAGAGCTTGGGAAGCTCTCGTTCTACCATTGAACTACGCCCGCGATGAGGTGCGTTAAGCATTATAGGCCTTAACCCATTGCTGGCAAGCCCCTGGCTCGTTAACTGACGGATTTATAAGCAACCGCCCGCGCATCGGCGGGCGGCATAACATTAACAGGAAGGCGATTTGCCCTGCGGCGGCAGGTAACGCAGCGGATCGATAGCGGTCGCACGGTAGCGCAACTGGAAGTGCAGACCGACGGAATCGGAGCCGGTGCTGCCCATCGTCGCGATTTTCTGCCCCGCCTTCACCTGCTGGCCGTTGTTCACCAGCATCGTGTCGTTGTGCGCGTAAGCGGTAATGTACTCTTCATTATGTTTAATCATGATGAGATTCCCGTAACCGCGCAGCTGGTTACCGACATAAACCACCCTGCCCGCCGCTGAGGCGTAAATCGGCTGACCACGGCTCCCGGCGATATCAATCCCTTTATTGCCGCCGTCGGCCGTTGAATACCCCATCACCACTTTACCGCTGGCCGGCCAGCGCCAGCAGCGTTGGCCCGGGGGCGGCGCGTCCACTTTCGGTAGCGAAGCGGTTTTGCGCGCAGGCGTTGTCTGTCGGGAGGCGGTTTTACGCGAGGAGGATGAGCCGGAAGTACTGCTGACGCGCAGCCGCTGCCCGACCTCAATCGTATAAGGCGCAGAGATACCGTTCAGGCGCGCCAGGTCGCTGACGCTGGTACCGGTAATGCGGGAAATGCGATAGAGGGTGTCGCCACGTTTCACCGTATAGACAGAGCCGCTGTAGCCGCCTTTTGTCGCGTCCGAAACGCCCGCCTTATTGCTGGAACAGGCGGTCAGAAACAGGCAGAACAATAAACACAGCGTGTTAAATATCGTGCGGGCGGGCGGCCAGTCCGTGTTCAAAACGGCTCCTTAATTCAGTGACACCTCGAAATAACGGCGCTTATCTTAACAGCTCCCTAAGGATGACCCAAACCCGTATCCACAAAAGAAAAGCCGCGCCCCCTGATGGAGAGCGCGGCTTTAACGGTTACGCCAGACGGCTTATTTTACCGGACGCATGGCCGGGAAGAGGATCACGTCGCGGATGGTGTGGCTGTTGGTAAACAGCATGACCATACGATCGATCCCGATGCCGAGGCCCGCGGTCGGCGGCAGGCCGTGTTCCAGCGCGGTCACGTAGTCTTCGTCGTAGAACATCGCTTCGTCGTCGCCTGCATCTTTCGCGGCAACCTGATCCTGGAAGCGCTGCGCCTGATCTTCAGCGTCGTTCAGCTCGCTAAAGCCGTTGCCGATTTCGCGGCCGCCGATGAAGAATTCAAAGCGGTCGGTGATTTCCGGGTTTTCATCATTGCGGCGCGCCAGCGGAGAAACTTCTGCCGGGTATTCGGTGATGAAGGTCGGCTGAATCAGGTGCGCTTCGGCCACTTCTTCGAAGATCTCGGTCACAACGCGGCCCAGGCCCCAGCTTTTCTCGATTTTAATGCCGACAGCCTGCGCAATGCCTTTTGCCTTCTCGAAATCATCCAGATCCGCCATATCGGTTTCCGGGCGATATTTTTTGATGGCTTCGCGCATGGTCAGTTTTTCAAACGGCTTGCCGAAATCAAACGTCTCTTCGCCGTAAGGCACCTGCGTGGTGCCGAGCACTTCCTGCGCCAGGGTGCGGAACAGAGATTCCGTCAGCTCGATCAGATCTTTGTAATCTGCATACGCCATATAGAGTTCCATCATGGTGAACTCAGGGTTATGACGTACAGAGATGCCTTCGTTACGGAAGTTACGGTTGATCTCAAACACGCGCTCGAAACCGCCCACCACCAGACGCTTGAGGTACAGCTCCGGCGCGATACGCAGGTACATATCGAGATCCAGCGCGTTGTGGTGCGTCACGAACGGACGCGCGGACGCGCCGCCCGGGATCACCTGCATCATCGGCGTTTCAACTTCCATAAAGCCGCGGCCGACCATGAACTGACGGATACCTGCCAGGATCTGCGAGCGCGCTTTAAAGGTCTTGCGGGATTCATCGTTAGCGATGAGATCGAGGTAGCGCTGGCGGTAACGCGCTTCCTGATCCTGCAGGCCGTGGAATTTATCCGGCAGCGGGCGCAGCGCTTTGGTCAGCAGACGCAGCTCGGTGCAGTGAATGGAAAGCTCGCCGGTTTTGGTTTTAAACAGTTTACCGCGGGCACCCAGGATATCGCCGAGATCCCATTTTTTGAACTGTTCGTTGTAGACGCCTTCCGGCAGATCGTCGCGCGCCACGTAGAGTTGAATACGGCCGCCGACATCCTGCAGCGTAACGAAAGACGCTTTACCCATAATACGACGGGTCATCATACGGCCTGCCACGCAGACCTCGATGTTCAGTGCTTCCAGCTCTTCGTTTTCTTTACCATCAAAGTCAGCGTGCAGTTGGTCTGAGGTATGGTCGCGACGAAAATCGTTCGGAAACGCGACGCCGTGTTCGCGAAGCGCAGCCAGCTTCTCGCGACGCGTTTTCAGTTCGTTATTAAGATCGACCGCCGCTTCTGCGCCTTGTGCTTGTTGTTCAGACATGTTGGTTCCTCATAACCCTGCTTTCAGACTTGCTTCGATGAATTTATCCAGATCGCCGTCCAACACCGCCTGTGTGTTGCGGGTTTCAACGCCGGTGCGCAGATCTTTGATACGAGAATCGTCCAGCACGTAGGAGCGGATCTGGCTGCCCCAGCCGATGTCGGACTTGTTATCTTCCAGCGCCTGCTTCTCAGCATTTTTCTTCTGCATTTCCAGCTCGTACAGCTTCGCCTTCATCTGCTTCATGGCCTGGTCTTTGTTTTTATGCTGAGAACGGTCGTTCTGGCACTGCGTGACCGTACCGGTCGGAATGTGGGTAATACGCACCGCGGATTCCGTACGGTTAACGTGCTGACCACCCGCACCTGACGCGCGGTACACGTCGATACGCAGGTCCGCCGGGTTGATTTCGATATCGATATCGTCTTCCACTTCCGGGTAGACAAACGCGGAGCTGAAAGAGGTGTGGCGACGGCCGCCGGAGTCGAACGGGCTCTTACGCACCAGACGGTGTACGCCGGTTTCCGTGCGCAGCCAGCCAAACGCGTAATCGCCGGAGATTTTAATGGTGGCGGATTTCAGGCCAGCCACTTCGCCTTCGGACTCTTCAATGATTTCTGTCTTAAAGCCGCGCGCTTCGGCCCAGCGCAAATACATACGCAGCAGCATGCTGGCCCAGTCCTGCGCTTCGGTGCCGCCTGAGCCCGCCTGGATGTCCAGGTAGCAGTCGGCGCTGTCATATTCGCCGGAGAACATGCGGCGGAATTCAAGCTGCGCGAGTTTGGCTTCAAGCTGGTCCAGTTCGACCACTGCTTCATTGAAGGTTTCTTCATCGTCCGCTTCAACGGCAAGTTCAAGCAGGCCCGCTACGTCATCAAGCCCCTGAGACATTTGATCCAGCGTCTCGACGATAGCTTCAAGGGATGAACGCTCTTTACCCAGCGCCTGCGCGCGTTCGGGCTCGTTCCAGACGTCCGGCTGTTCCAGCTCGGCGTTTACTTCTTCAAGACGCTCTTTCTTAGCATCGTAGTCAAAGATACCCCCTAAGAACGTCTGAGCGCTCCGTGAGGTCCTGAATGCGGTTCTTTACCGGGTTAATTTCAAACATGGCTGTAGAATCTTTTAGTGATGAAGATGGGCAAAATGCGGTCGTAAAACGGAAAGTTTACCGGATTTACGCCGCCTTTTATAGTTTATCCTGGCGCTAAACGGGCCAGAGATGGTCGATAATTAATTGCAGGCTGCGGTTGCCACGAAACTCATTCACATCAAGCTTATAGGCAAGCTCCACTTCGCGCACGCCAGGGTCGGGCCAGCAGGTGGTATCGACGTTAAACGCGATGCCGTCAAGTAGCGGCCCGCCGCCGACCGGTTCCAGCATCAGCTTGAGGTGACGCTCGCCGACCAGCCGCTGTTGCAGAATGCGAAAACGCCCGTCAAACAGCGGCTCCGGGAACATCTGCCCCCACGGGCCCGCGTCGCGCAGCATCTCCGCCACTTCCAGCGTCATCTCCTGCGGCGCAAGCGCGCCGTCAGACCAGATTTCGCCCTGCAGCATCGCCGGATCTAACCAGTCGTTAACAAGCTCCGCGAAGCGCGCCTGAAACTCCGGGAAGCGCGCCTCTTCAAGGGAGAGCCCCGCCGCCATCGCATGACCGCCGAACTTAAGCATCATGCCAGGATAGAGCGTGTCGAGACGCTCCAGCGCGTCGCGCATATGCAGGCCTTGTACCGAACGCCCCGAGCCTTTGAGTATCCCCTCGCCTGCAGGCGCGAACGCGATAACCGGGCGATGAAAACGCTCTTTGATGCGCGAGGCGAGAATGCCGACCACGCCCTGATGCCATTCGGGATGGAAAATCGCAACGCCGCTCGGCAGCGTTTCGCCGCTGCGCTCAAGCTGCTGGCAGAGCGTTAAGGCTTCCGCCTGCATCCCCTGCTCAATCTCTTTGCGGGTCTGGTTCAGCGCGTCCAGCTCGTTTGCCAGCATGCGCGCTTCGCCGATGTTGTCGCACAGCAGCAGCGCGACGCCGACAGACATATCATCCAGCCTGCCTGCCGCATTAAGCCGCGGCCCCAGCGCGAAGCCGAGATCGCTTGCCGTCAGGCGGTGCGCCTCGCGGTTGGCTATCTCAAGCAGCGCGCGAATGCCTGGACGGCATTTCCCGGCCCGGATGCGGCTCAGCCCCTGCCAGATAAGAATGCGGTTATTGGCATCCAGCGGCACCACGTCTGCGACGGTGCCGAGCGACACCAGATCGAGAAACTCCGCGAGATTCGGCTCCGGAATACCCTTTTCAGTAAACCAGCCGACGCTTCGCAAATGCGCGCGCAGCGCCAGCATCAGATAAAACGCGACGCCGACGCCTGCGAGCGACTTCGATGGAAACGTACACTCCGCGAGATTCGGGTTGATGATAGCGCCAGCAGCCGGGAGCGTATCGCCGGGTAAATGGTGATCGGTAACGAGCACCGGAATGCCCAGCTCATGCGCGCGCGTCACGCCCGCGTGGGAGGAGATGCCGTTATCGACGGTCAGGATCATCTGCGCGCCGCGCGCGTGGGCCTGATCGACCACTTCCGGGCTAAGGCCATAGCCATCATCAAACCGGTTAGGCACCAGATACGCTACGTTGCTGCCGCCCAGCGCGCGAAGCGCCAGCACGCTCAGCGCGGTGCTGGTAGCGCCGTCAGCATCGAAATCGCCGACCACGATAATGCGCAGCCCTTCGCGCAACGCGTCGTGCAGCATCGCCACCGCGTCATCAATACCGCAGAGCTGCTGCCAGGGCAGCAGGCCTTTTACGCTGCGCTCAAGCTCCTGCGCGCCGCGCACGCCGCGGCTGGCATAGAGCCTGCGGAGCAGCGGCGGTAAGGTATCCGGCAACGTAATGGAATCATCCGGAGAGCGCCTGCGAAGTTGTGTCTGTTTGCTCACCCGTTACTTTCCGCCCGCCTGAAGCTGTTTTTGATGCTCATCCAGGAACGCCTTCATCTCTTTGGGCCCCTGATAACCCGGCACCATCGCGCCGTTGCTCAGCACAATCGCTGGCGTACCTTGTACGCCAAACTGCACGCCGAGCTCGTAATGTTTCGCGGTGTCGACATCACAGCTTGCCGCCGCGACTTTGCCGCCGCCCATCGCGTTATCGAAGGCTTTATTGCGGTCTTTCGCGCACCAGATAGCCTGCATATCTTTCGCAGGCTCGCTGCGCGGCCCCTGACGCGGGAAGGCCAGATAGCGCACGGTAATACCCAGCGCGTTATAGTCTTTCATCTCTTCATGCAGCTTATGGCAGTAGCCGCAGGTGATATCGGTAAAGACGGTGATGACATGTTTTTCCTGCGGCGCTTTATAGACGATCATCTCTTTTTCGAGCGCGTTGAGTTTGGTCATCAGCATCTGATTGGTCACGTTGACCGGCTGGCCGCCGCTGACGTCATACAGCGGGCCCTGGATGATATGTTTGCCATCCTCGGTGACATAAATTACGCCGCTTTCGGTCAGCACGGTTTTCATGCCTGCCAGCGGAGAGGGCTGAATTTCGGCATTCGCCACACCCAATTTGGTCAGCGACTGCTTGATAGCCGCGTCATCCGCCTGGGCAAATCCTGAGAAAGCCGCCAGCGTAACGGAGAGCAGCGCAATAGTTTTTTTCATAACGTGTCCTTAAATTCTGCACTCACGCTCTGGGGTGGTGCTGTTGATGAAGTTGCCGCAACCGTTCCGTCGCCACGTGAGTGTAGATCTGTGTGGTGGAAAGATCGCTGTGGCCTAAGAGCATCTGTACCACGCGCAAATCGGCGCCATGATTTAACAGATGCGTGGCGAACGCATGGCGTAAAACGTGCGGCGAAAGCTTTTCACTATCGATGCCCGCCAGTTGAGCATAATGTTTGATGCGATGCCAGAAGGTCTGACGGGTCATTTGTCGGGCGCGGTTGCTCGGAAAGAGGATATCCAGCGACTGCCCGTTAAGCAGCCATGGGCGGCCGTGCGTCAGGTATTGCTCCACCCAGTAAACGGCCTCTTCGCCAAGTGGCACCAGCCGCTCTTTATTGCCCTTACCGATAACGCGTACCACGCCCTGTCGCAGGCTCACGTCGCTCATGGTCAACCCAACCAGCTCCGAAACGCGCAACCCGGTGGCGTACAGCACTTCCAGCATGGCTTTATCGCGCAGTTCGATAGGCTCCTCAACCGTCGGCGCCTGAAGGAGCCTGTCCACCTGAGCCTCGCTTAAATCCTTCGGCAAACGCTGCGGCAGTTTTGGCGACGCCAGCAGCGCGCTCGGATCGTCATCGCGAATTTTTTCACGGTAGAGATGCTGAAACAACCGACGCACGGCGCTGAGCATTCGTGCGGTACTGGTCGCTTTGTAGCCGCCCTCGACGCGCTCTGCGAGCAACGTCTGGAGGTCGCCACTCTGTACCGTCGCAAGGGACAACCCGCGATGGTGCAACCACTCCACGACCATGCTGAGATCCCGCCGGTACGCGCTCAGGCTGTTCTCGGCCAGGTTGCGCTCAAGCCAGAGCGCATCGAGAAATTGTTCGATACGGGCTAAATCCTGTTCCACTGCCACCTCACTGACGTTCTCGTCGCTGCATTATGCCTGACTGGAAGCGGGATCTGATACACTGGCGCTTCTGCACAATAGGAAATGAGACGTTATCGTTATGAACATTGGTCTTTTTTATGGTTCCAGCACCTGTTACACCGAAATGGCGGCTGAAAAAATCCGCGATATTATTGGTCCCGAACTGGTCACGCTGCATAACCTTAAAGACGACTCGCCGACGCTCATGGAACAGTATGATGTGCTGATCCTCGGCATTCCTACCTGGGACTTCGGCGAACTCCAGGAGGACTGGGAGGCCATCTGGGAACAACTGGATGCGCTCAACCTCGACGGAAAAATCGTGGCGCTGTACGGCATGGGCGACCAGTTGGGTTATGGCGAATGGTTCCTTGACGCGCTCGGCATGCTTCACGATAAATTGAGCCCTAAAGGCGTGAAGTTTGTCGGCTACTGGCCTACAGAAGGCTATGAGTTCACCAGCGCGAAACCCGTTATCGCAGATGGCGAGCTGTTCGTCGGCCTCGCGCTGGATGAAACCAATCAATATGATCTGAGCGACGCGCGTATCGAAAGCTGGTGCGAGCAAATCCTCGTCGAAATGGCGGCGCACTTCTCCTGAGTTTGCCAGGGCTTCGTCAGCGGTTGTCGCCTACGGGCTGTTGCAGCAACAGCCGACGTAAATCGCGCCACTCCGCCGCCGTCATGCTGTCCGACGCCAGCCACACATGATGGCTGCGTGTCGTTTTCGGATGACGCAGCCGCAGCATCATTCCACTACGCAGCATCCAGGGCGTGGCGCAGATATGCCAGTCGACGCCCTGCCAGCGCAGCTGATAATCGGCTGTCAGGCTGACCTCTCCCTGAAACGCATTGATACGCCGCTGGCTGCGCACGCAGTCAAACACCACCAGAGACAGCAACAGCATCCAAACGGGCAGATACCGCAGCGGCCACGGGAGCAGTAAAATAATAACGGCCACAGCGCCATGCAGCAGCAGCGATACCCACTGCGAGCGCCATGAGACGCGAAGATCAGAGTGCCACAGGACCACGTGCCTGATTCCGCTGTTGGATCAACTCCACCATCCGCGCCAGTTCCGCATCGGCAGGTTTACCATGATTCATTAGCCAGTTGAATAAATCAGGATCATCACACTCCAGCAGGCGGACGAAGACGCGTTTGTCTTCCTCGCTCAGGGAGTCGTAGTCGTGCTCAAAGAAAGGCATGATGGAAATATCCAGCTCGCGCATACCTCTGCGACATGCCCAGTGAATACGGGCTTTATTATTAATATCCATGTCTCTTACCTGCTAAACCACCATTGAATGACGATGGGGTAGTGTAACCCGTTTTTCATGCATCCTTCAGCCCAATGTGAGGATTTGCGAGGCGTTATCCTGAATATGACTTTCCCGGTGCAACCGACATTTTTTCTTTCGAGCCGTCTCGAAGAATGCGTTAACGGCACAAAAGGGGATGCTAAAAGGCTTGCAAACTCCGCTGGCTCTTTAACAATATGAAGCTATCTCTCCACTCGCGTGGACCATTATTGCGATAGCACACTGGGACTTTATTTATGGCATTCACTCCATTTCCTCCCCGTCAGCCAGCCGCCAGCGCGCGTCTGCCGCTGACGCTTATTTCACTGGAAGACTGGGCGCTGGCGACGATAACCGGCCCGGACAGCGAAAAGTATCTGCAAGGCCAGGTGACGGCGGACGTTACCGAACTCGGCGAGAATCAACATCTGCTGGTAGCGCACTGCGATGCCAAAGGCAAAATGTGGAGCAACCTGCGCCTGTTCCGTCACGGTGATGGTTTCGCCTGGATTGAACGTCGTAGCGTGCGTGACACGCAACTCGCGGAAATGAAAAAGTACGCGGTTTTCTCGAAAGTGACCATCGCGCCGGACGACAACGCCGTGCTGCTGGGCGTCGCGGGTTTCCAGGCGCGCGCGGCGCTGGCGAACCACTTTACTACGCTCCCGGATGAGCAAAACCCGCGTGTGGTGGACGGCGCTACCATGCTCCTGTGGTTCGGCCTGCCGGCGGAGCGCTTTATGGTGATTACCGATGCTGACACCGCAGGCCAGCTTACGGAAAAACTGCGTGGCGAAGCGCAGCTCAATGCCAGCGCACAATGGCTGGCGCTGGACATCGAAGCCGGTTTCCCGGTGATTGACGCGCCGAACAGCAATCAGTTCATTCCGCAGGCCACCAACATTCAGGCGCTGGGCGGTATCAGCTTCAAAAAAGGGTGTTATGCAGGCCAGGAGATGGTGGCGCGGGCGAAATTCCGTGGCGCGAATAAGCGCGCGCTCTGGTATCTGGCGGGGCATGGCAGCCGCGTGCCGCAGCCTGGCGAAGATATTGAAATGCAGATGGGCGAAAACTGGCGTCGTACCGGTACGGTGCTGGCAGCCGTGCAGCTGGATGATGGCCATCTGCTGGCGCAGGTGGTCATGAATAACGATCTGGAGGCCGGTACGCTCTTTCGCGTTCGTGAAGAGAGCGGCGCGCATACGTTACACATCGAGCCGCTGCCCTACTCGCTCGAAGAGGCATAACCGCCTGATGCCTGTATAAGGGCAGTCACGCCGCCAGGTGGCATCAGCCGCCTGGCGGACAGTGTGCGAAGAAAGCACAAGTCAGTGAAAACGGTTAGCGCGGCGCGCAAGCCTCAGCGAATGTAGAGGTAGATGGCCAGAAAATGACAGACGCTGCCGCCCAGTACGAAACCGTGCCAGATGGCGTGGTTATACGGGATGCGTTTGCAGACGTAAAAAATGACGCCCAGCGAATAGATGATGCCCCCGGCGGCAAGCAGCGTCACGCTGGCAGGCGCAAGCTTCATCACCATCTGATAAATCACAACCAGCGACAGCCAGCCCATCAAAAGATACGTCACCAGCGACAACACCTTAAAGCGATGCGCGATGGTGAGCTTAAACAGGATGCCGAGCAGCGCCAGGCCCCAGATAACGACCATCAATCCATGCGCCAGCGGAGATTTAAGCCCCACCAGCAAGAACGGGGTATACGTGCCTGCAATCAATAAGTAAATCGCGCAGTGGTCAAACTTTTTAAGCCAGATTTTGGCGCGCGCGTGCGGTATAGCGTGGTACAGGGTAGAGGCGAGGAACAGCAAGATCATGCTGCCGCCGTAGAGGCTATAACTGGTAATGGCGGTGGCGCTGGCATTGCTGTCCACGGCCTGGATAAGTAACAGGACCAGCCCGACTATCCCGAACACCAGCCCTATCCCGTGACTGATGCTGTTGGCTATTTCCTCAGCCAGTGAATATCCCTGCGCAAGTAATGGTTTACGAACCATGTGGCGACTCCGGTAAAACTGAATAAAAAAAACGCAGCCCACATAGCCTAACTGAGAATGATTCCAGTGAACACCTGTTCGCTAAAATAAATCTGTGACAGCCCGTAACTCTCTGGCGCAGCGGCTCTCGCCGCCCTGGTTACTGCCTGCCGCTGATCGATAATTCACTCAGCAACCTTTTTAAAAGCAATCACATAGAAATCGTTAAGCCCAGGGTAAATCGCTGTGATGACCTGTTTAAGTTCAGCCAGCGTCATATTTTCCTGGCGCGCGTGTTCGTCGTTAAGCTGTGCCAGGGTGACCGGCGTCACGCTCAGCACCTCAAGGGTGCAGAAATAGCCGTTATCTTCATAGCGCCCGGTGCGCAGCCGCTGGCCTGGGGTGAAGTGCGCTTCACTGCCGTCACGAATGGTGATCGTTTTGGTCCCGGCGAGGATATCCTGCTGGAAACGGGTATAAAAAGTGATGTCGTTTTTCATCATGCGTTCCTTAAAAGTAACGGCTTATCATAAGCCTGACGGCGCCCAGGCGCTATCCACAGACACACCCCACACGCATAAAGAGTGGCGCACGCTGGTGTGATTTATGGCAGCATGAGCGAGCCGATACCGCTGATAACAGCGCCGGAGCCCGAACGCATTGACCAAAGGATGTTGTGCCGTGACGATGTTTACCCATTCCGCTGTCGCCAGCCTCAATAATCTTGAGATGATGGTTTACAATTTTGTGGTCAAAAACCGCGATAAGGTGATGTACATGACCATTCGCGAACTGGCGGATGCGGCAGGTGTATCCACCACCACCGTGCTGCGTTTTTGTCGCAAGATGAATTGCGAGGGGTACTCCGAATTCCGCGTGCGCTTTAAATTATATCTGGAACAAAATGAACCGCAGCAGGCGAATTTTGGCGCCAGCGAAATAATTAGTTTTTTCCGAAGCGTGAATAATGACGAATTTGATGCACTACTGGAGCAGGCGGCGGAAATAATTTTACAGTCTGAACGTATTATTTTTGTCGGTGCAGGAACATCCGGCGCGCTGGCAAAATATGGCGCAAGGTTTTTCTCAAACGTCGGTAAATTCAGTAACCATATTGACGATCCTTATTTTCCGGTAACCAGCGACATGGCTAAAAATGCGCTGGCGATTGTGCTGTCGGTATCTGGCGAAACAGAAGAGATCCTGCGTTTCGCCAGTCAGTTCAGCCTGCACAACTGTAAAGTGCTCTCTGTGACCAGCCATGAGAACTCATCGCTGGCGAAGCTTGCTGACTTTAATCTTTCCTGGCATATCCCGCAGACGCGCATCGCGGGTGTGTATGATATTACGACGCAAATCCCTGTTATTTATATTTTAGAAACTCTCGGTCGTAAGCTGGCGAAAAAACTCGCATAAAAAAACATCCTGTTTTTCATTTGTAACAAGTCACGCCATACGCTATTTGTTATAGCGTGACTTTTCACTTCCCTTTGTTAGACTCGCAGCCAGCCTCAATAACTTTATCGTTATTATTCCCTTTTATTATTTTTGTTAATGAGATGACACGATGAAAAAGCTTACATTACCGAAAGACTTTTTATGGGGCGGCGCGGTCGCGGCGCATCAGGTAGAAGGCGGCTGGAACCAGGGCGGCAAAGGGCCAAGCATTTGTGACGTGCTGACCGGCGGCGCGCATGGCGTACCGCGTGAAATTACGCAGAGCGTCGTGCCGGGCAAATATTACCCGAACCATGAAGCCGTCGATTTTTACGGACATTATAAAGAAGATATTAAACTCTTCGCCGAAATGGGCTTTAAGTGTTTCCGCACGTCGATCGCCTGGACGCGGATTTTCCCCAACGGCGATGAGACGCAGCCCAATGAAGCGGGGCTCCAGTTCTATGACGATATGTTTGATGAGTTGCTGAAATACAACATTGAGCCGGTGATTACCCTCTCTCACTTTGAAATGCCGCTGCATCTGGTGCAGCAGTATGGCGGCTGGACGAACCGCAAAGTGGTGGATTTCTTTGTCCGCTTCGCCGAGGTGGTGTTTGAGCGCTACAAAAATAAGGTCAAATACTGGATGACCTTTAATGAGATCAATAATCAGCGCAACTGGCGCGCGCCGCTGTTTGGCTACTGCTGTTCCGGCGTCGTCTACACCGAGCATGACAACCCTGAAGAGACGATGTACCAGGTGCTGCATCATCAGTTCGTGGCAAGCGCCATGGCGGTGAAAATCGGCCATCGTATTAACCCGGCGATGAAAATCGGCTGCATGCTGGCGATGGTGCCGCTCTACCCGTTCTCGTGCAAGCCCGAAGACGTGATGTATGCGCAGGAATCTATGCGCGAGCGTTATGTGTTTACCGATGTTCAGCTGCGTGGCTATTACCCGTCTTACGTGCTGAATGAGTGGGAGCGTCGCGGCTTTAACATCAAGATGGAAGCGGGCGATGATGCGGTTCTGCGTGAAGGCTGCTGCGATTATCTGGGTTTCAGCTATTACATGACCAACGCCGTTAAAGCCGAAGGCGGTAGCGGCGATGCGCTCAGTGGCTTCCAGGGTAGCGTGCCGAACCCGCATGTGAAAGCGTCTGACTGGGGCTGGCAGATTGACCCGGTCGGCCTGCGTTACGCGTTGTGTGAGCTTTACGAGCGTTATCAGAAGCCACTGTTCATCGTGGAAAATGGCTTTGGCGCTTATGACAATGTGGAAGCGGACGGCAGCATTAATGACGATTACCGCATCGATTATCTGCGCGCCCACATTGAGCAGATGATGAAAGCGGTGACGTATGACGGCGTGGATCTGCTGGGCTACACGCCGTGGGGCTGCATCGACTGCGTTTCTTTCACCACTGGTCAGTACAGCAAACGCTACGGCTTTATTTATGTGAACAAGCACGACGACGGCACGGGCGATATGTCACGTTCGCGCAAGAAGAGTTTTGCCTGGTACAAAGCGGTGATCGCGAGCAACGGCGAGACGCTTTGATGTGATGATGCCACGAATAGTCGCGCCGGGTTTGCAGTCGCGGAGCGACTATTTCGGTGGGTGCGCTGCGCTTACCCACCCTACGGTTCTGAAAATCGCGCCCGGTTTGCCACCGTGGCGCGGGTATCTGGCGGGTGCGCTGCGCTTACCCACCCTACGATTCTGAAAATCGCGCCTGGTTTGCCACCGTGGCGCGGGTATCTGTTGGGTGCGCTGCGCTTACCCACCCTACAGTTCTGAAAATCGCGCCTGCTTTACCGCCGTGGCGCGGGTATCTGCTGGGTGCGCTGCGCTTACCCACCCTACGGTTCTGAAAATCGCGCCTGGTTTACCGCCGTGGCGCGGGTATCTGGCGGGTGCGCTGCGCTTGCCCACCTTACGGTTTTGAAAATCGCATCCGGTTTGCCGCCGTGGCGCGGGTATCTGGTGGGTGCGCTGCGCTTACCCACCCTACGGTTCTGAAAATCGCATCCGGTTTGCCGCCGTGGCGCGGTTATCTGGTGGGTGCGCTGCGCTTACCCACCCTACAAAAGAGGCATGTTTCTTCCGTAGGGCGGGTAAGCGCAGCGCACCCGCCGCAAACACCCACCCAAATCACTCCGGCTACGACCTATTTCCCGCCCGCCAGATCGAGAAAACTCCCCGTCACGTACGAGGCTTTGTCGCTCAAAAGCCAGGCGATCGCTTCTGCGACCTCTTCCGGCTGTCCGCCGCGCTGCATCGGCAAGGCGGCTTTCACGCGGTCAACGCGTCCGGGCTCGCCGCCGCTGGCGTGAATGTCGGTATAGATAAGTCCCGGGCGCACGCCGTTGACGCGAATGCCCTGCGCGGCGACCTCCAGCGACAACCCAATCGTCAACGAATCCACCGCCCCTTTTGATGCCGCGTAATCGACATATTCGCCAGGCGCGCCAAGCCGCGAGGCGGCAGACGACACATTCACAATCGCCCCACCCTGCCCGCCGTGATGATGCGCCATTCGCTTCACCGCCTCACGGCAGCACAGAAAGTAGCCCGTCACGTTGGTAGCAAGCACCTTGTTGATACGCTCCGCGGTCAGGTTCTCCGTCATGCATTGGGTAAACAGCACACCCGCGTTATTCACCAGCGCGCAGAGCGGCTCGCCCTGCTCGTCAATCGCGCTGAACATCGCCATAACCTGCTGCTCATCACTGATGTCGGCCTGAATGGCAAACGCGCGACCGCCGCTGGCCGCGATCCGCTCTACAACCCCCTGCGCCGCCGCAGCGTTATGCAGATAATTCACCGCCACGGTGTAGCCCTGCGCGCCCAGCAGGAGCGCCGTCGCTCTGCCAATGCCGCGGCTCGCGCCGGTGATAAGTGCAACGGACATACTTCTCTCCTTTTCATCGTGTGGGATACAGAAAGCTTGCAGTACCTTATCCATCCGCGCGACATAGGAACACTCTACCAATCAGGTAGTGTGGCTATAAAAGCGGGCGGCGCGGAATAAAAAAGGGCGCCGAAGCGCCCTCTGTAATGTAATTTTTTATGCCTGATGTTACTGATACTCGCTCATCGGCACGCAGGAGCAGAAGAGATTACGGTCGCCGTAGACATCATCGAGACGCTTCACGGTCGGCCAGTATTTATTCTCAAAGCCCGCCGGGAAGGCCGCCAGCTCGCGGCTGTAAGCATGTTTCCACGTCTGCGCCAGTTCGCGCTGTACATGCGGCGCGTTTACCAGCGGGTTGTCGTCCTGCGGCCACTCTCCCTGCGCCACGCGGTCGATTTCACTGCGAATCGCCAGCATCGCGTCGATAAAGCGGTCCAGCTCGATTTTGCTTTCCGATTCCGTCGGCTCGACCATCAGCGTGCCCGCCACCGGGAAGGACATGGTCGGCGCGTGGAAACCGTAGTCGATAAGACGCTTGGCGATATCCAGCTCGCTGATACCGGTCGTCTCTTTCAGCGGACGAATATCCAGAATACATTCGTGCGCCACGCGGCCATCGCGGCCGGTGTAGAGTACCGGATAGGCGTCTTTCAGGCGGCTGGCGATGTAGTTCGCATTGAGGATGGCCGTCTGGCTCGCTTTTTTCAGCCCCTGCGCGCCCATCATGCGGATATACATCCAGCTTATCGGCAGAATCGACGCGCTGCCGAACGGTGCGGCGGAAACCGCACCCTGTGAGGTCAACATGCCTTCAATCTGCACCACGCTGTGGCCCGGCACGAACGGCGCCAGGTGCGCTTTCACACCAATCGGGCCCATGCCCGGACCGCCGCCGCCGTGCGGAATGCAGAACGTTTTATGCAGGTTAAGGTGCGACACATCCGCGCCGATGTAGCCCGGCGAGGTGATGCCCACCTGGGCGTTCATGTTGGCGCCGTCGAGGTAAACCTGGCCGCCGTACTGATGCACGATGTCACACACTTCGCGGATGGTTTCTTCATACACGCCGTGGGTGGACGGGTACGTCACCATGATGCAGGAGAGCTTATCGCCCGCCGTTTCGGCTTTGGCGCGCAGATCGGCGAGATCGATATTGCCCTGTTTATCACAGGCGACCACCACCACCTGCATCCCCGCCATCTGCGCCGACGCCGGATTGGTGCCGTGCGCGGAGCTCGGGATAAGGCAGATATCACGATGGCCTTCGTTGCGGCTCTCGTGATAATGGCGAATCGCCAGCAGGCCCGCGTATTCGCCCTGCGCGCCGGAGTTCGGCTGCATGCAGAGCGCATCGTAGCCGGTGAGTTTCACCAGCCAGTCGGAGAGCTGGCTAATCATTTGCAGATACCCTTCCGCCTGATCCGCCGGGCAGAACGGATGCAGCTCGGCGAATTCCGGCCAGGTGATGGGGATCATTTCCGCCGCCGCGTTAAGTTTCATGGTGCAGGAGCCAAGCGGGATCATCGCCTGATTCAGCGCCAGATCCTTACGCTCAAGGCTGTGCATATAGCGCATCATCTCGGTTTCGCTGTGGTAGCGGTTAAAGACCGGATGCGTCAGGATCGCGTCGTCGCGAAGCATCGCGGGCGGAATCGAGCGGCTGTCATGCGCCACGTCTTTATCCAGCGCGTCGATATCCACCGCCGCGTCATCGCCCGTGATCGCGCGAAGCAGCGCCAGCACGTCGGCGCGGGTGGTGGTTTCATCAAGCGTGATGCCCACCGCGCCCGGAATATCGCTTCGCAGGTTGATTTCACTGGCCTGCGCGCGCGCCAGCACGGCGGCTTTATCAGCGACGTCAACGCACAGCGTGTCGAACCAGGTGGGGTGACGCAGCTTCAGCCCTTTCTGTTGCAGGCCCGCGGCCAGAATATCAGCAAAACGGTGAATGCGGCTGGCGATGCGCTTCAGCCCTGCCGGGCCATGGAACACGGTATAGAGGCTCGCGATATTGGCCAGCAGCACCTGGGAGGTACAGATGTTGGAATTCGCTTTCTCGCGGCGAATGTGCTGCTCGCGCGTCTGCATCGCCATACGCAGCGCGGTGCGCCCGGCGGCGTCTTTTGACACGCCGATAATGCGCCCGGGCATAGAGCGTTTAAATTCATCGCTGGCGGCAAAGAACGCGGCATGCGGGCCGCCATAGCCCATCGGCACGCCGAAACGCTGGGCGGAGCCGAACACGATATCGGCGCCCTGTTTACCAGGCGCGGTCAGGAGCACCAGCGCCATAAAATCGGCCGCCACGCTCACAATCACTTTGCGGGATTTCAGCTCGCTTATCAGTTCGCGGTAGTCATGCACTTCACCGGTAGTGCCGACCTGCTGCAACAGCACGCCGAAGAGATCCTGATGATCGAGCGCCTTTGGCGCGTCATCGACGATCACTTCAAAGCCGAACGTTTCGGCGCGGGTGCGGACCACATCCAGCGTCTGGGGATGCACATCGGCGGCCACGAAGAAACGGTTAGCGTTTTTCAGCTTGCTGACGCGTTTGGCCATCGCCATGGCTTCCGCCGCCGCGGTGGCTTCATCCAGCAGCGAGGCGGAGGCGATATCCAGCCCCGTCAGATCCAGCGTTACCTGCTGGAAGTTCAGCAGCGCTTCCAGACGCCCCTGCGACACCTCTGGTTGATACGGCGTATAGGCCGTGTACCAGCCCGGATTCTCCAGCATATTGCGCAGGATAACCGGCGGCGTGTGCACCGCGGTGTAGCCCATGCCGATATAGTTTTTAAAGCGTTTGTTGCGCCCGGCGATGGCTTTGAGCTCCGCCAGCGCGGCGAATTCGGTGGCGGCGTCGCCGACATCAGGCGGTGTCTCAAGCTGGATATCCGCAGGAACAATTTGCGAAATCAGCGCATCCAGCGAGTCCGCGCCAACGGTGCGCAGCATCTCCTGCTGCTGGTCAACACCCGGTCCGATATGGCGCTCGATAAAAGCGTCGCGATTTTCCAGGTGGCTCAGGGTCTGGGTCATGGGCGATATTTCCTGAAACGTGCAGTGAGGCAAATAAATGCGATGGTAAGTCGAGCTCCCGCCGGGAGCGGCGCGGGCGAATGCGGTGCCCGCGCGTGCCCCTGACGTTATGCAGGGGCGTGGTCCCGTGAATTACTCGTCTTCTAACAGCGCTTCATACGCGCTGGCATCCAGCAGCGCGGCCACTTCGGCCTCATCGCTGGCTTTGATTTTGAAGATCCAGCCCTGGCCGTACGGCTCGCTGTTGACCAGCTCTGGCGAATCGCTCAGCGCGTCGTTGACGGCCACGATCTCGCCGCTGACCGGCGCGTAGATGTCGGAGGCGGCTTTGACGGATTCCGCGACCGCGCAGTCGTCGCCTGCATTAACGGTCGTGCCGACGTCCGGCAGATCGACAAACACCATGTCGCCCAGCAGCTCCTGCGCGTGCTCGGTGATCCCGACGGTGTAAGTGCCGTCAGCTTCTTTACGCAGCCATTCGTGTTCTTTGCTGTATTTCAGTTCGTTTGGCACATTGCTCATTGCTTCTCTCCTGATAACAAAACTTACTGCGTGACCGGCTTACCGGCGCGCACGAAAACGGGTTTAGTGACTTTCACGGGCATTTCGCGGTTGCGGATCTGCACAATGGCAGTATCGCCGATACCCGCAGGAACGCGAGCCAGCGCAATGCTATAGCCAAGCGTCGGCGAAAAGGTGCCGCTGGTGATAATGCCTTCGCGGGCGTTGCCCTGGTCATCGGTGAAACGCACCGGCAGTTCGCCGCGCAGCACGCCTTTTTCCGTCATCACCAGGCCAACCAGCTGTTCGGTGCCGTTTTCACGCTGGGCTTCCAGCGCGTCGCGACCGATAAATGCGCGATCTTCTGGCTGCCAGGCGATCGTCCAGCCCATGTTGGCGGCGAGCGGCGAAACGCCTTCGTCCATCTCCTGGCCGTAAAGATTCATGCCCGCCTCAAGACGCAGCGTATCGCGCGCGCCAAGGCCGCACGGTTTTACGCCCGCTTCCACCAGTTGGCTCCAGAATCCGGCCGCTTTTTCATTCGGCATCGCGATTTCATAGCCCGCCTCGCCGGTGTAGCCGGTGGTGGCGATAAACAGGTCATCCGCCTGCACGCCGAAGAAGGGCTTCATGCCGTCTGTCGCTTTACGCTGCGCGTCGTTAAAGAGCGTGGCGGCTTTCGCCTTCGCGTTCGGCCCCTGGACGGCAATAAGGGAGAGATCGTCGCGCACGGTCACAGAAACGCCATACGGTTCGGCGTGCTCATTGATCCAGGCGAGATCTTTTTCGCGGGTGGCGGAGTTCACCACCAGGCGGAAATAGTCTTCCGTCATGAAATAAACAATCAGATCGTCAATCACGCCGCCGGAGGCGTTGAGCATGCCGGTGTAGAGCGCTTTGCCCGGCTGGGTCAGCTTCGCCACATCGTTCGCCAGCAGGTAGCGCAGGAATTCGCGGGTACGCGCGCCGCGCAGGTCGACAATGGTCATGTGGGAGACATCAAACATCCCCGCGTCGTTACGTACCGCATGGTGTTCATCAATCTGCGAGCCGTAATGCAGCGGCATCATCCAGCCGTGGAAATCCACCATGCGCGCGCCGCAGAGGTTGTGCTGTTCATACAACGGGGTTTGTTGAGCCATCTTTTCCTCATCCTGTCAGCCGGGTTGGTGTGGGTTTCAGACGGCGCAACGCCCTGAATGAAACCCGGCGCCGACGCCGATCCCGGCGGCAACGCAAACGTTATCTTGCGTCTGAACTTATCACCGAACGGGGGCGTAAACCATAAGGCAAGCTGGGCCATCAGATTAGCTTATGAC
Source organism: Cronobacter sp. EKM101R (assembly GCF_963888145.1). Classification (NCBI taxonomy): domain Bacteria; kingdom Pseudomonadati; phylum Pseudomonadota; class Gammaproteobacteria; order Enterobacterales; family Enterobacteriaceae; genus Cronobacter; species Cronobacter sp. EKM101R. The sequence goes on along the minus strand of NZ_CAWPHW010000033.1, from coordinate 237,277 downwards.
CAGAAATCGTTTTACACCCGGCAGCATGAAACACTGCCTGAAAGGTTTCAGGTGCTACCAAAACGCTAACGCTTTGCCGTCTTTTCAAAATAAGCGGGCAGAAATCGCTGTTTTGAGGGGAAATTCATGGAAGTGAAAATTTCGAGAGATTAAAAAAACTAATCCGAAAAAGAGAGTGAAATTAGAATATTTCAAACGGGGAGAGACTTCTCTTTCCGGGGGCCGGAAAGAGAAGTGTGACGCAGTTAACGCAACCACTCCGGCAGATCGTTAAGCCCCATCGCCTGGCGAATCAACTGCGGTTTAACACCCGGCAGTTTATCGGCAAGCGTTAAGCCCAGATCGCGCAGGAGCTTTTTCGCAGGATTCGAGCCGGAGAAAAGCTCGCGGAAGCCCTGCATACCCGCCAGCATCATCGCGGCGGCGTGCTTGCGGCTGCGCTCGTAGCGGCGCAGATAGAGATGCTGCCCGATATCTTTGCCCTGCTGATGCAGACGGCGCAGTTCGCTTATCAGCTCCGCGGCATCCATAAAGCCGAGGTTAACGCCCTGCCCGGCCAGCGGATGAATGGTGTGCGCCGCGTCGCCGACCAGCGCCAGACGGTGCGCGGCGAACTGACGCGCGTAGCGGCCGGTAAGCGGAAAGACCTGCCGCTCGCTCTCAAGGGCGCATAAGCCGAGGCGATTATCGAACGCCACGCAGAGCGCCTGATTAAATGCCGACACCGGAGCCTGCTGCATCCGGTCGGCTTCCTGAGGAGAAAGCGACCAGACAATAGAACACAGATGCGGGTCGCTAAGCGGCAGAAACGCCAGAATGCCGTCGCCGTGGAACGCCTGGCGCGCCACGCCGCCATGCGGTTCATCGGTGCGGATCGTGGCGACCAGCGCGTGATGCTGATAATCCCAGGACGTCAGCGGGATTTCCGCCTTCGCGCGCAGCCAGGAGTTTGCGCCGTCGGCGCCGACGACCAGACGCGCCGTCAGCATGTTGCCGTCTTCCAGCGTGATAAAGGCTTCGTTTTCGCCCCAGGCGACCTGTTGCAGCGTCGCGGGCGCCATCAGCGTTACTGATTTGCACTGCTGCGCTTTTTGCCACAGCGTGTAGTGGATCACCTGATTTTCGATAATGTGCCCGAGATGGCTGAAGCCGAACGCCTCGTCATTAAACGCGATGCGCCCAAAACTGTCTTTCTCCCAGACTTCCATGCCGTGGTACGGCGCGGCGCGCTGGCGAATAATAGCGTCCCAGACGTCGAGCCGCTTGAGCAGGGCTTCGCTGGCGGCGTTGATTGCCGACACGCGCAGCGCCGGGGGCGCGCTCGCGTCCAGCGGTTCCGGCGCGCGCTGCTCCAGCACCGCGACGCGCAGCCCGCTGCCTTCCAGCCCGCACGCCACCGCCAGCCCGACCATGCCGCCGCCGACAATCGCTACATCTACACTTTGCACATTCGACTCCTTAGCGCGGCACCCAACCGAGGGTGCGTCTGGCCAGCGCGTCACGCGCCGGGGTAAATAAATCCATGGCCATCAGGCCAAGGTTGCGCCCGACCACCAGCGGCGACCAGCGGTTGGCGAACAGCTGCACCAGCCCGTCGGTAACGCCGATCGTCGCGGCTTTATCCTGCTCGCGGCGCTGTTGATACGCGCTGAGCACCGGATACGCGCCGATATCCTCGCCGCGCGCGAAAGCCTGCGCCAGCGTCTCGGCGAGCGTCATCACATCGCGTAGCCCAAGGTTAAACCCCTGCCCTGCGATCGGGTGCAGCGTCTGGGCGGCGTTGCCAACCAGTGCGGTCCGGTGTGAGATCACGCGCGACGCGAGGCTTAACGCGAGCGGATAACCGCTGCGCGCGCCCGCGTGCGTGATACATCCCAGCCGCCAGCCAAATGCGGCCTGGAGTTCCTGGCAAAAACGCGCATCGCTCCAGCCAAGCACTTCAGCCTGTTTGTCGAGAGGGTGGCACCAGACGAGCGAACTGCGACCGCCCGACATCGGCAGCAATGCCAGCGGGCCGTGTTCGGTAAAACGCTCGAAGGCGCGCCCCTGATGCGGCAGCGCGGTCGCGACATTCGCGATGATTGCCGCCTGATGGTAAGGCTGCTGACGCCATTCGATGCCGCACTGCGCGCCAATAGAGGAGCGCGAACCGTCGGCCGCGACCAGCAGTTGCCCTTCCAGCGTGTCGCCGTTATCAAGCTGTACGCTGACTGCCGCTTCACAGCGGGTAATGCTCGTCACGCGCGCCGGGCAGTGCAGATGAACGCCCGGCGCCTTGCGCAGCAGGCTGAAAAGCCGCTGACCGGCGTCGTGCAGCTCCACGACATTCCCCAGCGCCTGTGTCTGGTAATCTCGCGCGTTCAGCGTCACAAACCCGGCGTGACCGCGATCGCTGACGTGAACGGTGGTGATAGGCGTAGCGCAGGGCGCGAGCGCCTGCCAGACGCCAACGCGCGCCAGCTCGCGGCAGGTGCCGTCGGCAAGCGCGATGGCGCGGGCGTCAAAGCCCGGATGCGCGGCGGACTCCGGCGCGCTGGCTTCCACCAGATGCACCGGCAGCGCGCCATGGGTAAAGCGGGCGATCGCCAGCGCCAGCGTCGCGCCAGCCATACCGCCGCCGGCGATAATCACGCTCATGAGCGCGGCGCTGCCGCCATCAGCGCTTCGATATCGTCCGCCGATTTCACCACGCTGGCGGTCAGGTTTTCATTGCCGGTTTCCGTGATGACGATGTCGTCTTCGATACGAATACCGATGCCGCGATATTCTTCAGGCACGTCGGCGTCCGGCGCGATATAAAGCCCCGGCTCAACGGTGATGACCATGCCTGGCGCCAGGATACGCGAGCGATCCGGGCCGTAGAAGCCGACATCATGCACATCCAGCCCCAGCCAGTGGCTGAGCCCGTGCATAAAGTACGGACGATGCGCGTTTTCCGCGACCAGCTGCTCCACGTCGCCTTTGAGAATGCCAAGCCCGACGAGCCCTTTCACCATTACGCGCACCACGTCGCCGGTCACATCCTGAATCGAGGTGCCCGGACGGAAGAGACGCAGCGCGGTTTCCAGCGATTCCAGCACGATGTCATACACCGCGCGCTGGGCAGGCGTGAATTTCCCGTTGACCGGGAACGTGCGGGTGATGTCTCCCGCGTAGCCTTTGTATTCGCAGCCCGCGTCGATCAGGACCAGGTCGCCATCGCGCAGCTGGCTTTCGTTTTCGGTGTAATGCAGGATGCAGCCATTTTCGCCGCCGCCCACGATGGTGTTGTAGGAAGGAAAGCGCGCGCCGTGGCGGGTGAATTCATGCAGAATTTCGCCTTCCAGCTGGTATTCATACATGCCTGGACGGCACGTCTGCATGGCGCGAATATGCGCCAGCGCGCTGATTTCACCGGCGCGGCGCATGACGGCCAGCTCTTCCGGGGATTTAAACAGGCGCATTTCATGTACCCAGGGGCGCCAGTCGGTGAGCGTGGCGGGCGCGGAGAGATTCTGACGTGCGCCGCGGCGCAGTTTATCCAGCGCAGTGAACACGATGGCGTCGGCGTAGGGGTATTCGCCCTGCGCGTGGTAGACCACATCCAGCCCGTTCAGCAACTGATAAAGCTGCTCGTCGATTTCGTTGAACGCCAGCGCCCGGTCGACGCCAAGCTTCGCCGGGGCCGCCTCCTGGCCGAGACGACGGCCAAACCAGATCTCCGCGGTTTTATCGCGCAGACGGTTGAAGATAACGCTATGACTGTGCGTTTCATCGCTTTTAATCAGCACCAGCACCGCTTCGGGTTCATTGAAGCCGGTGAAGTACCAGAAATCGCTGCTCTGGCGGTAAGGGTATTCGCTGTCGGCGCTGCGCGTCGCTTCCGGCGCGGCGAAAATCAGTGCCGCGCTGGCCGGGGCCATTTTCGCCAGCAACGCCTGACGGCGTCGCAGAAACTCTTGCTGTGTCATTGCACCTCCTGAGTAAACGAATTTTAGTGAAGCGTAGGCTTTTTCACTTCCGGCGCGGTTGGTGACTGGCGCGTAAAGGTGTCGTGGCAGAGCAGCGCCGCGACGCGCACATACTCGATGATCTCCTCAAGCGACATCTCCAGCTCTTCCTGATCTTCGCCTTCGTCATAGCCGAGCTGAGCGATGTTGCGCAGATCGTCGATGGCTTCGCCGGTTTCGCCAGTGATTTTGTCGAGCTTCGGCTGCGTCACGCCGAGGCCCAGCAGGAAATGGTTCACCCAGCCTGCCAGCGCGTCAGCGCGGTCAAAGACCGACACGTCGTCGCCGTCCGGTAGCCAGAGCTGGAACATAAAACCGTCATCCTCCAGCGTATCGCTGGTGGCGGCGTGCAGCTGACGCAGCGCCTGAGCGAGTTGCTGGCCGAACGCCAGTCCCTCGTTGGTCAGGTCGTGCAGCAGCGGTTGCCAGCTGCTGTCATGATTGCCGCCGCACAGGATTCCACTGATAAGGCCGTGCATTTCTGCGGGGGTCAGGCCCACGCCTTGCTGATTGAGCAACTGGCCGACCTCGTCGTAACCAGGCATTTCGTTCTGTATAGACATGCGCATTCGTCGTCGTTGGGAGGAGGAGTTCGTGTTATGCTACCACTTCGTGCCCTGGTGATACCAGAAAAGGGCTTGTGTCTTCATATCAGGGTAGCTATAGTGTCGCCCCTTCGCAGCCCCGGCGCGAATGGTTGGCGAGTCAACAGCAGGAAAGTGGAATGTCTGCACAACCAGTCGATATCCAAATTTTTGGCCGTTCACTACGGGTGAATTGCCCGCCTGAACAGCGAGATGCACTGAATCAGGCTGCGGACGAGCTGAATCAACGGTTGCAAGATCTGAAAGTTCGCACTAGAGTCACCAATACTGAGCAGTTAGTTTTCATCGCAGCATTAAACATCTGTTATGAGCTGGCTCAGGAAAAAGTGAAAACCCGTGACTACGCGGCCAACATGGAACAGCGTATCCGGATGCTCCAGCAGACCATTGAACAAGCATTACTTGAGCAAGGTCGCATAAGCGAAAGAGCGGAGCCAAAGTTTGAATAACGCTTCAGGGTTTACTATGGTAGAGTGACCGTGAAGTAAAAAATTTCTCTGAGATGTTCGCAAGCGGGCCAGTCCCCTGAGCCGATATTTCAAAAAAACAGAATGTGACGCTCCACGGTTGGTGAGCATGCTCGGTTCGTCCGAGAAGCCTGAAAACCGTGACGACGCATTCACCTTGAACCACGGGTTCAAGGGTTACAGCCTGCGGCGGCATCTCGGAGATTCCCCCTTCTTCTACTACCATGACACAACGTCCCGTTACTTCAGACCTTCGTCAGCAAATCCGTAAAGAAATCCGCGATAAGCGCCGTGCGCTGACGGCCGACCAACAGGCGCATTTCGCCGAACAGGCCGCTGCGCGTATGCTGGGCTTCGCCCCGGTGGTGGAAGCGAAAAGCGTCGCGGTGTTTCTCTCTTTTGATGGCGAGCTCGATACCCGCCCGCTGATTGAAGGTTTATGGCGCGCCGGAAAACAGGTTTGCCTGCCCGTGCTTCACCCTTTTAGCCCCGGCAATTTGCTGTTTCTGCGTTATCTTCCGGACAGCCTGCTCGCCACGAATCGTCTGAAAATCCTTGAGCCTGCGCTGGATGTGCGCCATGTGCTGCCTTTAGACCGCCTCGACGTGCTGATAACCCCGCTGGTCGCGTTTGACCGCGCAGGACAGCGCCTCGGCATGGGCGGCGGCTTTTACGATCGCACCCTGCAAAACTGGCGCGCGCACGGATTCTTGCCGGTCGGCTACGCGCACGATTGTCAGCAGGTGAAAAGCCTCCCGGTGCAGGAGTGGGATATTCCGCTGCCCGCGTTGGTGACGCCGACGAAAACCTGGCGCTGGTGAAATAAAAAACCGGGTCGCTTATGCTAACCCGGTTCAAAATGCGTTTCAGCAGGCCGGATAAATTGCCGGCCTTATAACATCAGTAAAGCAGGCGCGCGCGGATCGTACCCTGAATCGCCTTCATGCTTTGCAGCGCGTTGTACGCGATATCTTCCGGCGCATCCACATCAATCACCACATAACCCATCTGCGGCGTAGTTTGCAGATACTGCGCCGCGATGTTAATGCCCTGCTCGGCGAAAATCTGGTTGATGGCGGTCAGCACGCCAGGACGGTTTTCGTGGATGTGCAGCAGACGGCTGACGCTGCCGCCGTGCAGCGGCAGAGAAACTTCCGGGAAATTGACCGCCGAAAGCGTCGAGCCGTTGTCGGAGTATTTCGCGAGTTTGCCCGCCACTTCCAGACCGATATTTTCCTGCGCTTCCTGGGTTGAACCGCCGATGTGCGGCGTCAGGATCACGTTATCGAACTCGCATAGCGGCGAATTAAACGGATCGCTGTTGGTCGCAGGCTCAACCGGGAAGACGTCAATCGCGGCGCCCGCCAGATGTTTGCTGGAAAGCGCGTCGCACAGCGCCGGGATATCCACCACCGTACCGCGTGCGGCGTTGATAAGCAGCGCGCCGGGCTTCATCAGCGCCAGCTCTTCCGCGCCAATCATGTTTTTGGTCGAGGCGTTTTCCGGCACGTGCAGGCTTACCACATCGCTCATGTTAAGCAGATCGGAGAGATGCTGGACCTGGGTGGCGTTGCCGAGCGGCAGCTTGCTTTCGATATCGTAGAAAAACACGTTCATCCCGAGCGATTCCGCGAGGATACCGAGCTGGGTGCCGATATGGCCGTAGCCGATAATGCCCAGTTTCTTACCGCGCGCTTCAAACGAGCCTGTCGCCAGTTTATTCCAGATGCCGCGATGCGCTTTGGCGTTCGCTTCCGGAATGCCGCGCAGCAGCAGCAGCAATTCACCGATGACCAGCTCGGCCACTGAGCGAGTGTTGGAGAATGGCGCGTTAAAGACCGGAATGCCGCGCTTCGCCGCCGCGTTCAGATCCACCTGGTTGGTGCCGATGCAGAAGCAGCCGACCGCGACCAGTTTTTCCGCCGCGGCAAAAATCTCTTCAGTCAGATGAGTACGGGATCGCAGGCCGATAAAGTGCGCATCGCGGATGGACGCTTTCAGCTGTTCGCTGTCGAGCGCGCCCTTGTGGTATTCAATGTTGGTATAACCTGCAGCGCGCAGATTATCGATGGCTTTCTGGTGAACCCCTTCCACCAGCAAGAATTTAATTTTGTCTTTCTCCAGCGATACTTTTGCCATTTCCCGACCCTGTCTTGTCTGAACTGTTATGAAGCTGAAATAAGCCAGCCTTCTGCCAACATATCAAAATTTGCGTTTCCGGCAATATGAACGTTTGCGTCGCGACGTTGAAGAAACATCACGCAGAGATAAAAGGCAGGAGAAAATGTTGCATGGCAGAAATATGACGGAAGGATTAACAGGATGGAAACAAAAATGTGAGAGATGTCACCAAATTTAAGGCGGGGGAATTTTTTTAACCGCAGGGGCGCCGAAGCGCCCCGGTCAGATCATTTTACGATGGTTTTCACGCCGTCGGCGGTGCCGATGAGCGCCACATCCGCGCCGCGGTTCGCAAACAGCCCAACGGTGACAACGCCCGGAATGCCGTTGATGGCGTTCTCCAGCGCAATCGGATCCAGAATGGCCATACCGTAGACATCGAGAATCACGTTGCCGTTATCGGTCACCACGCCCTGACGGTATTCCGGACGCCCGCCGAGCTTCACCAGCTGACGCGCGACCGCGCTGCGGGCCATCGGGATAACCTCCACCGGCAGCGGGAAATTGCCGAGCACATCCACCTGCTTGGACGCATCCGCGATACAGATGAACTTTTTCGCCACCGACGCGATGATTTTCTCGCGGGTCAGCGCCGCGCCGCCGCCTTTGATCATCTGCATCTGGCCGTTGATCTCATCAGCGCCATCCACATAGATGCCGAGAGAATCCACTTCGTTAAGATCGAAAACGGTGATGCCTAAGCTTTTGAGCTTCGCGGTGGAGGCGTCAGAGCTGGAAACCGCGCCTTCAATCTCGTTTTTCATGGTGCCCAGCGCGTCGATAAAATGCGCGGCGGTGGAGCCCGTGCCTACGCCGACAATCGTGCCCGGCTCGACATACTGAAGCGCGGCCCAGCCGACGGCTTTTTTAAGTTCATCCTGCGTCATGAGAATTTTGCCTGTGGTGTAAAAACGGTGACGCATTATAAAACAACCCGTCACGCAATGGGCGAGTCATTCTGCGGCACAGCTCCGATGTTTGCGTTTGGGTCTGTATCCGGTGCAAATTTATGTCATAGTGCGAAACATAACGAGACAGGGAGCACACCACAGAGATGAAACGCCCGGACTACAGAACACTACAGGCGCTGGATGCGGTGATAAGAGAGCGCGGGTTTGAGCGCGCCGCACAAAAGCTGTGTATTACGCAGTCCGCCGTATCGCAACGTATTAAACAGCTGGAAAATACGTTCGGTCAGCCGCTGCTGGTGCGTACGGTGCCGCCTCGACCCACCGAGCAGGGGCAAAAGTTGCTGGCCCTGCTGCGCCAGGTCGAGCTGCTGGAAGAAGAGTGGCTGGGCGATGAGCAGACCGGCTCGACGCCTCTGCTGCTGTCGCTCGCGGTTAACGCCGACAGTCTCGCGACCTGGCTGCTGCCCGCGCTGGCGCCCGTGCTGGCGGATTCGCCGGTACGCCTCAATTTGCAGGTCGAAGATGAAACCCGCACTCAGGAGCGGCTGCGCCGCGGCGAAGTGGTGGGCGCGGTGAGTATTCAGCCTCAGGCGCTGCCGAGCTGTCTTGTCGATCAACTGGGCGCGCTGGACTATCTTTTCGTCGCCTCGAAACCCTTTGCCGATCGCTACTTCCCGAACGGCGTAACGCGCGCGTCGCTCCTGAAAGCGCCCGCTGTCGCGTTCGACCACCTGGATGATATGCATCAGGCGTTTTTACAGCAGAATTTCGATCTACCGCCGGGCAGCGTGCCCTGCCACATCGTTAACTCGTCGGAAGCCTTCGTACAGCTGGCCCGCCAGGGCACGACCTGCTGTATGATCCCGCATCTGCAGATTGAAAAAGAGCTGCAAAGCGGCGAGCTTATCGACCTGACGCCCGGGCTTTACCAGCGCAGGATGCTCTTCTGGCACCGCTTCGCGCCGGAGAGCCGTATGATGCGCAAAGTCACCGACGCGCTGCTGGATTACGGGCGCAAGGTACTGCGTCAGGATTAAAAAACCCGCCAGGTGGCGGGTTTTTCGTTTACTGCTGCTGTGACGGCGCGTTGGTCGCCGCAGGCGCGGTCCCCGGGTTCGCCGTACCGTTCTGGTTCGTTGTTCCGTTCTGCGCCTGAGAAGGCTGGAGTTCAAACACCACATCCACCTGATCGTCAAACTGGATAGTCTGCTGATCGTAGGTGTCCTGCGCGGAAGCTGGCGCCGCCGCCTCGGCTTTCATCATGCGCATCATCGGGGTCGGCTGGTAGTTAGAAACGTGGTAGCGCACGCTGTAAACCGGACCAAGCTTGCTGTTAAAGCCGCTCGCCAGCTGTTGCGCCTGACGCACCGCGTCGTCGATAGCCGCTTTGCGCGCTTTATCTTTATATTCATCCGGATGCGCCACGCCCAGGGAAACCGAGCGGATTTCATTGAGGCCCGCTTTCAGCGCGCCATCCAGCAGCTCGTTCAGTTTATCGAGCTTGCGCAACGTCACGTCGACGGTGCGTACCGCGCGATACCCCTTCAGCTGGGTTTTACCATCCTTGAGATACTCATATTCCGGCTGGGTGCGCAGGTTGGCGGCATTCACGTCTTTTTTCTCGACGCCGTTGTTCTGCAGGTAGGTCAGGTACTGCGCCACGCGCTCGTCCGCCTGTTTTTTCGCGGATGCCGCGTCTTTCGCGGAGACGTTGACCTCAATAGATAGCGTCGCGATATCCGGTACCGCATCCACGCTCGCCGTGCCGGAGGTGACAATATGCGGGCCGTTGGGCAGTTCATTCGCCTGAACGGACGTCGCGCCAAAACCAATCATTGCCGCAAGGGCCATCACTTTAAACTTCACTGTTCTTCCTCCATGCTGCGTGCAAGTAAAACCGCCCGCCAGAGAGAGTCGGGCATCTGCCTGCAAGCTTAGCGGCTCAATGCCGAATGTCCATCAGAGAAGGCTTAGAGGCCGAGCGCGGACAGATGATGTATCCCTTCGCGCGCCAGCTGGAAGGCGATAATCCACATGACCAGCCCCACCAGCAGATTAATCGTCCGTTGCGTTCTTGCGGTGCGAAGACGCGGCGCAAGCCAGGCGGCAAGCAGCGCAAGGCTGAAAAACCAGATAACCGACGCGCTGATGGTGCCGAGCGCAAAGGCGCGTTTCGGGATAGCGTCAAGCTGCCCGCCAAGGCTGCCGAGCACCACAAAGGTGTCGAGATAAACATGCGGATTAAGCCAGGTCACCGCGAGCATCGTGGCGATAAGACGCAGCCTGCCCTGTTTGAGAATTTCCGCTGATGCCAGCTCCGGGTTGCCCGCCAGCGCGGTTTTCAGCGCCCCGAAACCGTACCACAGCAAAAACGCCACCCCACCCCACGTCACCAGCGCCAGCAGCCAGGGCGACTGCATCAGGATAGCGCTGCCGCCGAAAATTCCGGCGCAGATTAATACGATATCGCTCAACGCGCAGAGCGAGGCGATCATCAGATGATACTGGCGGCGAATGCCTTGGTTGAGCACAAAAGCGTTTTGCGGGCCAAGCGGTAAAATCATCGCCGCTCCCAGGGCAAGTCCCTGAAAATAAAAACTTAACACGTTGCGTTCCCGAAGAGTTGTCATCACAGGCGCTCAGTGTAAGGGCTGCCATTCATTAGCAAAAACGAATATTTTTAATCACCAATAAGAATTGCTAATAAGGAAGAATAAAAAAACGGCCTGCACAGGCAGACCGTTTTAGGCGTTACTGGCCGTCGGCCGGTTTTTCCTTTGGCGCGTCAGGCTGCGTAATAATGGCAGACCGCGGCGGTTGCGGCTGCGCCTTCTCTTCAGCCGCGTTGCTGACCGGCTTGTAATGCACATCCATCTGCGGGTAAGGAATACCGATGCCGTTGGCGTCCAGCGTTTTCTTGATGCGCGCCAGCACGTCCCAGTAAACTTCCTGCAGATCGCTGCTCTTACTCCAGGCGCGGATCACGAAGTTCACGGACGACGCGCCCAGTTCGTTCATGCGCACGGTCATTTCACGATCTTTCAGGATACGGTCTTCGGACTGAATAATCTCCGTCAGCAACGCGCGCACTTTATCGATATCCGCATCGTAAGAGACGCCGATGATAAATTCGTTACGGCGCACCGGTTCGCGCGAGAAGTTGATAATGTTGCCCGCGATGATTTTCCCGTTCGGCACCACGACAATACGGCCATCCGGCGTGCGCAGCGTGGTGGAGAAGATCTGGACATGTAGCACGGAACCGGCGACGCCGCCGAGATCAACATATTCGCCGGCGCGGAACGGACGGAAAGTGACCAGCAGTACGCCTGCCGCGAGGTTTGAGAGCGACCCCTGCAGAGCCAGACCGACGGCCAGACCGGCGGCACCGAGTACCGCGATGACGGACGCCGTCTGCACGCCGACGCGGCCCAGCGCGGCAATCAGCGTAAAGGCGATGATCCCGTAGCGCACCAGGGCTGAGAGGAAATCGGCCACGGTGGCGTCGATATGGCGGGCGATCATGACGCGGTTTAGCGCATTGGAGATGGCGCGCGCCACAATCATCCCGACGATAATGATGGCGATGGCCGCCACAATATTGACGGCATAGCTGATAAGCAGCGCCTGGTTACGCACCAGCCAGCCGCCGGCGTTATTGATGCTGTCTATTACGTGTAAATCATCCATTCGACATCCTTTCCCCTGGTCGGGTGATTAATAAACTGCCCGGTTTATGGCAGCGCCAGTTGTTAAAGGGTAAACAAAACCCCGCCGCTCTGCCAGTCGACCACCCGCGAATCAGATTCCGGTATGTTGCTATTCCCAAAAAGAAAAGCCCACCAAAAGGTGGGCTTTTTCAGGCGATACTGTAAAAAAGCTTACAGTACGTCTACCGCGTTCAGCTCTTTGAACGCCTGCTCCAGACGAGTCACCATGCTCGCCTGCGCAGCGCGCAGCCATACGCGCGGATCGTAGTATTTCTTGTTCGGCTGATCTTCGCCTTTCGGGTTGCCCAGCTGACCCTGCAGGTAAGCTTCGTTTTCTTTGTAGTACTTCAGGATACCTTCCCAGGTTGCCCACTGGGTGTCGGTATCGATGTTCATTTTGATAACGCCATAGCTGACGGAATCTTTGATTTCCTGAGCGGAAGAACCGGAACCGCCGTGGAACACGAAGTTCAGGCTGTTGTGCGGCAGGTTATGTTTCTTACAAACATATTCCTGAGAGTCGCGCAGGATGGTCGGGGTCAGTTTCACGTTACCCGGCTTGTAAACGCCGTGTACGTTACCGAAGGACGCCGCGATGGTGAAACGGTGGCTGATCGCGTTCAGTTTGGTGTACGCGTAGTCAACGTCTTCCGGCTGGGTGTAGAGTGCGGAAGCGTCCATATGGCTGTTGTCCACGCCATCCTCTTCACCGCCGGTGCAGCCCAGTTCGATTTCCAGAGTCATGCCCATTTTGGACATGCGCTCCAGGTATTTGGAGCAGATTTCGATGTTCTCTTCCAGAGACTCTTCAGACAGGTCGATCATGTGAGAAGAGAACAGCGGTTTGCCGGTAGCGGCAAAGTGTTTTTCACCGGCGTCCAGCAGACCGTCGATCCACGGCAGCAGTTTCTTCGCGCAGTGGTCGGTATGCAGAATAACCGGCACGCCGTAGTGTTCAGCCATCTGGTGAACGTGATGCGCGCCGGAGATAGCGCCCAGAATGGCTGCCTGCTGGCCTTCGCCTTTGAAGCCTTTGCCTGCGATAAACGCGGCGCCGCCGTTAGAGAACTGAACGATAACCGGCGCTTTTACTTTCGCAGCGGTTTCCAGAACGGCGTTAATGGAATCGGTACCCACGCAGTTAACTGCCGGCAGCGCAAAGTTGTTCTCTTTAGCTACCTGGAATACTTTCTGTACGTCGTCGCCAGTGATGACGCCCGGTTTTACGAAATCAAAAATTTTAGACATATTAACGTTGTCCTGTATGTGTATCTTCGACCGTTGGAAAGGGTAAGCGAGCTGTCAGGCGCGCTGAAAAACAGGCGGGATGCCCCGCCTGCTTACATTATTTCTTCGCGCGCTCTTCGAGCATCGCAACTGCCGGCAGAACTTTGCCTTCCACGAATTCGAGGAATGCGCCGCCGCCAGTGGAGATGTAGGAGATTTTGTCGGCGATGCCGAACATATCGATAGCCGCCAGGGTGTCGCCGCCGCCTGCGATGGAGAACGCGTCGCTTTCTGCGATTGCGCGAGCCACGATTTCGGTGCCTTTACGGAAGTTCGGGAACTCGAACACGCCCACCGGGCCGTTCCACAGAATCGTTTTGGCGTTTTTCAGGATTTCAGCCAGTTTCTCAGCGGAAACGTCGCCCATATCCAGAATCTGCTCTTCATCTTTGATGTCAGTAACAGATTTCAGGGTAGCCGGCGCGGTTTCAGAGAACTCGGTCGCTACGCGAACGTCAGTCGGGACCGGGATATCGCAAGTCGTCAGCAGACGTTTCGCTTCATCAACCAGATCGGCTTCGTACAGGGATTTACCAACGTTGTGGCCCTGGGCTGCAACGAAGGTGTTGGCGATGCCGCCGCCGACGATCAGCTGGTCAGCGATTTTAGACAGGGAATCCAGTACGGTCAGTTTGGTAGAGACTTTTGAACCACCGACGATAGCGACCATCGGGCGAGCCGGCTCTTTCAGCGCTTTACCCAGCGCGTCCAGTTCTTCTGCCAGCAGCGGGCCTGCGCACGCCACGTCAGCGAATTTCGCGACGCCATGGGTGGAAGCCTGCGCGCGGTGCGCGGTGCCAAACGCGTCCATGACAAACACGTCGCACAGAGAAGCGTATTTTTTCGCCAGCGTCTCGTCGTCTTTCTTTTCGCCTTTGTTAAAGCGAACGTTTTCCAGCACCACCAGCTCGCCTTCAGCCACTTCGACGCCGTCGAGGTAGTCTTTCGCCAAGCGAACCGGCGAGTTCAGTTTGTCTTTCAGGTAGTTAACTACCGGCAGCAGAGAGAATTCTTCGTTGTATTCGCCTTCGGTCGGGCGGCCCAGGTGGGACGTCACCATCACTTTAGCGCCCTGTTTCAGAGCCAGTTCGATGGTCGGCAGGGAGGCGCGGATACGCGCGTCAGAGGTGACTTTCCCCTCTTTTACCGGAACGTTGAGATCGGCGCGGATCAGAACGCGTTTACCTGCCAGATCCAGATCGGTCATCTTAATTACAGACATGGTGAATCCTCTCGTTGATTCTTAAAGTTTTGCAGACCCCATACACCGTGGCCTAAAAGCCGTAATGCATGAAATCTTACCTGAAACCAATAGCTGCCATCGCTAACGTGGTGTCGAGCATCCGGTTAGCGAAGCCCCATTCGTTATCGCACCAGACCAGTGTTTTAATCAGGTGCGCACCACTCACCCGTGTCTGGGTGCCGTCTACAATGGCGCTGTGCGGATCGTGGTTAAAATCTGTTGAGACCAACGGTAATTCCGTATAGTCAACTATACCATGAAATGCACCCTGTGCCGCTTTTTGCAGCAACAGGTTGACTTCATGGGCTTTTACCGGTTTCTGTACCGTCACGCTTAAATCAATGGCCGTCACGTTAATGGTAGGCACGCGTACTGCAATTGCCTCAAAGCGATCATGAAATTTAGGAAAAATACGCGTTATACCCGCGGCAAGCTTGGTATCGACCGGAATGATGGACTGACTGGCCGCGCGCGTGCGCCGCAGGTCCGGATGATAGGCGTCGATAACCTGTTGATCGTGCATGGCGGAATGGATAGTCGTCACGGTGCCGGATTCAATTCCGAACGCGTCGTCCATCAGCTTGATAATGGGGATAATGCAGTTGGTGGTGCAGGAGGCGTTAGACACAATGCGATGCTCAGCGCGCAGTGCCGCTTCATTGACGCCATACACAACGGTAGCGTCGAGATCGTTGCCGCCTGGATGTGAGAACAGGACTTTGCGCGCGCCCGCTTCCAGATGGGCGACGCCATCGGCGCGGCTGCCGTAAACGCCGGTGCAGTCGAGCACCATGTCTACATCCAGCGCTTTCCAGGGCAGTGCGACAATATCGCGCTCATGCAGCAGACGAATGACATCATTGCCAACCCAGAGCTGCTCGCCTTCCTGACGGACATCCCATGCGAAGCGGCCGTGGCTGGTGTCATATTTCAGCAAATGCGCCATGCCCGCGGCGTC
Organism: Cronobacter sp. EKM101R; assembly: GCF_963888145.1. Taxonomy (NCBI): domain Bacteria; kingdom Pseudomonadati; phylum Pseudomonadota; class Gammaproteobacteria; order Enterobacterales; family Enterobacteriaceae; genus Cronobacter; species Cronobacter sp. EKM101R. The sequence goes on along the minus strand of NZ_CAWPHW010000033.1, from coordinate 221,926 downwards.
GGCCAGCTCATTGATGGCGACCACACTGATTTCCGCGCGACGGCCGGACTCATACAACGCACGAACTACGTTGCGCCCGATGCGACCGAAGCCATTAATCGCTACGCGTAAGGTCATATATCTCCTGCCAGAATCCCGGATGTGAAGAGGCTGACAGAGTAATGCAGCCATCTTCGAAGGGGAATCCTCGCCCGTCACAAACTACAACCGTTTGATGAATTGTCGAACAATCAGCCGACTGAAACGCTTCAGCAAGAATAAGCGAATCATGGAATAAAAGGAATGATTCCGCGGCGAAATGACACTAACTTCTGACCTGCGTCACATTTTTTCTGGAATAAATTCCACCATTGCACGAGCTGTGATGAATAACGGCTGCATAAATCCCGTCAGGCAGGCCATTATCGACGTTACGCGCCTGCCGCCGCGCTCTACAATGGGGGCGACTCCACAGTAACAAAGGGACAGTGATGGCGTATCCAGAAGAGTACGAAAACGGTGCCGGCCTGGCTCCTTTGCGGGCGCGCTTTCGCGGCTGCCTGCTTGGCGGCGCGGTGGGCGACGCGCTCGGCGCCCCGGTGGAATTTTTAAGCCGGGCGGAAATCACCGCACGCTATGGTGCGCAGGGCATCACGGATTACGAGCGCGCCTGGGGCGGCGCCGGGAAAATCACGGACGATACGCAGATGACGCTCTTTACCGCCGAAGGCCTGCTGCGGGCCTGGATGCGTGCGGCGATGCGCGGCATCGGCCCGTCATTTACCTCCGTGACCGCGCATGCTTATCTGCGCTGGCTGCTGACGCAGGGCGAACGCAACCGCCACGGTCTGCTTGATACCACTGAGCTTTCCGGCTGGCTTATCCGGCATAAGGCGCTGTTCCATGCCCGCGCGCCGGGCAACACCTGCCTCACGGCGCTGCGCGAGATGCGCGCCTGCGGCGAACCGGCCCGAAATAACAGCAAGGGCTGCGGCGGCGTCATGCGCGTGGCCCCGGTGGGGCTTTTTTACGTGCAATACCCGGGCGGTGATGTATTAAAAGCGGCGTTCGACACGGGCTGCCAGCTCGCCGCGCTGACGCACGGTCACCCGACGGGCGCTCTTACCGGCGGCGTGCTGGCGGCGCTGGTCTTACAACTCGTTCAGGGGGCATCCCTTCACGCCGCGCTGGCGCGTTCTCTGGATTTACTGAAAAGCGCGCCCGATCGCGATGAAACAGAACGCGCGCTGGAGCATGCGCGCTTACTCGCCGCTTCGCCGCTTGCCCCGCAGGAGGCGATCCAGAAACTGGGTGAAGGCTGGGTCGCCGAAGAGGCGCTCGCCATCGCCCTTTATTGCGCGCTGCGCGCCCGCTCGTTTGAAGAAGGCGTGCTGATGGCGGTCAATCACGACGGCGATTCCGACTCCACCGGCGCGATCGCCGGTCACCTTCTCGGGGCGATACACGGGGTGGCGGCCATACCGCAAACGTGGCGGGCGCGGCTTGAGCTTAACGCCGTGATTCAGGAGATGGCGGACGACTTGCTGGACTACCGCGACTGGCCAATATCAGACTATGACAACTCACCGTTTGCCATCGCGATGCGTGAGAAATATCCGGGCGACTGAGCCCAAAAAAAACGGGAGGCGCATGGCCTCCCGTTCGTTTTATTACGCGTGATGTGCGGTTACAGCAGCGCTTTCGCCTTGCTGACCACGTTATCCACGGTAAAGCCGAACTCTTCAAACAGCTGCTCTGCCGGGGCGGATTCGCCGAACGTGGTCATGCCCACGATAGCGCCGTTCAGGCCAACATATTTGAACCAGTAGTCGGCGATGCCAGCTTCGATAGCCACGCGCGCGCTGACAGCTTTCGGCAGCACGGCTTCGCGGTAAGCGGCATCCTGTTTGTCAAAGACGTCGGTAGACGGCATGGAAACGACACGCGCTTTCACGCCTTCCGCAGCCAGTTTATCGGCGGCGGCGACAGCCAGTTCAACTTCAGAGCCGGTGGCGATGAAGATGATCTGCGGCTGACCGTCGCAGTCTTTCAGGATGTAGGCGCCGCGGGCGATATCCGCCAGCTGCTGCTCGCTACGTTCCTGCTGCGCCAGGTTCTGACGAGAGAAAATCAGCGCCGTCGGGCCATCATGGCGCTCGACCGCGTATTTCCACGCGACTGCTGATTCCACCTGGTCGCACGGACGCCATGTGCTCATGTTCGGGGTCACGCGCAGCGCCGCCAGCTGTTCAACCGGCTGGTGGGTCGGGCCGTCTTCGCCAAGACCGATAGAGTCGTGGGTATAAACCATCACCTGACGCTGTTTCATCAGCGCGGCCATACGCACCGCGTTGCGGGCATATTCCACAAACATCAGGAAGGTCGAGGTGTACGGCAGGAAACCGCCGTGCAGCGCGATGCCGTTCGCGATAGCGGTCATGCCGAACTCGCGCACGCCGTAGTGAATGTAGTTGCCTGCGGCATCTTCATTAATCGCTTTAGAGCCAGACCAGATGGTCAGGTTGCTCGGCGCGAGATCCGCAGAGCCGCCCAGGAATTCCGGCAGCAGTTTGCCGAAGGCTTCAATGGCGTTTTGAGACGCTTTGCGGCTGGCGATTTTCGCCGGGTTCGCCTGCAGGTTCGCGATGAATTCCTGCGCTTTCGCGGCGAAATCCGCTGGCATTTCGCCTTTCATACGGCGGGTAAATTCAGCGGCTTCCTGCGGGAATGCTTTCGAGTAGGCGGCGAATTTTTCGTTCCAGGCGCTTTCTTTCACCTGGCCCATCTCTTTGGCATCCCACTGCGCGTAGATTTCTTGCGGGATCACAAACGGCTCATATTTCCAGCCCAGCTGTTCGCGGGTGGCGGCCACTTCGGCTTCGCCCAGCGGCGCGCCGTGGGAATCATGGGTGCCTGCTTTGTTCGGCGAGCCAAAACCGATAACGGTTTTGCACATCAGCAGAGACGGTTTGTCGGTGACTGCGCGCGCTTCTTCAATCGCGCGTTTGATGGCGTCGGCGTCATGACCGTCCACGCCGCGCACCACGTGCCAGCCGTAAGCTTCAAAGCGTTTTGCGGTATCGTCAGTGAACCAGCCTTCAACGTGGCCGTCGATGGAGATGCCGTTGTCGTCGTAGAACGCCACCAGCTTGCCGAGGCCCAGCGTGCCTGCCAGCGAGCAAACTTCGTGGGAGATGCCTTCCATCATGCAGCCGTCACCCAGGAAGGTGTAGGTGTAGTGGTCGACAATGTCATGCCCTGGGCGGTTGAACTGCGCCGCCAGCGTGCGCTCTGCGATAGCCATACCCACAGCGTTCGCAATCCCCTGCCCCAGCGGACCGGTGGTAGTTTCCACGCCCGGCGTATAACCGACTTCCGGGTGACCCGGCGTTCTGGAATGCAGCTGACGGAAGTTTTTCAGTTCTTCTATCGGCAGATCGTAACCGGTGAGGTGCAGGAGGCTGTAAATCAGCATGGAGCCGTGACCATTGGACAGCACGAAGCGGTCGCGGTCGGCCCAGGACGGGTTCTGCGGGTTATGGTTCAGGAAATCACGCCACAGGACTTCGGCAATGTCAGCCATGCCCATCGGGGCACCCGGATGGCCGGATTTGGCTTTTTGTACTGCGTCCATGCTGAGCGCACGAATAGCATTGGCAAGCTCTTTACGAGAGGACATTTTGACTCCAGATCGGATAGTTGAAGGCCACGCCTTGTTAACGGCTTGACTACTACGCGTTATGGGCTACGCCCGAAAAATTGTCCCACAATGTAACCCAAGCGGCTGGGCATGTACATGGAGCATCCTTTTGTCCGCTAAGAAATCTCTGGAAGCCGCTCGCAGTTTGCGCAACCCGCTCGCCGGACGTGCGCAAACCTCTTTATACTTAGCCGCACGTCAACGAAGCCGCGTTGCGGCGACAACAATGAAAACCTCAATGGAGCGTGGAAGCATAACGATGAAAATGCGCGCGATAGTACTGAGCGTGACCGCGGCAGCCCTGCTGAGCGGTTGCCAAAACATGAATTCCAACGGCCTGCTGAGCTCAGGCGCCGAAGCATTCCAGGCCTACACCTTAAGCGACGCGCAGGTTAAAGCGCTGAGCGACGAAGCCTGTAAGTCGCAGGACAGCAAAGCGAAAATCGCCCCTGCGAACAGCCAGTATACGCAGCGCCTGAACAAAATCGCCGCGGCGCTCGGCGATAACATCAACGGCCAGCCGGTGAACTACAAGGTGTATGAAGAGAAGGACGTTAACGCCTTCGCGATGGCCAACGGCTGCATCCGCGTTTACAGCGGGCTGATGGATATGATGAGCGATAACGAAGTGGAAGCGGTGATTGGCCATGAAATGGGCCACGTCGCGCTGGGCCACGTGAAACGCGGAATGCAGGTGGCGCTTGGCACCAACGCCGTGCGTGGCGCGGCCGCTTCCGCTGGCGGTATCGTCGGCAGCCTGTCGCAGTCCGATTTAGGGGAGCTTGGCGAAAAACTGGTTAACGCGCAGTTCTCGCAGCGTCAGGAATCCGAAGCGGATGACTACTCCTACGATCTGCTGCGTAAACGCGGCATCAACCCATCTGGCCTTGCCACCAGCTTTGAGAAACTGGCGAAGCTTGAGAAAGGCCGTCAAAGCTCCATGTTTGACGATCACCCGGCCTCTGAAGCGCGCGCGCAGCATATTCGCGATCGCATGAAAGCCGATGGCATTAAATAAACGTAGCCAGTAATAAAAAATGCCGGACAGGGCTTCACCTTGTCCGGCATTTTGAGTTCCGCCGTCAGGCCCGGTAAGCATCGCACTACCGGGCCGCGCGCAAATTACTCGCCTTTTTTCGCGGCCTGGATGTAGAGCATTTCCAGCGCCAGCGTCGCCGCCGCCAGCGCGGTGATGTCCGACTGGTCGTAAGCCGGCGCCACTTCCACAATATCCATACCGACGATATTCAGGTCCTGAATGCCGCGCAGCAGCTTCAGCGCGCGATCGGAGGTCAGGCCGCCAATCACCGGCGTACCGGTGCCCGGTGCGAATGCCGGATCCAGGCAATCGATATCAAACGTCAGATACACCGGCATATCGCCGACAATCTGTTTCACCTGCGCGACCACGTCGTCAACGGTGCGGTCGTTCACCTGCGGCGCGTCCAGCACGGTAAAGCCGTTATCTTTGTCAAACTCGGTACGGATGCCTATCTGCACAGAGCGGGTCGGATCGATGAGGCCTTCGTTCGGCGCGGTGTAGAACATGGTGCCGTGGTCAAATTCACAGCCGTTCGCGTAGGTGTCGGTATGCGCGTCGAAATGCACCAGCGCCATTTTGCCGAAGTGCTTCGCGTGGGCGCGCAGCAGCGGCAGCGTCACGAAGTGGTCGCCGCCGAAAGAGAGCATACGCTTACCGGCCGCCAGCAGTCGTTCTGCGTGAGCCTGCAGCTTCTCGCTCATCTCGCGGGCATCGCCGAACGCGTAAACCAGATCGCCGCAGTCCACGACGTTCAGGCGTTTACGCATATCGAAGTTCCACGGGAAGCGGCTGCCTTCCCACGCGAGGTTGGTGGACACCTGGCGGATAGCGGCAGGTCCGAAGCGGCTGCCTGCGCGGCCGGAGGTCGCCATGTCGAACGGAATACCGGTGATCACCCACTCGGCGTCGCTGTCATACGGCATGAAATTCAACGGCAGGCGTAAAAAACCAAAGGCGTTGGAAACCAGGGAGTTGTCGTACTGATGGCCTAAGGTGTTCATGAATCTGACCTCTTATTGAAGGTTGAGATGTGAGATAAAAAAAATCCCCTCCGCGTCGTTAAACCCGACGAGGAAGGGATGGATTCGTGTACAGCTTGTTGGCGCGGATTATCGCCGTAATTCCACTCGTGTTCAATAGCATACCGAGCAGTATAGAACACGTTCGATTAGCCTTCCCGTTACAGGAACATAACGGGAAGCCGCATAAAGCGTGGAGCCGCTCGTTACAGGCCTTTCTCCTTTAGCCGTTCCAGATGTTCGGTATAGAGATCAACCGTATTCAGAGTGTTGGTTCTTATTCCCGCAAGCTGATTGATGGCATCCAGATGATCCATTGAGTAATCCGAGCGAATGACTTTACCCAGATGGGAACTGTACCGTCCGACCAGACCGTCATTTTGCCCGGCTTCCTTAACAAAAATTTTCGCACTGAGCTTCATAAACCTGTGCAGCGGATCGAGTTCATTCAGGCCTTGCTCCAGGAGACCATCTTTAATAATGCCACTCCAGGAATAGTAATAAATGCCGTTAACGATTTCAGCGCCCTCGCCTCCCCAGACTTCGGGCAATGCCTGCGGATATTTGGCGTTAAACGCCTGCACCCCCTCGGTGGTCAGCGCATCCAGCGCCGCTACCGCATCTTCGGGCTCGAAAGGATGCCCACTGACAAACGCAACGGCTTTCTCAAAGGCTTCAAAAGCCAGGGCGATCGCCCCCTCCGCGCAGCTTCCTGGTTCAAGCACTGCGCGTAAGGCGTCCGCCACTTCAGAGCCGTGATTGACGCCGTTGACCGACGTAACGGAGGCGATACTCTCAGGATAATGCGCGGCGACATACCGGCAATCCAGCGCGCCCTGGCTATGCCCGATAAGATTGACTTTATCTTTACGCGTCCTGCGTTTGACATCTTTAATAAAATCCCAAAGCTGACCACCTCTGACTTCATCAGAATTAAGCGCGGACAGTGACACCGTAAAGACATCAGCCCCTTTACGTTTCATTGCCTCTTTAACGCCGAAGAAATAGGGATAACCGAGAATATCATCAAAGCCCATTAAACCATGCACCAGCACGACGGGATATTTCACACACATATTATATTCCTTTACAGTATCGATAATAGATTGCCTTGTGCAATCCATGATGATGTTACCGATGAAATCAGCCGTGATTGCCTATAAAGGAACGCCACACTGGGCGTTTTATAAACTTTTCCTTCATCCACAATTAAAGTAAAAAAGCCTGTGACTGGCCCTTAGACATTGCCATTAACAGAGGGCGATTTTCTTATCTCGTCAGGATAAAGAAGGAGAAGTAATGAGTTTTTTATTATCAAGGAAAATGAAGTGCTTTATTATGGTCATGGAAGAGGGGTGCATAAACGCAGCCGCAGACAAACTCTTTATCACTCGCTCTCCGCTTAGCAAAACAATTAATGAGATAGAGGAACTGTTTCACACCAGACTGTTTGAAAGAAAATATAATGAATTAATACCCACCAGCACAGCCACTCAATTTTATAACGCGATTAAACCCCTCTATGACTCGCTTGAGTCTATTGAACAGCGGTTTCTGGCACGCGGCAACGCAAGGACGTTTGAAATTGTCTTCGATATCTCTGTCCCCTGTTGTTTTTATAAATATCTGGTGTACACCCTACAAACGGAAAACATTCACTTTACCCCTTCGCGTACGCTCGTGACGCAGGATATCCTGGAAAGGCTAAACCATAGCGAAAGAGTCATTATTTTCTCAATGAGAGATTTAAACGTCAGCAGCAATATTACCAAATACTGTCTTAAAGAGGATGTGCTGGAATTACTTATGGCGTCGTCAGTGACCCAGGAAAACTTAAACGATATCGACTTCATGCGAACATTGCCACTTTTCATCCGGCCGAACGATTATATAAAGGAGATCAAAACACGCATTACTGGCGCGCTAAACATGATGCTTCCCTATATTTTCTATCAGGAAGTTGATTTTGATCTGACCACAACCATTTACTCCGTCATTCATAAAAAAGGCATGCTACTGCTGCCTGCAAGAATTGCTGCGCTGTACGCATCGCCGGGATTATCCAGAGTGAGAGTCAAAGGAGTGACTTATAAAAACATTATGCTCTGTAATGCACATTTAAAAAATAGCAGCGAGATAACTAAAATCAGGAAAATGATCCGGGATGCTTACTGAGAAATCACATTCGCCGGGAACGTAATGCATTAAAAAGGCTACCTGTCTTTCGACAGGTAGCCTGAGGTAGCTTACAGAAATTATTCGTCTTCGAGATAGGTGTAGCCGTACAGGCCGCTCTCAAACTCTTCCAGGAATTGCTGTTGCAGCGCGGCATCCAGATCGGTCTGTTTGACCTGATCGCGGAAATGCGTCAGCAGCGTATCCGGGTCGAGCTGGACGTAGCGCAGCATATCCGCCACGGTATCGCCTTCATCGGAAAGCTCTACTTCCACGCTGCCATCCGGGAACACAAATACGTCTACCGCTTCGGTATCGCCGAAGAGGTTATGCATGTTGCCCAGGATCTCCTGGTACGCGCCGACCATAAAGAAGCCCAGCGGCGGCGGGTTTTCGGGATCGTATTCCGGCAGCGGCATGGTGGTCGCGATGCCGTCGCCATCGACGTAGTGATCGATAGTGCCATCGGAATCACAGGTGATGTCGAGCAGTACGCCACGGCGCGTCGGCGCGTGGTTCAGACCTTCCAGCGGCAGCACCGGGAAGAGCTGATCGATACCCCAGGCGTCCGGCATCGACTGGAACAGGGAGAAGTTGACGTAAATCTTATCCGCCATGCGCTCCTGCAGTTCGTCGATAATCGGACGATGCGCGCGGTTCTGCGGATCGAGCTGCTTCTGCACTTCCTGGCACAGGCTCAGGTAGAGCTGCTCAGCCCAGGCGCGGTCCTGCAGCGTGTAGGAGCCTGAGGAGTAGCCGATATGAATATCGTGCAGGTCCATCTGGCTGTCGTGCAGCCACTCGCGCAGCGAACGGCGCGTGCCCGGCTCATGCATCTCCTGCCAGGTTTCCCACATGCTCTGCAGCGGGCGCGGCGCGTCTTCAGACGGCGCGGTCGGCTCGGTGTATTCGTTACGCTCAACGCCGATGATATTGGAGACCAGTACGGTGTGGTGCGCGGTTACGGCGCGGCCCGATTCGGTGATCACCGTCGGATGCGGCAGACCGTTCTCTTCGCATGCGTCGCCGATAGCCCAGATAATGTTGTTCGCGTATTCATTCAGGCCATAGTTGACCGAGCAGTCAGACTGCGAACGCGTCCCTTCATAATCCACGCCGAGGCCGCCGCCCACGTCGAAGCACTCGATATTCACGCCAAGCTTGTGCAGCTCCACATAGAAGCGGGCGGATTCGCGCACGCCGGTGGCGATATCGCGGATGTTCGCCATCTGGGAGCCCAGGTGGAAGTGCAGCAGTTGCAGACTGTCGAGACGATCCGCCTCGCGCAGCATCTCAACCAGTTGCAGCACCTGCGTCGCCGCCAGGCCGAATTTGGATTTTTCACCGCCGGAAGACTGCCATTTGCCGGAGCCCTGCGAAGCGAGACGCGCACGCACGCCGAGGCGCGGGATCACGTTCAGGCGTTCCGCTTCTTCCAGCACAATTTTGATTTCCGACATCTTTTCGATGACCAGATAGACCTTGTGGCCCATCTTCTCGCCGATCAACGCCAGACGAATGTATTCACGGTCTTTATAACCGTTACAGACGATAACGCTACGGGTCATACCCGCGTGCGCCAGCACCGCCATCAGCTCCGCTTTGGAGCCCGCTTCCAGACCCAGCGGTTCGCCGGAGTGGATCAGCGATTCGATGACGCGACGATGCTGGTTCACCTTAATCGGGTAAACCAGGAAGTAGTCGCCGTTATAGCCGTAGGACTCGCGGGCGCGCTTAAACGCCGCGTTGATGGAACGCAGGCGATGTTGCAGGATCTGCGGGAAGCAGAACAATGCAGGCAGGCGCTGGCCCTGAGCTTCACGCTCCTTCACCAGCCTCGCGAGATCGACGCGCGCTTCGGGGACATCCGGATCGGGGCATACGCTGATATGGCCCAGTTCGTTGACGTCGTAGTAGTTATTGCCCCACCAGGCAATATTGTAAGTGCGCAGCATCTTGCTGGCTTCCTGGGAGCTCATTGCAACCTCCTGCATGGAACGTAGTACACCCTGTTCGCCCGCTGACGAAGGCGAAGATGAAAAGATGTCGTCAGACATAGCGAACCTCAAATTTTGTCGAAAGTGTAAAACAGTTAACTACTATCGCAGCGTTACACTGTGATAACAACCCATAAACAGCAGAGTTATCCAGCACATAGTGCTGACCACCCTGCCGTGCGACCGGTTTCTTATTCATATCATTGTAAAACACGTAACCGAACTCCGTGTGACGGGTCGGCGAAACCACGAGAAAACTCCTGACGTCAGGAGAGCCCTTGTTCAGTTATCGCAAGCCTTGACCGGCCCGGGAATCCTGAGAAGCGCCGAGATGGGTAGAACATCGGCAGGTTTGCAAAAAAGAGATGCAGGTTGCGGGGGAAAAGCGCACGCCAGAACGGCATGGCAGATTAAGCGAATAACGGCGGTTCATTATCTGGTATCACCTCCACGCCAGCCCTTGTAGACCGGCGATAAGCCAAAGCTAAAAATCACTCTCAGCCCGGCTGGAAGTGGCGACACGGAGATGGTTTCCGTGCGCTTTTTTGCAGGAGCCGCGCGCGCCGTTTTATACCGGGAACAGGGGTAAAAAGCAAAACAAAAAAGCGCCGTTTGCCGTCCTTGTCAGGAATTCTTGCCAGCGCTGCGTTAAACGCATTATTCGACGCCTCAAAAACTGCTGGAAATCGGCTTAAGATTTAACCTAGAATAGCCATCCAGATGTTAATCCATCTATACCGATTAACACTTAGCCTTCCTGTGTGTTTACCTGCATGGCCGCAGAATTTTCTTCTAAGATGGCACCAACACACGGTATGCTGAGCTAATTGATTTATCCAGGGTGATACAAAACATGGCAAAACACCTTTTTACTTCTGAATCTGTTTCAGAAGGACATCCCGATAAAATTGCGGACCAGATCTCCGATGCAGTGCTGGACGCCATTCTTGAGCAGGATCCGAAAGCACGCGTGGCCTGCGAAACTTACGTGAAAACCGGCATGGTGCTGGTCGGTGGTGAAATCACTACCAGCGCGTGGGTGGATATCGAAGAGATTACCCGCAACACCGTACGCGAAATTGGCTACGTTCATTCCGATATGGGCTTTGACGCCAACTCCTGCGCCGTACTGAGCGCTATCGGCAAACAGTCCCCGGATATCAACCAGGGCGTTGACCGCACCGATCCGCTTGAGCAAGGCGCGGGCGACCAGGGCCTGATGTTCGGCTACGCCACCAACGAAACCGACGTGCTGATGCCAGCCCCGGTGACCTACGCGCACCGTCTGGTGCAGCGTCAGGCTGAAGTGCGTAAAAACGGCACCCTGCCGTGGCTGCGCCCGGATGCGAAAAGCCAGGTCACGTTCCAGTATGACGCCGGCAAAATCGTGGGTATCGATGCCGTCGTGCTCTCCACGCAGCATGCGGAAGACATCGAGCAGAGCGTCCTGCACGACGCCGTGATGGAAGAGATAATCAAGCCGGTCCTGCCTGCGGAATGGCTGAATGAATCCACCAAATATTTCATCAACCCGACTGGCCGTTTCGTTATCGGCGGCCCGATGGGCGACTGCGGTCTGACGGGCCGTAAGATTATCGTCGACACCTACGGCGGCATGGCGCGTCACGGCGGCGGCGCGTTCTCGGGTAAGGACCCGTCTAAAGTTGACCGTTCCGCTGCCTACGCGGCGCGTTACGTGGCGAAAAACATCGTGGCCGCAGGCCTGGCCGACCGTTGTGAAATCCAGGTTTCTTACGCCATCGGCGTCGCAGAGCCAACCTCCATCATGGTTGAAACGTTCGGCACCGAGAAAATTGCGACCGAGCAGCTCACCCTGCTGGTGCGTGAGTTCTTCGATCTGCGTCCGTACGGCCTGATCCAGATGCTGGATCTGCTGCACCCGATCTACAAAGAAACCGCCGCTTACGGTCACTTTGGTCGTGAACACTTCCCGTGGGAAAAAACCGACAAAGCGCAGCTGCTGCGCGATGCTGCCGGTCTGAAATAATCCCCTGCGTAGTTATCCCTAAAGGCCAGCCTCGTGCTGGCCTTTTGCTTTTCAGGCGCGCAATGCGCCCTGCCCCTTTCTCTTTACTACCAGCAGCTATACTTTCTGCCAGCGCGACGGGCAAGATTCTACTGAAAGCGATTACATGAACAGGAAAGGCGGCATTTTTTCAGAATTGTCTTTACGCAAATCCCCCTTCTGCACTCTGTTACATTCCGTTTCGGTTTAGTCTGAATTCCTCTCCGCCGCTTCGTTTCTGGCTACACTAATTAGCTGATATAAAAAAGGATAAGCGCTTTACGCAAGCTGACACTAGTGTAACCGATTACACGCACGTGACTGATATCACATATTTTTACGTTACGCTAACTTACCCTTTACCACGATAAAACTAATAACCCAACTGGAGGGCAGTATGCCTGACAATAAAAAACAAGGGCGTTCGCACAAGGCCATGACGTTCTTCGTCTGTTTCCTTGCGGCCCTGGCAGGACTTCTTTTCGGCCTCGACATCGGCGTTATCGCGGGCGCGCTGCCCTTCATCGCCAAAGACTTTAATATCACCCCGCACCAGCAGGAGTGGGTGGTCAGCTCGATGATGTTCGGCGCCGCCGTCGGCGCTATCGGCAGCGGCTGGCTCTCTTCACGTCTCGGGCGTAAATACAGCCTGATGATTGGCTCTGTGCTGTTCGTCATCGGTTCGCTCTGCTCGGCGTTCGCGCCGAATGTAGAAGTGCTGATTATCTCCCGCGTGCTGTTGGGCCTTGCGGTCGGTATCGCCTCTTACACCGCGCCGCTCTATCTGTCTGAAATCGCGCCGGAGAAAATCCGCGGCAGTATGATTTCCATGTATCAGCTGATGATCACCATCGGTATTCTGGGCGCCTATCTCTCCGATACCGCGTTCAGCTACAGCGGCGCCTGGCGCTGGATGCTGGGCGTCATCACCATCCCGGCGATTCTTCTGCTGATTGGCGTCTTCTTCCTGCCGGACAGCCCGCGCTGGTTCGCCGCGAAACGTCGCTTCCACGACGCCGAGCGTGTTCTGCTGCGCCTGCGTGACTCCAGCGCCGAAGCAAAACGCGAGCTGGAAGAAATCCGCGAAAGCCTGAAGGTGAAACAGGGCGGCTGGTCGCTGTTTAAAGACAACAGCAACTTCCGCCGCGCGGTATTCCTCGGCATCCTGTTGCAGGTGATGCAGCAGTTCACCGGGATGAACGTCATCATGTATTACGCGCCGAAAATCTTTGAACTGGCGGGTTACTCCAATACCACCGAGCAGATGTGGGGCACCGTGATTGTCGGGCTGACCAACGTGCTGGCGACCTTTATCGCCATCGGTCTGGTCGACCGCTGGGGCCGTAAACCAACGCTGATCCTGGGCTTTATCGTCATGGCGGCTGGTATGGGCATTCTCGGCACCATGCTGCATATGGGCATCGACAGCCCGGCAGGTCAGTACTTTGCCGTCGCGATGCTGCTGATGTTCATCATTGGTTTCGCCATGAGCGCCGGTCCGCTGATTTGGGTGCTGTGCTCTGAGATCCAGCCGCTGAAAGGCCGCGATTTCGGCATCACGCTCTCCACGACCACCAACTGGATTGCGAACATGATAGTCGGGGCGACCTTCCTCACCATGCTCAACACGCTGGGCAACGCGCCGACCTTCTGGGTCTACGCCGGTCTCAACCTGTTCTTCATCGTGCTGACCATCTGGCTGGTGCCGGAAACCAAGCACGTGTCGCTGGAGCATATCGAACGTAACCTGATGCAGGGCCGTAAACTGCGCGATATCGGTTCGAACGACTAAGCCTTACCTTGCCGCCCGTTCACGCAGGTGGCGGGCGCAGGGGGCCGCCGCCTCTTGCGCCCATCCCGTCTTCGGCTCTATCCTCTCGCTATGAAAACCCCACGTCTTCCCATCGCCATTCAACAGGCCGTTATGCGCAGCCTGCGCGAGGCGCTCGCGCGCGCCAATCTCAAACTGGAGAGTCACTACCCGGAGCCGAAACTGGTCTATCAGCAGCGCGGCACCGCAGCGGGCACCGCCTGGCTCGAAAGCTATGAAATCCGCTTAAACCCGGTACTGCTGATGGAAAACCAGCAGGCATTCATTAATGAAGTGGTGCCGCACGAGCTGGCGCACCTGCTGGTGTGGAAACACTTCGGACGCGTGCCGCCGCACGGCAAAGAGTGGAAATGGATGATGGAAAGCGTGCTCGGCGTCCCGGCGCGCCGCACGCATCAGTTTGAGCTCGATTCAGTGCGCGCCAATACCTTCCCCTACCGCTGTCGCTGCCAGCAGCATCAGCTCACCGTCCGCCGTCATAACCGCGTCGTGCGCGGCGAAACCCAGTACCGCTGCGTGCGCTGCGGCGACACGCTGGTCGCGGAAAACTGACGCCTTCAGGAAATTTCTGGCAATAACCGATTGCTTCCGGCGCCCGCCTTCGTTACGTTGCGAACACCTTCGGACAAGGAGCTGGAAGATGTCTCGCAAAATTACACTGGCGGCGGCGCTGTGCGTCGCCTTTGCCGCGCCCGCCGCGCTGGCGTCCGGCATTCATAGTTTCAGCCAGGCCAAAGCGGCTGGCGTGAAAATCAACGCCGACGCGCCCGGCGATTTCTACTGCGGCTGCCCGATTACCTGGCAGGGCAAAAAAGGTATCCCCGATCTCAAAGCCTGCGGCTATCAGGTACGTAAAAACGAAAACCGCGCCTCGCGCATCGAATGGGAACATGTGGTGCCCGCATGGCAGTTCGGCCACCAGCGCCAGTGCTGGCAGGATGGCGGACGGAAAAACTGCGATAAAGACCCGGTCTATCGCGAAATGGAAACCGACCTTCATAATCTGCAACCCGCCGTTGGCGAGGTAAACGGCGATCGCGGCAATTTCCTCTACAGCCAGTGGCGCGGCGGCGAAGGCCAGTACGGCCAGTGCGAAATGAAAGTCGACTTCAAAAATAAACAGGCCGAGCCGCCTGCCCGCGCCCGCGGCGCTATCGCGCGTACCTATTTCTATATGCGCGATAAATATCAGCTCAACCTGTCGCGCGCCCAGACGCAGCTTTTCGAGGCCTGGAACAAGCTCTACCCGGTGAGCGCGTGGGAATGTACGCGCGATGAACGCATCGCGAAGGTGCAGGGCAACCATAACCCTTACGTACAGCAGGCTTGCCAGGGGCAAAACCGCTAACCTACACTACCGGGCAATTGTTAACGCAGGGCTTGCCGCGCGATGCCGCAAGCCCGTTTACCGGAAAATGCCCATGCGAATTCCCCGCATCTATCACCCCGAGCCGTTAGTCGTCGGGCGTGAAATCGCTCTTGATGAAGACGCCGCGAATCACGTAGGCCGGGTGCTGCGCATGAGCGCAGGCCAGGTGCTGCAACTGTTCGACGGCAGCAACCAGGTGTTTGCCGCTGAAATCACCCAGGCGAGTAAAAAAAGCGTGCTGGTCAATGTGGTGAGCGCCGAAGAGGCGAACCGTGAATCGCCGCTCTTTTTACATCTCGGCCAGGTGATGTCGCGCGGCGAAAAGATGGAGTTCACCATCCAGAAGTCGATTGAACTTGGCGTCAGCGTGATCACCCCGCTCTTCTCCGAGCGCTGCGGCGTTAAGCTTGATGAAGAACGTCTTAATAAAAAGCTGCAGCAGTGGCAGAAAATCGCGATCGCCGCCTGCGAGCAGTGCGGACGCAACGTGGTGCCGGAAATCCGCCCGGCGATGGATCTGGAAGCCTGGTGCGCCGAGCCGGATACCGGCCTGAAGCTCAATCTCCACCCGCGCGCCGCGCACAGCATCAACACGCTGCCGCAGCCCGTTGAGCGCGTGCGCCTGCTGATTGGCCCGGAAGGCGGCCTGTCGGCCGACGAAATTGCCATGACCGCACGTTATCAATTTACTGATATCCTGTTAGGACCACGCGTTTTGCGCACAGAGACCACTGCGCTCACCGCCATCACCGCACTGCAGGTGCGCTTTGGCGATCTGGGCTAAAGGAGAAAAATAATGATCAAGCTCGGCATCGTGATGGACCCCATCGCAAGCATCAATATTAAAAAAGATTCCAGCTTCGCCATGCTGCTGGAAGCCCAGCGCCGCGGCTATGAACTCCACTATATGGAGATGGCGGATCTGTACCTCAATAACGGCGAAGGCCGCGCCCGCACGCGTCTGGTAAGCGTCGAACAGAATTACGACAAATGGTATGAGTTCGGCACCGAGCAGGATATTGCGCTGGCCGATCTCGACGTCGTGCTGATGCGTAAAGATCCGCCGTTCGACACCGAATTCATCTACGCCACGTACATTCTTGAGCGCGCCGAAGAGAAAGGCACGCTTATCGTCAACAAGCCCCAGAGCTTGCGCGACTGCAACGAGAAGCTCTTCACCGCGTGGTTTGCCGATCTCACCCCGCATACGCTGGTGACGCGCAACAAAGCGCAGCTGAAAGCCTTCTGGGAAAAACATGGCGATATCATCTTAAAACCGCTGGACGGCATGGGCGGCGCGTCGATTTTCCGCGTGAAAGAGGGCGACCCGAACCTTTCCGTGATCGCGGAAACCCTGACCGTGCTTGGCAGCCGCTACTGCATGGCGCAGAACTACCTGCCGGCGATTAAAGACGGCGACAAGCGCGTACTGGTCGTGGACGGCGAGCCGGTGCCTTACTGCCTTGCGCGCATTCCGCAGGGCGGTGAAACCCGCGGCAACCTGGCGGCCGGCGGCCGTGGCGAACCGCGTCCACTGACGGACAGCGACTGGGAAATCGCCCGTCGCGTCGGGCCGACGCTGAAAGCGAAAGGCCTGATTTTTGTGGGTCTCGATATCATCGGCGACAAGCTGACGGAAATTAACGTCACCAGCCCTACCTGCGTGCGCGAAATCGAAGCGCAGTACCCGGTTTCCATTACCGGTATGCTGATGGACGCCATTGAAAAACGCCTCGCTAAGTAAGCCTTTCGGGCGGGGTCGCTCCCGCCCGCATCCCCACCGGGGGTGACAGCTCGCCACTTTCCCCGCATACTGAATCTGCCGATTTTCCAACCAGGACTACAGAACTTTTGACGATGAATTTACAGCATCATTTCCTCATTGCCATGCCGGCCCTTCAGGACCCGCTGTTCCGCCGTTCCGTGGTGTATATCTGCGAATACAATAATGAAGGCGCGATGGGCCTTATCATTAACAAACCTCTGGAAAATCTGCAGGTTGAAGGTGTTCTTCAGAAACTGAAAATCACGCCGGAGCCGCGCGACCCGGCGATCCGTCTCGACAAGCCGGTGTTTCTCGGCGGTCCGCTGGCCGAAGATCGCGGTTTTATTCTGCATACGCCGCCGGATGCGTTCTCCTCCAGCATCCGTATCTCCGATAATACGGTCATCACCACCTCGCGCGACGTGCTGGAAACGCTCGGCACCGCCGAACAGCCCGATGATGTGCTGGTGGCGCTCGGCTATTCTTCGTGGGAGAAAGGCCAGCTTGAAGAAGAGATCCTGGAAAACGCCTGGCTCACGGCACCGGCGGATCTCAATATCCTGTTCCGCACGCCCATCGCCGACCGCTGGCGCGAGGCTGCGAAGCTTATCGGCATCGACATCCACACCATGCCAGGCGAAGCGGGGCACGCGTAATGAGCGGCACCTTGCTGGCCTTCGATTTTGGCACGAAAAGTATCGGCGTGGCGATTGGACAGCGTGTGACCGCCACCGCCCGCCCGCTGAATGCGATTAAAGCGCAAAACGGCAATCCGGACTGGACCATCATTGAGCGGCTGCTGAAAGAGTGGCAGCCGGACGATGTCATCGTCGGCCTGCCGCTGAACATGGACGGCACCGAACAACCGCTGACGGCGCGCGCGCGTACATTCGCCAACCGGCTGCATGGTCGCTTCGGCATAAAAGTCACGCTGCACGACGAACGCCTCAGCACCGTTGAGGCCCGCGCCGGGCTTTTTGAGCACGGCGGTTTTCGCGCGCTGAACAAAGGTAGCGTGGACTCCGCCTCCGCGGTCGTCATTCTGGAAAGCTACTTCGAGCAACACGGCTAATACATGACTCGCAGCGTCGCCTGATGCTGCGTTTATTCTTCTCTTACCCGCCCGAATTCATTTATTTCCGCTTATGAATCCGCCCCGGATCACACTTCTCAGGCGCCGCCTTTGCTCGCCCCGCTAAACGTTTCTATAAAAGAAACATAACCAGTGAGCATCAGGCCGGTTTCATCAGCCGCGCGGCCAGATCGTTGAGCTGCTCAAGGCGAGAGTGGATTTCAGGATTGCTGATGTTCCACATGCCAGCCAGCGCCACGGCGGCGTTGTGCATGCCAAGCGGTTTCGCCATCGACACTTCGCCGTCGTCGTGGCGCCAGATAACCAGACCACGTTCGCGCTGTTGCGCCACGTGAGGCGCCAGTTGGGCCCACTGTTCAGGTGTAAAGCGCGCTTCCAGCGCCTCGTCGGTTTCCGCCGCCAGCAGCGACATGCCGATGACCGACTGCCAGGCGGGCAGCATACGGAAACCCGCCAGCGCCTGGCTCATCTGGCTGCCGGGCGTGGAGTGGTAGATGTAGATGATTTGATCTTCCCAGAGCACGCCCAGCGCCACTACCACGTCTTTTGGGGCGTGTCGCTCAAGCAGCGGCAGAGCATGGGAGAAGAGCGCGGAGCCGCGAATGGCCTGCGCCGCCAGAGCGTGAATACCAGGGCCGGGCAGATAACGCCGCTGCTCATCCTGCATGGTGAGGCCGATAGAGGCCATTGTCATCAGCAGGCGGTTGACGCGTGTGGTGTTGATGCCCATCAGTCGGGCCAGTTCACGACAACCGATGGCCCGATCGCTGGAGACCAGGTACTGCAGGCAGCGGATCCCATCAATCAGGCTCTGGTTGGGTTGTGAAGACATAGCGAAGTCCCGTTGCATGACAATGTCATGAGTGTAATGCCAGTTAAGAAGGATACAAGTTTATGAATGTCTTTCCCCGCAGCGTTGACCGGACCTTCCCTGAAGAACATCTCCACGCCGATCTGCTGGTGGCAGGCGGCGGGATCGCTGGCTTGTGTGCCGCGCTGGCGGCCGCCCGCGACGGATTGCAGGCTATCCTGGTACAGGACAGGCCGGTGCTGGGCGGCAACGCCTCCAGCGAAGTGCGGCTGTGGGCCAACGGCGCGACATCGCATATGGGTAACAACAACCGCTGGGCGCGTGAAGGCGGCATTATGGGCGAAATCCTGGAAGAAAACCTCTGGCGCAACAAAGAGGGCAACCCGGTGATGTTCGATCTGGTGCTGCTGGATCTCGCCCGCTCGCAGCCAGGACTGACGCTGTTGCTCAACACCGCGATCTTTGAGGTCGCCTGTCACGGTCAGCGGATTGCGCGCGTTCGCGGCTTTAACGCGATCAACGAAACCTTCTACACCCTTAGCGCCACACAGTTTTGCGACGCCACCGGCGACGGCGTACTGGGTTATCTTGCCGGCGCCGAGTTTCGCGTCGGCGCGGAAGAGGCGGACGAACTCGGCGAAAAAATGGCACCCGGCGACAGCTTCGGGCACAAGCTCGGGCACTCGATTTACTTCTACACCAAACAGACCCGCGAGCCGGTGCGCTTCGTCCCGCCGTCGTTTGCGCTGAAAGAGATAACCGATATTCCGCGCTACCAGCGCCTCACCTCCACACTTAACGGCTGCGATCTCTGGTGGCTCGAATGGGGCGGTCGCCTTGATACCGTCCACCAGAGCGAGGAGATTAAATGGGAGCTGTGGAAAATTGTCTGGGGCGTCTGGGACCATATTAAAAACTCCGGGCAGTTCCCGGATGCGGAAAACCTGACGATCGAGTGGGTCGGCACCATTCCCGGCAAGCGCGAAAGCCGCCGGTTTATGGGCGATCATCTGCTCTGTCAGCAGGATATTATCGAGCAGCGCGACCATTACGACGCCGTGGCTTACGGCGGCTGGTCTATCGACCTGCACCCGGCGGATGGCGTCTACAGCACTCACGACGGCTGCCGTCAGTTTCACAGTAAAGGCACCTATACCATCCCCTGGCGCAGCCTCTACAGCCGCTCGCTGGATAACCTGTTCCTGACCGGGCGGCTTATCTCGGCGTCGCACGTCGCCTTCGGCAGCGCCCGCGTGATGTGCACCTGCGGGCTGCTGGGTGAAGTGGTCGGCCGGGCGGCGGCGCTCTGCCATCAGCAAGCGCTTACTCCACGCCAGCTGGCGGCGCGTGAACGCATCGCTGAGCTGCAACAGCATTTGCAGGCGACAGGCTGTTACATTCCCCGCCAGCGTCTGGACGATCCGGCGTGCGGCGCGCGGCTTCGCGTCAGCAGTGAATATCAGCTTACCGAGCTTGCGCCGAACGGCGAATGGGAGTCGCTGTCGGCGCGCACTGCGCTGCTGCTGCCGCTGCGGGCCGGGCAGTCGCTGCCGACGCTGCACTTCACGTTGCGGACGGGCGCCCCACAGCGCCTGCGCGTTCAGCTTCTCACCAGCCACAAACCCGGCAACTATACGCCGGAGCGCTGGCTCGACGAGTGCGAGCTGGAGGTTCACGACGCCGCGCCGTACCGGGTGGCGCTGCGCCATACCGCCGAGCAGGACAGCTATGTATTTATTGTCTTCGATCGGTGCGAGGCCATCGAGATGGCGCTCAGCGCGCAGCCTCTGCCGGGCGTTATGATGGTCTTTAACAGCCTTAACGCGCGCGTCGCCAAACGCTCGCACCAGGTCGCAGAAGGCGATTTCGGCGTGGACGAGTTCGACTTCTGGCTGCCGCGACGTCGTCCGCATCAAATCATGCCTGCGCTGCGCCTCGACGCGCCGTTGCGCTGTTATCCGCCGGAAAACCTGCTTAACGGTCGTCTGCGGCCCGAACAGCAAGCCAACGCCTGGGTGCCCGCCGCGGACGACAGTCAACCCACCGTTGAGTGGCACTGGACGCAGCCGCACGCGTTCGGGGCATTGACGCTGATTTTCGATAACGATTTTGATAATGCGATGGAAACCGTCCAGATGGGGCACGACTGCGCCGTCACGCCCCACTGCGTCACGCATTACCGGCTCTGGGCCGATGAGACGCTGCTGGCGGAGGTGACGGAGAACCACCATGCCGTCTGCGAACACCGCCTCGACGCGCCCCGTAAGGCGAGCGTAATACGTCTTGAGATCGTCAGCACCGCAGGCGCCCTGCCCGCGCTTTACGCGCTCCATGTACGTTAACACCAGTGCCCGGCGCTGGCATCTTTTCGCAGCGCCAGTTTGCCTTCGTTCAGCCGCATCGCCACGCTTTGCGCGAAGGTTTGCATCCCCTGCTGCTGGCCGGTTTCCATCAGGCCCGGCAGCTGGTGCGTTTTCCCCTCGCGGATAAGATTCGCCACGGCGGGCGTATTGATGAGAAGTTCATGCAGCGCCGTTCTGCCGCCCTGAACGTCCGCCACCAGTTTTTGCGCCAGCACCGCTTTCAGGCTGCCCGCCAGCTGGCTGCGGACTTTATTCTGTTCATCGGCAGGAAAGACATCCACCAGCCGCTCGACGGCCTGCGCCGCGCCGCGCGTATGCAGCGTCGCCATTACCAGATGGCCGGTCTCCGCCGCCGTCAGCGCCAGCCGGATGGTTTCGCTGTCGCGCAGCTCTCCCAGCAAAATGACATCTGGATCTTCACGCAGCGCGCCGCGCAGGCCGTCGCTGAAGCTTTGGCAGTGCGTGCCGATTTCACGCTGCTGGATAAGACAGCGCGCCGGTTGATGACAAAACTCGACCGGATCTTCAAGCGTTAGAATATGGCCGTCGAGCGTCTCATTCAGGTAGCCGACCATCGCGGCGAGCGTCGTCGATTTGCCGCTGCCGGTCGCCCCTGTGACCAGCATCAGGCCATCCGGCATCGTTAATAATTCTGGCACCGCTGCGGGCACGCCGAGCGCTTCAAGCCTGGGGCAGCCGCGCGGCAGCAGGCGCAACACCAGCGACACCCCCTGCATCTGGCGAAACGCGTTGCCGCGCAGCCGCACGCCGCCTGCAAGACTGACCGCGAAATCGGTCTGCCCGCGTTCGGCAAGCTCGCGCTGATGGGCGTCGTCAAGCCAGCGCGCCAGCAGGTTTTCCGGCTTCGGGACGGCATCCGGCAGCGGCTCCAGCCGTCCCTGCCTGCGCCAGCGCGCCGGTAGCTCGCTACACAGGTGTAGATCCGAAACGTTATGCTTTACACTAAGCGCCACTAATTCATCCATTTCCATATAGCTTCCCTACCATGAGTGAGACAGAACGCAACTTAACGCAGGTTCGGCAAAAGATCTCAGCGGCTGCACAACGCTGCGGCCGGGCTCCAGAAGAAGTTACGCTGCTTGCAGTGAGTAAAACAAAATCTGCGAGCGCGATAGCAGAAGCGATCGCCGCCGGGCAGCGTGAATTCGGTGAAAACTATGTGCAGGAGGGTGTGGAAAAGATCCTCCATTTCCGCGACGCGGGCGTGGACGGACTGACGTGGCACTTTATCGGTCCGTTGCAGTCCAACAAAAGCCGTCTGGTGGCGGAGCATTTCGACTGGTGCCATACGGTCGACAGGCTGCGCATCGCCACTCGCCTGAATGAACAGCGCCCCGACGAAATGACGCCGCTTAACGTGCTGATTCAGGTTAATATCAGCGACGAACAGAGCAAATCCGGCATCGCCTTAAGCGAGCTGGATGCGCTGGCAGAGCAGATAGCGGCGCTGCCGCGTCTGCGGCTGCGCGGGCTGATGGCCATTCCGGCGCCGGAAAAAGAGTATGCGCGCCAGTTTGCCGTCGCGCGTGAGATGGCGGCGGCCTTCACGGCGCTTAAAGCGCGCTACCCGACGGTAGACACGCTTTCGCTCGGCATGAGCGATGATATGGAAGCCGCCATCGCCGCTGGCAGCACGATGGTGCGCATTGGTACCGCGATTTTCGGCGCGCGCGATTACGCCCGCGCCGCTCAACATTAACTTCTGAGGAATGCCATGCTGACGTTGACTTTCCTGGTCAAAACCCTGATCGAACTGTATGTGATGGTGCTGCTGCTGCGCATCTGGATGCAGTGGTCGCGCTGCGATTTTTATAACCCGCTCGCCCAGACGGTAGTGAAATTTACCCAGCCGGTGATAGGCCCGCTGCGTCGTGTCATTCCGTCAATAGGGCCGATCGACACCTCGTCGCTGCTGGTGGCGTTTATTCTCTCGACGCTGAAATTCCCGCTGCTGCTGCTGATTCAGTCGGGCGGACTGTCGCTTGATCCGTTTAACCTGGTGGTGGGCCTGCTGTCGCTGCTGAAATCCGCAGGTCTGCTGGTCTTCTGGGTGATTATTATCCGCTCGCTGATGAGCTGGGTAAGCCAGGGCCGCAGCCCGATTGAGTTTGTGCTGATTCAGCTCACCGAGCCGCTGATGGCGCCGATCCGCCGTATTCTTCCGGCCATGGGCGGCATCGATTTTTCCGCCATGGGCGTGATCATTCTGCTCTATCTGCTGAACTACCTCGGCATGGATCTCTTCCCGAGGCTGTGGTATTTGCTGTGAGTGCCGTAAGTAAAACCGTCGACGGGCTGGTGTTACGGCTCTATATCCAGCCGAAGGCCAGCCGCGACAGCATTATCGGTTTACATGGCGACGAGCTAAAAGTCGCCATCACCGCCCCGCCGGTTGACGGCCAGGCGAACGCCCACCTGGTGAAGTATCTCGCTAAACAATTCCGCGTGGCCAAAAGCCAGGTGGTGATTGAAAAAGGCGAACTCGGCCGTCATAAGCAAGTCAAAATCATCGAACCCCAACAGATCCCAACGGAAGTTGCGGCTGTCACCGACTAATACAGGATTACGCTATGCAGAAAGTTGTCCTCGCGACCGGCAACGCCGGTAAAGTGCGCGAACTCGCCTCATTGCTGCAGGAGTTTGGGCTGGATGTCGTGGCGCAGACCGAGCTTGGCGTCGAGTCTGCCGAAGAAACCGGCCTGACGTTTATCGAAAACGCGATCCTGAAAGCGCGTCATGCCGCTCAGGTCACCGGCTTTGCGGCAATCGCCGACGATTCCGGCCTCTCTGTGGATGCGCTTGGCGGCGCGCCGGGGATCTACTCCGCGCGTTACGCGGGCAGTGATGCCAGCGATCAGGAGAACCTGGAAAAGCTGCTGGTGGCGTTACACGACGTGCCGGACGAACAGCGTCAGGCGCAGTTCCACTGTGTGCTGGTCTATATGCGCCATGCCGAAGATCCGACGCCGCTGGTTTTCCACGGCGTCTGGTCTGGCGTTATCACCCGCGCGCCTGCAGGCCAGGGCGGTTTTGGCTACGACCCGATTTTCTTTGTCCCTTCTCTTGGCAAAACCGCCGCCGAGCTGACGCGTGAAGAGAAAAGCGCGATTTCCCACCGCGGGCAGGCGCTGCAATTATTACTGGAAGCAATGCGTAATGGCTGATTTGCCACCCTTAAGTCTTTATATCCATATCCCCTGGTGCGTGCAGAAGTGCCCTTATTGCGACTTCAACTCCCACGCGCTCAAGGGCGAAGTGCCGCACGACGATTATGTCCAGCATCTGTTAAGCGATCTGGATAACGACGCCCCCTGGGCGCAGGGCCGCGAGGTGAAGACGATTTTCATCGGCGGCGGCACGCCGAGCCTGCTGTCCGGCCCGGCGATGCAGACGTTGCTGGATGGCGTGCGGGCGCGGCTTGCGCTCGCGCCGGATGCCGAAATCACGATGGAAGCCAACCCCGGCACCGTGGAGGCTGACCGCTTTGTGGAGTATCAGCGCGCGGGCGTGAACCGCATCTCCATCGGCGTGCAGAGCTTCAGCGAGCCGAAACTCATGCGTCTTGGCCGTATTCACGGGCCGGAAGAGGCGAAGCGCGCGGCGCGTCTCGCCAGCGGTCTCGGGCTTCGCAGCTTTAACCTCGATCTAATGCACGGCTTGCCGGATCAGTCGCTGGAAGAGGCGCTTGATGATTTGCGCCAGGCGATCGCGCTGAACCCGCCGCATCTGTCCTGGTATCAGTTGACCATCGAACCGAATACGCTGTTTGGCTCACGCCCGCCGGTGCTGCCTGACGACGACGCGCTGTGGGATATTTTCGAGCAGGGTCATCAGTTGCTGACCGCCGCCGGGTATGAGCAGTATGAAACGTCGGCCTACGCGAAACCGGGTTATCAGTGCCAGCACAACCTGAATTACTGGCGCTTCGGGGATTATCTGGGGATCGGCTGCGGCGCGCACGGTAAAGTAACGCTGGCGGACGGGCGTATTTTGCGTACCGCGAAAACCCGTCACCCGCGCGGCTATATGACCGGTAATTACCTGGATAAACAGCATGAGGTTGAGCCGCAGGATAAGCCGTTCGAGTTTTTCATGAACCGTTTTCGCCTGCTGGAGCCAGCGCCGCGCGCCGAGTTTGCACGTTATACGGGGCTTAGTGAAGCCGCGATTCGCCCGCAGATTGACGAGGCGATTACGCTGAATTATCTGGCGGAAACGCCGGAGAGCTGGCAGATAACCGAGCACGGTAAGCTGTTTCTTAACTCGCTGCTGGAGTTGTTCCTGGCGGAATAGCGGGCTCTGGCGTGGCTGCATATGGCGGGTGCGCTGCGCTTACCCGCCCTACATGGTTACGATTGAACGTTGGCGCCCATGGCGGGTGCGCTGCGCTTACCCGCCCTACGTGGTTACGATTGAACGGTGGCGCCCATGGCGGGTGCGCTGCGCTTACCCGCCCTACAAGCCTGGAAAGGGTGTTGTAGGGTGGATAAGCGCAGCGCATCCACCGTTTACCACCCACTGGCGTCACGCCCCCGGACACAAAAAAGCCGCTTCGCAGCGGCTTTTTTACATCCATCGGACGGCTTACGGCGCCGGGTTCACAACCATCTGCCCCACCGAACCGCGATCGGCCATCTCCAGCGTCTGGCTCGAATAGAGGAACGGGAAATGCTCCCACGAGGGCTGGCTGAAATACACCAGCAGCTCCACCTGCCCATCCACCCACACCGTATCCTTCCATCCGCGATCTTCCGGGAACGGCGCGGCGCCATTCACGCTGCGGATAAGAAAACTCACGCCTTCCATATGGAACGACTGCGGCATATCGGAACGTACCGTCCAGCGCTCCCACGCGCCCTGCTGGGTCTGCACGTCGGTACGCTTCATATCCCACAGCTGACCGTTAATGCCCGGATCGTCGCTCAGCGTAATCTCGCGGCTACGCACCGGCGCGCCGTTGATAATCTCATCCGGCAGCAGACGCATCGGCAGCGTATCCGTCACCAGCGGCAACAGGCCGGTGGGCCGCAGCGTCAGCACCAGCGTGGAGATGAGAATGCTGGAGGGCTCGAAAATGCCGCGAATACGATCCATGATCGACGCCGCTTCGCCGCAGGTCATCGAGACCTCATCGCCGTTGGTCATATCAATGAGCACTTCGCGGCGCTCGCCGGGCGCCAGCGCCAGCTGTTGGACTGAAACCGGCGCGGGCAGAAACCCCTGATCGCCTGCGATCACATGCAGCGGGCGGCCATCGCTCATCTGCAGCAGATAGCGGCGCGCGTTAGAGGCGTTCAGCAACCGCAGACGCACCCAGCCGCGCGAGACTTCCACATACGGGCTCTGCGCGCCGTTCACCAGCAGCGTATCGCCGACAAAACCGCCGCTGCCCGGCTCGCTGTATTCCGGCGTGCCGAAATTGTCGAGGCGCTTGTCCTGAATAATGACCGGGAAATCGTCCACGCCGTAATGGTTCGGCACCGGCAGCGCTTTGCTCACGGCGTCTTCCACCAGCCACATGCCCGCAAGGCCGTTATAGACCTGCTGACCGGTGCGGTTGGGCGTATTGGCGTGATACCAGAGCGTCGCGGAGGCCTGGCGTACCGGCAGCACCGGCGCCCAGTCGGCGCCTGGCGACATCATGCGCGCCGCGCCGCCCATCAGCGGCCCCGGCACTTGCAGCCCGCTCACCGTCATGGCGACATTTTCCTGCAGACGATTGCTGTAGATAAGCTTGACGTCGTCGCCGCTCCAGACGCGGATAGTCGGGCCCATGTAGCGGCCGTTGAAACCCCAGACCTGCGCGCGGGTGCCCGGCACGAAAGACCAGTGGGCGCGAGAGAGCGTCAGAAACAGCGGCTGGCCGCGGCGCGACTCCAGCAGCGGCGGCACCGGCAGCGCCTGTTGCTGGCCTGCGGCATGCGCCCTCAGCGGCACCGCGCCCGCGCAAAGCGCAGCGCCCGATGCCTGAATAAACTGACGCCGACTGAGTGACATAGTTGCTCCATGAAAACGGGTAATGAATGACGGTCTGCCCGTCAGTCTCAGATCTTGCCAGCGGCTTCGCGCTCGGCCACTTCTTTATCCAGCTGGGCGATTTTCTCTTCCATCAGCTGGCGGCAGTGGGCGGCAAGTTCCCGTACCTGTTCTTTTCCCCAACCCTGGGTGTCAACAGGCGGTAACATTTCGACGATGACCAGACCGTTGTTCCAACGGTTGAGCTTGATTTTACCATGGGTATTGGAAACACAGACCGGAATAATCGGCACGCCAGCGGCAATCGCGGCATGAAACGCGCCGGTTTTAAACGGCATCAGGCCGCGCCCGCGGCTACGGGTGCCTTCCGGAAACATCCAGATGGAGATATCGCGCTTGCGGAACTGCTCCACCACTTCGGCGATGGTGCTGTGCGCCTTGCTGCGGTTATTACGGTCGATAAGCAGGTTGCCGGTCAGCCAGTAGAGCTGGCCGAAGAACGGGATCCAGACCAGGCTTTTTTTGCCGACGGTCACGGTCGGCGGCTGAACGATTTTCGACGCCGTCACCATGTCGTAGTTGTTCTGGTGGTTGCCGATGTAAATCGCGTTGCCGTAGTTTTCGGCGCCCTGCGGCTTACGCAGCTCCACCTTCAGGCCGAACACGGTGGAAAGACGGCCGAACAGATGGCCGAACGTCGCCACATGGCGCGGATTACGCGGGCTGAAGAGACACCAGATACAGCCCAGAACAGAGACCACAATACTGTAGAGAACCACAATAATCATTCGAACGATCGATAACATAACTACCTCTGAAGCCGCAGCCGCGGACCAGTATAACGGCTTTAACGGAAAACACACCGCTCACGGTCAGGCATCCCTGGCGGCTCATGATGTTGAGCAGACTCAAACACTTATTTTTATGCGTCACGCGCAAACAAACAATGGCGTGGGCGGGAAAATTACGCAAGCGAGGCCGCCGCGCTTCCTGCAGATAATCACAGAAAGCGCGGCGGCGATGCGTATGCCGGTATCCGGGGGATTACGCCTCGCCGTCGTCGGCTTTCGGGCGCGACGGGGCGTCCACTTCGACGCTGTCGATGCGTTGCAGGCCGCGCATCAGCGTACCGCGACGCCCGCGTTCGCCATGCACTTTTTGCAGCTCTTCCGGGCGCAGTTTGATCTTGCGCTTGCCGACATGCAGCGTCACGGTGCTCTGCGGCGGCAGGATGGTGAGATAGGCAAGCTTATCGTCGCCCTTCGCCGCATCGGCGGAAGGAATCGAGATAATTTTGTTGCCTTTGCCTTTAGAGAGCTGCGGGAGATCGGCCACCGGGAACATCAGCATACGCCCCGCCGCCGTAATGGCGAGCAGCATATCGTCGTCATGTTCAATTTCCAGCGGCTTGAGCACATGCGCGTTTTCCGGCAGCGTAATCAGCGCTTTACCGGCGCGGTTGCGCGCCACCAGATCGTTGAAGGTGCAGACAAAACCGTAACCCGCGTCAGACGCCATCAGGAGCTTCTGGTCTTCGCCGGTCATCAGCATATGTTCCACTACCGCGCCTGGCGGCAGCGTCAGTTTGCCGGTAAGCGGTTCGCCCTGACCGCGCGCCGACGGCAGCGATACCGGATCCAGCGCGTAGCTGCGGCCCGTGGAGTCGATAAATACCACCGGCTGGTTGGTTTTGCCTTTCGCGGACGAGAGCCAGTTGTCGCCGGCTTTATAACTCAGCGCTTTGGCGTCGATGTCGTGGCCTTTGGCGCTGCGCACCCAGCCCATCTGGGAGAGTACGATAGTGACCGGCTCGGACGGCAGCATGTCATGCTCGCTCATCGCTTTCGCTTCTTCACGCTCATGCAGCGGCGAGCGGCGATCGTCGCCGTACGCGTCGGCATCCGCCTGGATCTCTTTTTTCAGCAGGGTATTCATTTTGCGCTCGGAGGCGAGAATGCCCTGGAGCTGATCGCGCTCTTTTTCCAGATCGCTCTGCTCGCCGCGGATCTTCATCTCTTCAAGCTTCGCGAGATGGCGCAGTTTAAGTTCGAGAATCGCTTCCGCCTGCGTTTCGCTGATGCCGAAACGGCTCATCAGCACCGGCTTCGGCTCATCTTCGCCGCGGATAATCTCAATCACTTCGTCGATGTTGAGGAACGCGACCAGCAAACCTTCCAGGATATGCAGGCGACGCATGACTTTATCGAGGCGATAGTTCAGACGGCGGCGCACCGTATCGCGGCGGAACGCCAGCCATTCGGTGAGGATCTCCAGCAGGTTTTTCACCGCCGGGCGGCCATCAAGCCCAATCATGTTGAGGTTAATGCGGTAGCTTTTTTCCAGATCGGTGGTGGCGAACAGGTGGTTCATCACCTGATCCATATCCACGCGGTTAGAGCGCGGCACGATAACCAGACGCGTCGGGTTCTCGTGATCGGACTCATCGCGCAGGTCATCGACCATCGGCAGCTTTTTGGCGCGCATCTGGTTTGCAATCTGCTCCAGCACGCGCGCGCCGGACACCTGATGCGGCAGCGCGGAAATGACTACCGCGCCGTCTTCTTTCTTCCACACGGCGCGCATACGCACCGAGCCGCGGCCGCTCTGGTAGATTTTGCGGATTTCAGCGCGGGAAGTGATGATTTCCGCTTCGGTCGGGTAATCCGGGCCCTGCACGATATCCAGCAGTTCATCGAGCGTGGTTTTGGGGCTGTCGATAAGGCTGACGGCCGCTTTGGCCACTTCACGCAGGTTGTGCGGCGGAATATCCGTCGCCATACCCACCGCGATGCCCGTGGTGCCGTTCAGCAGAATGTTCGGCAGGCGCGCCGGCAGCATTTTCGGCTCGTTCAGCGTCCCGTCGAAGTTCGGGACATAATCCACAGTGCCCTGGCCCAGCTCGCCCAGCAGTACTTCGGCATATTTAGAGAGACGCGATTCGGTGTAACGCATCGCCGCGAAGGATTTCGGATCGTCCGGCGCGCCCCAGTTCCCCTGCCCGTCCACCAGCGGGTAACGGTACGAGAACGGCTGCGCCATCAGCACCATCGCTTCATAGCAGGCGCTGTCGCCGTGCGGATGATATTTACCCAGCACGTCACCCACGGTACGGGCGGATTTTTTGAATTTGGCGCTGGCATTCAACCCCAGTTCCGACATGGCATAGACGATGCGGCGTTGAACAGGCTTAAGCCCGTCGCCGATAAACGGCAGCGCACGATCCATGATGACGTACATGGAGTAGTTCAGATAGGCGTTTTCCGTGAATTCATGCAGCGCAAGGCGCTCTGCACCATCGTGAGTTAAGTCACTCATTACTCGTTATTCCTCAGAAATGCTGGCCGTACGCGGGGAAACGGCAATATTGCCGCCGATAGTACCCTATCTGCGTCGCCGAGTCACAGCAGGGTTGATTGTTGCTTATAGTGCAAAAGTCTTTGCGCTTTTTGCCAATATTACCGCATCGCCCGATGCGGTAATATTCATGACAAACGCGATAATTAGAGGACAAATAATGAGCAACGTACTTATCATCAACGGCGCGAAAGAATTCGCCCACTCCAAAGGCCAGCTTAACGACACCCTGACTGAAGTCGCGGAGAGCTACCTGCGCGACGTTGGGCATGATGTTAAGGTCACCCGCGCAGACGGCGAGTATGACGCTAAAGAAGAAGTGCAGAAATACCTCTGGGCCGACGTCATTATTTATCAGATGCCGGGCTGGTGGATGGGCGCGCCCTGGACCGTGAAAAAGTATATCGATGACGTCTTTACCGAAGGCCACGGCGCGCTGTACGCCAGCGATGGCCGCACCCGCTCCGACGCCTCGAAAAAGTATGGCTCCGGCGGCCTGATTCAGGGCAAAAAATATATGCTGTCACTCACCTGGAACGCGCCGCTGGAAGCGTTCACCGAGAAAGATCAGTTCTTCCACGGCGTGGGCGTGGATGGCGTTTACCTGCCGTTCCACAAGGCGAACGAGTTTCTGGGCCTGACCGCGCTGCCGACGTATATCGCCAACGACGTGATTAAAATGCCGGACGTGGCGCGCCACATTGCGGAATATCGCGAGCATCTGGCGAAAATTTTTGCTTAACTGTCAGACGGTTTTACAAAAGGAGTTAACCATGCTGACAGTTATAGCAGAAATTCGTACCCGTCCTGGCGCGCACCACCGTCAGGCGGTGCTGGAAGAGTTCAAAAAGATCATTCCGGTTGTGCTCGCGGAAGCGGGCTGCCACGGCTACGCGCCGATGGTGGACAGCGCCACAGGCCTTGATTTTCAGACCAGCGCGCCGGATTCCATCGTGATGGTGGAACAGTGGGTCAGCGCCGCGCACTTAAAAGCGCACCTGGAAACGCCGCATATGCTGGGCTTTCGTGATGCGGTAAAAGGCGATGTGCTGGATACCACCATTCGCATTCTGGAAAGCGGCGTCTGACGCTAAAGATGCGCATAAAAAAAGGCGATGAATCTTCATCGCCTTTTTTGTTAACCGCTTACGCTTACTGAAGATCGAAGCGGTCCAGGTTCATCACTTTGGTCCAGGCCGCCACGAAATCCTTCACGAATTTCTCGCGGGCATCGTCACTGGCATAGACTTCCGCGACAGCGCGCAGAATCGCGTTAGAGCCAAACACCAGATCCGCGCGGGTCGCCGTGAATTTCACGTCGCCGCTCTCGCGATCGCGTCCTTCAAACACTTCAGCCGTTGCATCGGTCGCTTTCCACTCGTAACGCATATCCAGCAGATTCACGAAGAAATCGGTGCTGAGCACGCCCACGCGGTCCGTGAACACGCCGTGCGCGCTGGCGTCGTAGTTCGCGCCAAGCGCACGCATCCCGCCCACCAGTACGGTGAGTTCCGGCGCGGTCAGCGTCAGCTGCTGCGCTTTGTCGATAAGCAACGACTCGGTCGGAGTGCTGCTGTGCACGCCGCGATAGTTACGGAAACCATCGGCTTTCGGTTTCAGGAATTCGAACAGCGCCACATCGGTCTGATCCTGACGCGCATCGACGCGGCCCGGCGCGAACGGCACGGTAATCTCAACGCCTGCGGCTTTCGCAGCCTGCTCAACGCCCACCACGCCTGCCAGCACGATGATATCCGCGAGCGACGCTTTGTTCGCGGCGCGCTGGATAGCTTCAAGCGTCGCCAGCGCACGAGCGGCAGAGGCGTTCACTTCCCAGTCGCGCTGCGGGGCGAGCGCCAGACGCGCGCCGTTGGCACCGCCGCGTTTATCGCCGCCGCGGAAAGTCGAGGCCGACGCCCAGGCGACGGACACCAGCTCGCTTACCGTTAAACCGGCGCTGGCGATCTCCGCTTTCAGGCTGTCGATATCTGCCTGCGTCGGCTGATAAACCGCCGCCGGTAACGGGTCCTGCCAGATCAGATCTTCTTTCGGCACTTCCGGGCCGATATAGCGCGCTTTCGGCCCCATATCGCGGTGCGTCAGCTTATACCAGGCGCGGGCGAAGGCTTCATTGAACGCCTGCGGATCGTTAAGGAAACGACGCGAAATTTTCTCGAATTCCGGGTCGAAACGCAGCGTCAGGTCGGTCACCAGCATCGTCGGCTTACGTTTTTTCGACGGATCGAACGGGTCGGGAATGATCTCCGGCGCGTCCACCGCTTCAAACTGAATGGCGCCTGCCGGGCTGCGGGTCTGCACCCATTCATATTTGAACAGGTTTTCGAAGAAGTAGTTGCTCCACTGGGTCGGCGTCTGCGTCCAGGTCACTTCCAGACCGGAAGTGATGGCATCCGCCCCTGCGCCGCTGCCAAAGCTGCTGTGCCAGCCGAGGCCCTGCGCTTCAATAGGCGCGGCTTCCGGATCGACGCCGACGTGGTCCGCCGCCGCTGCCCCGTGGGTTTTGCCAAGCGTATGGCCGCCTGCGATCAGCGCCACGGTCTCTTCATCGTTCATGCCCATGTTGCCGAACGTTGCGCGAATGGCGGGCGCGGCGGAGGCCGGGTCGCCACTGTGGTTCGGCCCTTCCGGGTTGACGTAGATAAGGCCCATTTCAGTCGCGCCAAGCGGCGCCTGCGCCAGCGATTCCGGGTGGCGATGCTCAAGCCAGTTCTTCTCATCGCCCCAGTTGACGTCCATATCCGGCTCCCAGACGTCTTCACGCCCGGCGCCAAAACCAAAAGTGCGGAACCCAGAATTTTCCAGCGCCACGTTGCCGGCGAGGATAAACAGGTCGGCCCAGGAGATTTTCTGGCCATACTTCTGTTTCACCGGCCACAGCAGGCGACGCGCTTTATCGAGGCTTACGTTATCCGGCCAGGAGTTTAACGGCGCGAAACGCTGCTGCCCGCGACCGGCGCCGCCGCGCCCGTCAGCAGAGCGGTAGGTGCCCGCGCTGTGCCACGCCATGCGGATGAAAAGCCCGGTGTAGCTGCCCCAGTCGGCAGGCCACCACGGCTGAGAATCGGTTAACAGCGCTTTCAGATCGCCTTTCAGCGCCGCATAATCCAGCTCGCTGAACGCCTTACGGTAGTTAAAATCTTCGCCCAGCGGATTGGTGCGATTTGAGTGTTGGTTCAACAGCTCCACGCGCAGTTGATTCGGCCACCAGTCGCGGCTGGCGGTGCCGCCGCCCGCGCTTTGGTTGCTGTTGCCCTGATGGAACGGGCATTTGCCCGCAGATAACGTATTGTGTTGGTCAGATGGCGTGCTCATGTTTCGCTCCGTGTTCCGTGTTACCGTTACGATAGCCTCGCCGATTGATAAGTCCTACCTGTATTAATCTACGGATTCGATAGCCTGTGCCTTGCTTAAAAATGCGCCGCGCCCGATGGAGGTTTACCCCGCCGCCCCCAGCCGTTAAGCTCCCTGATCCCGTTCCTCAAGACCGTGCCCGCATGAAATTAGCCATCGACGACGACATCACGTTTCGCAAGCTCTCTATCTTTATGGCGTTTATGGAGAAGGGAAACATCGCCCGTACCGCCGAGGCGCTGGGCGTCAGCGCCGTCAGCGTGCACCGCGCGCTGCACAGTCTGGAAGAAGGTCTGCGTTGCCCGTTATTCGTCCATAAGGGCCGCAGCCTGGTGGCGCTGCCTGCCGCCGAAACGCTGCTGGAGTATTGCCAGGAGGCGATCGGTCTGATGGTGCGCGGCATTGAAGAGACGCGACGCACAGCGGGCGTGGGTCTTGGACGGCTGCGGGTCGGCACGCTCTATTCGCTCACGCTGGAAACGGTGCCGCGCCTGCTGATGGGCATGAAGCTGCGCCGCCCGGAACTGGAACTCGACCTGACGATGGGATCCAACCAGGTGCTGCTGAATATGCTGGAGGACAACGGACTGGATGCGATCCTGATTTCCGTTTCGGAAGCGCAGATTGACCGCAAAACGCTGGAAGTGACGTCGCTGTTTCACGACGATATTTATCTGGCGGCCCCGGCGTCAGAAGCGCTCGACACCCGTCGCGAGGCTGATTTGCGCCACTATAAAGACCGTAAGTTCGTCTCGCTGGCGGAAGGATTCGCCACCTACGCCGGTTTTCAGGAGGCGTTCCACGTGGCAGGATTCGAGCCGGATATCGTCACGCGGGTGAATGATATTTTCTCCATGCTGAGCCTGGTGCAGGCGGGCGTGGGCTTCTCGCTGGTGCCAGGGCGCATGAAAAAGCTCTATGAAAACGACCTGCAACTGCTGAAGCTGGCTGAGCCTTACCAGATGCGCCAGCAGATTGCGCTGGTCTTCGCCCGCAGCCGCGAACGCGACCCTAACCTGCTGGCGCTGGCGGCGGAGTGCCGCATGTACGCCTTAAGCCTTAGCAAAAACTAATCGCGGGGCAGCCGCGCGGCCAGATGCTGCGCCACCGCCATGCCGCTGCGCTCCAGCGAAATACTCTCGCCTTCAAAGCCCGCCTGGCGCGTCAGGCAGGTCAGCACGCCGCCGGGCGGCATCTCAATGGCAAGCCGGGCATCACGCTCGCGAGCGGCGATCATCGCCTCCTGCCAGCGCACCGTGCGCGCCATATTAAACGCGAGATCGTCAGCGATACGCTCAGGCTGCCACAGCACGCGGGCGCTGCTGCCGCTGAGGTAAGCGCGCTGCGGGCGTTGCAACGTGACGCGCGCAAACGCCTGCGCCAGCTGTTGCGCGGGCGCATCCAAAAGCGCGCAGTGCGACGGCACGCTGACCGCCAGCCGGTTCACTTTCGTGGCGCCGAGCGCGAGCGCCGCCTCGCCTGCCGCCGCCATCTGCTCATCGCGCCCGGCGATCACAATCTGCGTCTCGGCGTTTAAATTGGCGATGTAAACGTCGTGCGCCGCCGCCAGTTTCTCCACCTGCTCCAGGCGCAGCCCAAGTATCGCCGTCAGCCCGTAGCCTTCAGGGTACGCCTGCTCCATTAAATCGCCGCGCAGCGCCACCAGACGCAGGGCGTCGCGAAAATCGAGCGCCCCGGCAATCACCGCCGCCGGATACGCGCCGATGGATAATCCGCTGACTATATCCGGCATCACGCCCTGCGCCATCAGCGCGCGGGCGGAAGAGACGCCCGCAATCAGCAGCGCGAGCTGTACGGCACGGGTGTGACGCAGCGCGTCCGGCGTATCGAGCGTCGCCAGTTCGTCGCCCAGCACCTCGCGCGCTTCCCGCCGGGTGTCATCTTCCGGCAGATGCTGCAACATGCCGGGCCGTTGGGTGCCCTGTCCGGGAAAAGTGAAAATAATCTTCATGCATCCTCCCTGCGCCAGGGGTCGCGCACGAGCCGCGCGCCCTGGTTGGTTTTTAACAGCGCGCGCCCGTCGCGCAGCCATTCGGTCAGCGAAAACGCGCCGAGCGGCGTTTCGACCTGCGTATCGGCGCGGCACGGCAGTTGTGTGACGAGACGCTGCCAGGCGGCGAACGCGTCAGGCTCAACGGGCGCGGGCGCGCGAATCGTAAGATCCAGATCGCTTGCCGCGTGCAGCACCGGCATTTCTGTCGCGAGCGCATAGCCGGTAGAGCCGGTAATGCCCCACGCCCACGGCCATTGCCGCTGGGCCAGCTGGATGGCCGCCTGCACCGGCTGCTGTGAAACAAACGGCGAGCGCAACAGCGTATTGAGACAGGCGAGCGATTCGGGCGTCGCCACGCGGGCGATATCCTGCGCGCTTACCCAGCCGGCGGCGCGCTGTTCACGCTTCATACCGCGCACGCCGACGGGGATAAGCCCGTTATCGTTCACATCACGCCGCACCACCACAGGCAGATGGCTGCGCCACTGCTCGCTCACCCAGGGCGCGTCGATGCCCTGAAGCGCGTCGCGACGGTTAAGCCAGAGGAGATCGTGAGGGCGCGGCGTGTCGGTCATGGGTCAGAGTCCTTGCGTCAGGGAAATAAACAGCGGCAGCGAGAGAATGCTGAGTACGGAGCTTAGCAGCAGCACCGCCTCGGCGTCCGGCGACTGTACGCCGAAACGGTTGCCGAAGACCACGCCGAAGAAACCCGCCGCCAGCGCAATCATCAGGATCGCCGTGACCGCCACCGGGCCGGTCAGACCAAGCGCCAGCACAATGCCCCAGGCGATAAACGGCTGGATCAGCAGTTTGGTGATCGTCGCGGTGATAACCATCGAATTGATTTTGAGCTTACGCGCCGAGAGGATAACGCCGGTCAGGAACAGCGCCGCGGCCGTCGCGGCAAGGCCCAGCGGTTTGATCGCGGCCAGCACCAGCTCCGGCATTTTGATGCCGATGGCGGAGAGCACGACCCCAAGCAGCGGCCCCCAGACAATCGGTTTTTTCACCGACCGCCACATCAGCACTGGCAGCATGGCGAGCGTCGAGCCGCTGTTTTCACCGCTGGCGCGCGCTTTTTCACGTTCAAGAATCAGCAGGCAGAATGGCGTCATCAGCACCGAACCGCAGGCAATGGAGACGGCGACGGAAAGCGAAGTGGATGGCCCCTCGCCCAGCACGCTGCCAAGGATCGGCAGGCCAAGCGCGGCATAGTTCGGCAGCGCCACGGTGAGCGTCAGCACGGCGGCATCCTGCGGCGATTTCTTAAACGGCCCGACGGCCAGGAAATAGATGGCGGCGTAGGTGACCCACATCGCCAGCACTAACACCACAATCAGCGGCATTTGCGCGACGATGCCCGCCCACGGCGTCTGTACGGTAGCGCTAAACAGCGCGGCCGGGAGCGCGAAATCCATCACAAAGATATTGAGTAGAGCCACATTCTGGTTATCGACCATCCTGGTTTTGCCCGCCATAAAGCCGAGCAGCATAATCACGAAGATGGGTGCAAGCGCATGAATAATCACGTAAGTCATAAGTCACCTGTAATGAAAGTAAAATCAACACTGGTGCGATGGTGGCCCTTACACCCAGGTGGGTGATGAGCTTTATTTTTTACGGATGCGGGGAGCCATGGGCGTATCGCTACGCCCAGGGAAGCCGCTATCCGGCAGGTTTTTTTTAGGTATTACTTACCAGCTGGCGCGCAGGCGTTCGCGAACAAGCTGAGAGCTACGGCGGTTGTCTGCGCCGAGGCGGGTTTTCAGGCTTGGATCCTGGCGCGCATCCGCGATGGCGCGTTGCAGCGTGGCGTTAACCTGCGCCAGATCCTGCGCCGTCGGCGCATCCGGGTTGCTGATATCGAGCAGATCGGAGAGCAGCCCCAGCGTCGCATAGTTGGCGACGTCATAGGCCATTGGCGGGATGGTCGCCGCCAGTTTCTCCAGCGCGTCTACGGTGCGCAGCGTAATGCGCGCGGCGGATTCTTTGCCCATCGCGTGCACCATGACGCCCTGGTCGTTGAAAGCGATAAGGCGGTTGGCCTGGTAACCGTGGGCGAGAAACGCCCCGGACATCGCTTTGCCGACAATCAGCCCGATAACCGGGTGTCCGGCGAGACGCGCGTTCGCATAAGCGCCCGCCGCGCCCGCCAGCGCCTGATGAATGCCGAATGCCTCTTCACGACGGCCATAGGCCTGGCTTGGTACGTCAATCACCGCGACGATCGGGCGCTTCACGGGTTTATCCGCATCTTCTTTAATCGTTTCGCTGACCACTTTCGCGAGCGTCCAGCCCTCCAGCAGCCCGACTTCGCCACGCGCGGCGCGCGGGTAGTGGTTGTGGGCATCCGGCACGACCGCGATAAACCGCGCAGGCTCGCCGTTAAATGCGGCATCGGCCACCTGTACGGACGGGCAAAGCCCTGGCAGACGTTGCGCGTCGGGCGCGAGTTTTTCAAGCCATAAGGCGCCCCGGCTTACTGTGTTCGTCATTATTTTTCCTCCCGGGCAAAGAGCTGTTTGATCTGGTCGCGGTCCGCCTGTTTCGCGGTATCGAAACGGCTCAGGCGGTCGAGATACCAGGCGTAGTTATCGCTGCGGTGCTGCTGCGGTACGCCGCGGGCAATCGCCTCGTTCATGGCGGTTTTCACGGCGTTAACGCCATCGCCCACCAGCGCGTCGACAAAGCCGCTTTCATAACGAACTTCACCGCCGGTCATGCTCCAGATAAACGGACGGTCGCGGGAGTCGTACTCCTCCACACCCGCTTCCTGCTCGATAACCTGCGGGCCGTTAAGCCCTAAACGCGCTTCGCGGGTGACGATGAGATAGCTGCATAACGCGGCGGCGATGGACATCCCGCCGAAGCAACCGACGGTGCCGGCGATAATCCCGACCACCGGGGTATAGCGGCGCAGATCAACAATCGCCGCGTGAATATCGGCAATCGCCGCGAGGCCCAGATTCGCCTCCTGCAGACGCACGCCGCCGGTTTCAAGGCACAGCACCGCCTGCGTGGGAATGCCGTTGCGGTTATCTTCAGCGGCAAGCTCCAGCGCGGCGGCCATTTTCGCGCCGGAAACCTCGCCCATACTGCCGCCCTGGAACGTGCCTTCGATGGCGATCACGACGGCAGGCTGGCCGTTAATCGTGCCTTTCGCCACGACCATACCGTCGTCGGCCTGCGGCACGATGCCCTGCTTGCCAAGCCACGGCGACATGACCTGCTCAAACGGATCGAGCAATTCGCGATAGCTGCCGTCATCCAGCAGCGCCTTTGCGCGGTCCCGCGCCCGGAGTTCGATAAAGCTGCGATCGTTACGCATGGCTGACCTCCTCAAAAACCTGTTCGATGCGGATGCGCGCCACGCCGGGCGTCGCGCCGAAATCGTGGATAATCAGCGTGCCGGACGGCAGGCCGTTTTGCATGTTGAGGCGGTCAAACAGCGCGTTCCAGCGCGCGATGCTGTTGTCCACGGATGTGGTGATGGTGACGTTGAGCGCCTGCTGCTGGTCGGCGGTGAACAGGACTTCCATATCACCGGACCCGACCACTCCCGCCAGCGCTCTGCCGCTCAGCGTGCGGCTCGCGGGGAATGACAATGTAATCTGTTCCATAACACCCTCTTAATCAGTTATTCGGGATGACGCGCCCACGCGGTCGAGATAGAGCGTGGCGGCCAGCAAGTCGGCGGCCCCGCCCGGCGAGGCGTTGAGCGCCAGCATCTCGCTATCAAGCGTTGCCAGTTCGCGACGCCCGTGGGCGGTTGCCGTACCGCCCGCCGCCAGTACGGCGCGCGCGCCGCGCTGCATGGCGAACTGCCCGGTCAGGCCTGCGCGGTTGAGTACGCAGGTATCGCTGAGCGAGGTCATGATCGCCATTAGCGCGTCCAGCCGGGCTTCGGTCTCGTTCGCGCCGCGACGGCGGCTCTCATGAAGCTGCGGCAGCGCGAGACGCGTGACGTGCGGAAAGCCCTGCTGCGCCTCTTCGCGCGCGCCTGGCATCTGATAACGGCGCGTGGCGCGCAGCCCCTTGCTGAAGCCCTTCGGCGCAGCCGCGTCCGGCAGGCTCGCAAGCCGCGCGGCGGTGGCGGCGATGGCATCGGCTGAGGCGTCAGCCCCGCACATGGCGGTGGCGCTTACCAGCAGCCCCAACGCCCAGATAGCGCCCCGGTGCGTATTGACGCCGCCGGTCGCCGCCATCATCTGCGCCTCGCCTTCGCGGCCCAGGCGGCCGACGGTTTCACGCAGCGCGATATCCGCCGGACGCTGCCAGCTCTGCTGGGCCAGCGCGTGAAACGTCGGCGTCAGGCTGTGGGCCGAGCGCTCCATCAGCGCGAGCGTTAAATCGTGATGCGCGCCGCTGCCCCGACAATCCACCAGACCCGGCTTCGGGGTGAGTCTCGCTTCATCAATCAGGCAGGCGGTGGCGATGCGCGCCAGCGCGTCTGCGGTGCCGTCGGCGTGAGTCAGTGGCTGTCGGTTCATTACCAGCTCCGGAATTTAGCAGGTGGGTTGTAGAGACCGCCTGACCATTCCACCAGGTCGGCGACGCTGCTCGCGGCAAGCAGCGAGCGGGTAGCGTCGGCGCGGCGAATGCCGATATCTTCCGGGTAAACGACTTTGCCGCACTTACGCAGCTCGGCGACGCGCGCGGCGTCCACGCCAAGTCCAATGTCGGTGATACCGGCGACGGCGGCGACCATCGCGCGACGCTCTTCCAGACTTTCGGCGCGGTAGAGGTACGCGATGCCCTCTTCCGTCAGCACGTGGGTCACGTCATCGCCGTAAATCATGACCGGCGCGAGCGGCATGCCGGAGGCTTTCGCTACGTCGACCGCATCGAGTTTTTCCACGAAGGTTGGCTTCACGCCTGCCTGGAAGGTTTCGACCATTTGCACCACCAGCTTTTTACCGCGCTGCATCGGATCCGGCTCGGTTATCATGTTGAGCCAGGCTGGCGTGGCGTGACGGCGGCCGTGCGGGTCATGGCCCATGTTCGGCGCGCCGCCGAAGCCGGAAAGACGACCGCGGGTGACGGTGGAGGAGTTGGCGAGGCCGTCCACCTGTAAGGTCGAGCCGATAAACATATCCACCGCGTACTGGCCTGCCAGCTGGCAGAAAGCGCGGTTGGAGCGCATCGAGCCATCAGCGCCGGTAAAGAAGACGTCCGGACGGGCGCGGATGTACTCTTCCATCCCCAGTTCACCGCCGAAGCAGTGCACGCTCTCCACCCAGCCGCTTTCAATCGCCGGGATCAGCGTCGGATGCGGGTTGAGCGTCCAGTGTTTACAGATTTTGCCTTTCAGGCCGAGCTGTTCGCCATACGTCGGCAGCAGCAGCTCGATGGCGGCGGTGTTAAAGCCGATACCGTGGTTAAGCGACTGCACCTGGTGTTCGGCGTAGATGCCTTTAATCGCCATCATCGCCATCAGGATGTGTTCCTGTTTGATGAGGCGCGGGTCGCGTGTGAACAGCGGCTCGATAAAGAAGGGTTTATCCGCCACCACGACATAATCGATCCACGAGCCGGGAATATCGACGCGCGGCAAATCGCATTCGTCGTCCACCAGTTCGTTCACCTGGGCGATGACGATGCCGTCGTGGAACGCGGCGGCTTCCACCAGCGCGGGCGTATCTTCGGTGCTCGGCCCGGTGTAGAGGTTACCTTTGCGGTCGGCTTTGTAACCGGCGATCAGCGCCACGTTCGGGGCGAGATCGACATAGAGACGGGAGTAAAGTTCGATGTAGGTATGGATGGCGCCGATCTCCAGCTGACCATCTTCCAGCAGTTGCGAAATGCGCAGGCTCTGGGTGCCGGAGAACGAGAAGTCGAGCTTACGCGCGATGCCTTTCTCAAAGATATCGAGATGTTCGCTGCGCCCAACGCTTGGCATGATCATGTGCAGGTCATGCACAACGTGCGGGTTTACCTCAGCAAGGCTGCGGGAGAGAAAATCCGCCTGCTTCTGGTTATTGCCTTCCAGTACCACCCGGTCGCCGGGCGCGATGAGTTTTTCGAGCATGGATGAGAGATCTGCGGTGGGCAGCACTTTGCCCTGCACGGGAACCGAGGCGAGACGCCGCTGTTTCTCCGTGCGGCGCGTGTTCCAGACACGCCCCGGCGTTTGGTAAGCCGTCATAATTAACCTCCTGATTCAGCGAATCTTTTTGATTTGCTTAACGCTAAAACCAGTGTGCGCTCAGGAGAAAAATGCATCAATTAAGGGCGGGGGCGAATCATTACTCCAGGAGTAATGATTAACGCCGCAGAATTTGATCTCAGTCGCAAACATAATGACGGACTGTGCTACGCGATGAAACGAAAGGAGCGACAAGCGGAAACAGCAGCGGCGCCCGAAGGCGCCGCTGAAAGAGGCATGGTATGGCGCTATCAGACTTCGATATCCGCCATATCGCCTTTCTCCTGCAGCCAGTTACGTCTGTCTTCAGAGCGTTTTTTGGCGAGCAGCATATCCATCACCGCCAGCGTGCGCGCGTCGTCGTCGTCGCTGATGGTGAGCTGCACCAGGCGGCGGGTGTTCGGATCCAGCGTCGTTTCGCGCAGCTGCATCGGGTTCATTTCGCCGAGGCCTTTAAAGCGCTGTACGTTCGGCTTGCCCTTTTTACGCTTAAGCTGTTCCAGCACGCCCGCTTTCTCTTCTTCGTCCAGCGCGTAGTAGACCTCTTTGCCGAGATCGATACGGTAGAGCGGCGGCATGGCAACGTAAACGTGACCGCCTTTCACCAGCGAGCGGAAGTGTTTCACAAACAGCGCGCACAGCAGCGTGGCGATGTGCAGACCGTCGGAGTCCGCATCCGCGAGGATACAGACTTTGCCGTAACGCAGCTGGCTGAGATCGTCGCTGTCCGGATCGATGCCGATCGCAACAGAGATGTCATGCACCTCCTGCGAGGCCAGCACTTCATCGGACGACACTTCCCAGGTATTCAGGATTTTGCCCTTAAGCGGCATGATCGCCTGATATTCGCGATCGCGCGCCTGTTTGGCGGAGCCGCCTGCGGAGTCCCCTTCCACCAGGAAAAGCTCTGTGCGGTTGAGATCCTGCGCGGTGCAGTCGGCGAGCTTGCCGGGCAGCGCCGGGCCGCTGGTGAGCTTTTTACGCACCACTTTTTTGGCGGCGCGCAGACGGCGCTGGGCGCTGGCGATGGCGAGCTCCGCAAGCTGTTCCGCCGCCTGGACGTTCTGGTTCAGCCACAGGCTGAAGGCGTCTTTCACCACGCCGGAGACAAACGCCGCGCACTGGCGCGACGACAGGCGCTCTTTGGTCTGGCCCGCGAATTGCGGATCCTGCATTTTCACCGACAGGACATAGGCGCAGCGCTCCCAGATATCTTCCGCCGAGAGCTTCACCCCGCGCGGCAGAATATTGCGGTATTCGCAGAACTCACGCATGGCGTCCAGCAGGCCCTGGCGCAGGCCGTTGACGTGGGTGCCGCCCTGCATGGTCGGGATCAGGTTAACGTAGCTTTCGGTCAGCAGCTCGCCGCCTTCCGGCAGCCACAGCAGCGCCCAGTCCACCGCTTCCGTCTCGCCGGAAAAGTTACCGATAAACGGTTTTTCCGGCAGGGTAATCAGCCCGTTTATCGCTTCACACAGGTAGTCGTTGAGACCATCCTGATAGCACCAGCGCTGCTCGGTGTTGTTCACCTGATCTTTAAAGTTGATCTCAACGCCCGGGCAAAGCACCGCTTTCGCTTTCAGCAGGTGCGTCAGCCGGGAGACGGAAAAGCGCGGGCTGTCGAAGAATTTTTCATCCGGCCAGAAATGGACGCTGGTGCCGGTCTGGCGCTTCGGACAGGTGCCGACCACGCTCAGCTCTTTCACCTTTTCGCCATTTTCAAAGGCGATGTTGTAGATCTGCCCGTCGCGTTTCACGTTGACTTCCACGCGTTTTGACAGGGCGTTAACCACGGAGATCCCCACGCCATGCAGGCCGCCGGAGAACTGGTAGTTTTTGTTCGAGAATTTACCGCCCGCGTGCAGACGGCAGAGGATGAGTTCCACGGCGGGAACGCCCTCTTCCGGATGGATATCCACCGGCATGCCGCGCCCGTCGTCGATAACTTCCAGCGACTGGTCGGCGTGAAGGATCACGTCGACGCGTCTGGCATGCCCGGCCAGCGCTTCATCGACGCTGTTATCAATAACTTCCTGGCCCAGATGGTTGGGACGGGAGGTGTCGGTATACATCCCCGGACGGCGGCGCACCGGCTCAAGCCCGGTGAGCACCTCAATGGCATCGGCATTATAGGATTGGGTCATGATTTTATCGTCAGGTCACAAAACGGGATCGTTGCCTTAGCGTTAACGCAGGCTAAGGAAATCGACAATCTGCGTGAAATAATCTTCAAAGCCTGCAAAAGCGTGGTTGCCGCCGGTTTCCACCGTCTGACGGCATGGCGCGTAGTACGCGACTGCCTGGCGGTAATCCAGCACCTCGTCGCCGGTCTGCTGCAACAGCCAGATGAGATCCGGGGCCTCGAGCGGCTCAATTTGCATCACTTTCAGATCGTAAATATGGCGAGACTCTAGCACATATTGCTGCCCGGTGTAGGGGTTCTCGTTAGCGCCGAGAAAATCGGTCAGCAGCTCAAAGGGGCGCACCGCCGGGTTCACCACCACCGCAGGCAGCAGAAAACATTGCGAAAGCCAGGTCGCGTAATAGCCGCCAAGCGACGAGCCCACGACGCCGAGCGGTTCGCCGCCGTGCTCAAGCACTAAAGATTCCAGCAGCTCCGCCGCATCAGATGGATACGGCGGCAGTTGAGGAACAACCATGTTGATATCAGGGTGATGCTGCGCCAGCCAGCGTTGCAGGCTGGTGGCCTTCGCCGAGCGAGGAGAACTGTTAAAGCCGTGGAGGTAGAGGAGCGT
The DNA here is from genome assembly GCF_963888145.1 of Cronobacter sp. EKM101R. Classification (NCBI taxonomy): domain Bacteria; kingdom Pseudomonadati; phylum Pseudomonadota; class Gammaproteobacteria; order Enterobacterales; family Enterobacteriaceae; genus Cronobacter; species Cronobacter sp. EKM101R. Next base: position 177,118 of record NZ_CAWPHW010000033.1, on the reverse strand, counting down.
AGACATCAGTATCCTTCTGATGCGGTATCAGGGCGGAACTGCGCGCCTTCAAGGCGGCACACTTCAGTGGTGAGTGAACCGTCAGGGTGCAGATTCAGCCAGCGCCAGCCGGGCGCGACCGTATCGAGCGTAAAGCCGGCGCAGTGGGGTTTAAACTGAACGCAGGTGGACGGCGTCGCCATCAGGCGGCGCCCGTTCCAGTCGAGATCCAGTTCCTGATGGATATGGCCGCAAAGCAGATGCTTCACTTGCGGGTAGCGGTTCAGCACATCATCCAGCGCCTGGGCGTTGCGCAGGCTGTGTTGATCGAGCCAGCCGCAGCCGGACGGCAATGGATGATGGTGTAAGAGGAGTAACGTATGGCGCTCCGGCGCCTGCTGAAGCATGCGCTCAAGCCACTCAAGCTGGTAGTCGCTCAGCTCGCCGTGCGGCACGCCAAAGACCTGGCTGTCGAGCAGCAGCACCTGCCAGCGATCGCCCGCGAACACGCGTTTAGCGGGCGAAATACCGGAGTCGTGCAATGTACTGAACATGGCGGGCTGGAAATCGTGGTTGCCCGGCAGCCAGACGCAGGGCGCAGGCAATGTGGCAATCCCCGCCGCGAAGTGCTCATAAGCCTCAGGCGTATGATCCTGCGCCAGATCGCCTGTCGCGACAATCAGATCGCACTCGCGCTGCTCGGCGTGAAGCACTGACAGCACCGCCTGGTAGCTCTCCCAGGTGTTGATGCCAAGCAACGTCTCGTTCTTTCCGGCAAACAGGTGAGTATCTGTAATTTGTAAGATCCTGACGCTGGCCCCACCAGCAACAGGAAGGTTTAACAGGCTTTCCAAATGGTGTCCTTAGGTTTCACGACGCTAACAAACCGGAACCGCCATTGCTCCATGCGCTAAACAGTAGCGTAGCCAGTCAGCAAGAAACTGGTTAATTTGATGTTTTTCGTCGCGCTGATGCAACTTTTTATTTGGGTAATCATAACGCGCTTTGAAGCGAAAGATCTGCTGGCTTGAACACACTTCCGCGACCATGGCGTCATGGTAAAGCCTTACGCTCATTGACGGCAAACTCCAGTAGCTCACTTTCGGCGCGGTTTGCTCTATCTGCACAAGCGTGGTGTATCGGGTTGATTCGAGGATAGTTAAACGGTATTGCGCGCCCGCCACCTGATAACTAATGGTTTCGCCCGGCGCGTCGTTGCGCGGCAGCAGGCGGCGCAGCTGCGCGAAGTTGGTTTCGCACAGGCGCATCATTTCTGGAAAATCAGGTGTATAACGCTTCATATTCAGGTGTTCCACTCGTTTCTCAATGCTTGATAATGTAACTGCAGCCATTGCAGTGCGATGACGGAGGCTGCGTTGTCGATTCTCCCCTCTTCTACCCACTGGTATGCCTGTTCCCGGCTTACCACATGAACCCGAATATCTTCGTTTTCATCAGCCAGACCGTGTATGCCTTGCGCGGTCGTGGCGTCCACTTCGCCAACCAGTAATGACAGGCGCTCGCTGGTGCCGCCAGGGCTTGCCAGATAGCTCATGAAGGTTTTCACCCGCCCGACGGAAAGCCCCGCTTCTTCTTCCGCCTCGCGGCGTGCGACCTCTTCCACCGTTTCGCCAGGCTCAATCATGCCGGCGACCAGCTCCAGCAGCCACGGGGTGTCGCTGGTGTCAAAAGCGGCGATGCGAATCTGCTCGATAAGGACCACCTCATCGCGCACAGGGTCAAAGGGTAGCAGGACTGCAGCATGGCCGCGCTCAAAAATTTCACGCCGAACTTCACCGCTCATTTCACCGTTAAAAAGACGGTGCCGAAAGCGGTAAAGATCGAGCGAAAAAAAGCCGCGATATAGCTTTTCCCGTGCAATAATTTCTACATCGTTTTTGGTGAAAGTAACGGGGCTTCGGGTTGATTTGCTCATGATGGTTTCCGGTTCGAGATGGTGCCGAATCTGGGCATTTCAAGCCAGTTTACCTGCCGTTTCATTGCCCATGTGATAGATTGTGGAAATTTAGCGGCAGAAGGCACGTTACGCCAAGCCTCACGGCGGGTTGACTCTGGTAGAATCGGCGATCAATTTTTCGGCTTCTGACAGCGCTAATAAATTCTTTATGCTTCACAACAAGGAATGCAAATGAAGAAACTGCTCCCCATCCTTATCGGCCTGAGCCTGACGGGCTTCAGCGCCATGAGCCAGGCAGAAAACCTGTTGCAGGTTTACCAGCAGGCACGTTTAAGCAACCCGGACCTGCGCAGCTCCGCTGCTGACCGCGACGCCGCATTCGAAAAAATTAACGAAGCCCGCAGTCCTTTACTTCCGCAGCTCGGCCTGGGTGCAGATTACACCTATAATAGCGGTTTTCGCGATAACGACGGCATCGACAGCACCGCCAAGAGCGCTTCGCTGCAGTTAACGCAGACCATCTTCGATATGTCCAAATGGCGCGCCCTGACGCTGCAGGAAAAAACCGCAGGCATTCAGGATGTGACCTATCAGACCGATCAGCAGACGCTGATGCTGAACACCGCGACGGCCTATTTCCAGGTGCTGAGCGCCATTGACGCGCTCTCCTACACCGAAGCGCAGAAACAGGCGATCTACCGCCAGCTCGATCAAACCACCCAGCGCTTTAACGTAGGCCTGGTGGCGATTACCGACGTCCAGAACGCCCGCGCGCAGTACGATAACGTGCTGGCGAACGAAGTGACCGCGCGTAATAACCTCGACAACGCGCTGGAACAGCTGCGTCAGGTAACCGGCAACTACTATCCGCAGCTTGCGTCGCTGAATGTCGATAGCTTTAAAACCACCAAACCGGCCGCCGTCAACGCGCTGCTGAAAGAAGCAGAACAGCGCAACCTGACGCTGTTGCAGGCCCGTCTGAGCCAGGATCTGGCGCGTGAGCAGATTCGCTACGCCGAAACCGGCCATATGCCGACCCTCGGCTTAACGGCGTCCAGCAGCGTCTCGGATACCGATTACAGCGGCAGCAATACCAGCGGCGCGGCGGCAAGCCGTTACGCTGACAGCAAAATCGGCCAGAACTCCGTCGGCCTGAGCTTCAATCTGCCGCTCTACAGCGGCGGCTCGGTCACCTCTCAGGTTAAACAGGCGCAATACAGCTTCGTGGGTGCCAGCGAGAAACTGGAAAGCGCGCACCGCAACGTGGTACAGACCGTGCGTTCTTCGTATAACAACGTGAACGCCTCCATCAGCAGCATCAAAGCGTATGAGCAGGCGGTCGTTTCCGCGCAAAGCTCTCTTGATGCGATGGAAGCGGGTTACTCGGTCGGTACGCGTACCATCGTCGATGTGCTGGACGCGACCACCACCCTGTACAACGCCAAGCAGCAGCTCTCCAGCGCGCGTTATAACTACCTGATCAACCAGCTCAATATTAAATCTGCGCTGGGTACGCTCAACGAGCAGGATCTGGTCGCGCTGAACAACTCGTTGGGCAAACCAGTTTCCACCGCGCCTGAAAATGTCGCGCCGGAAAACCCGCAGCAGGATGCCGCCGTGAATAACATGACTAACAGCGGCGGTTCAGCCTCCGCTATGCAGCCTGCCGCGGCAACGCGCAGCGGCAATAGCAACAGCAGCAATCCGTTCCGTCAGTAACGTCTGCGCGGGAGGCCTGTACGCCTCCCGCCTGAACGTAAGTCAACGTAAAGATCCCCGCGCCATCCGGCTCCCCGCTTTAATTTCAACCACTCATCCACTATCCTGAGCACCATAACTGTGCAATACCACTGGGTCAGGATGCAGGCATGAAACGGACAAAACAGATTAACCGCGCGATGTTTCGCAAAAGCTGGAACGCGCGCCATTTAACGCCGGTGGCCTTCGCGGTCACGGCGGCGTTTATGCTCGCCGGTTGTGAAAAGAACGACGAAACCGTGCAGCTTTATCAGAATGCGGACGATTGCTCGACCGCTAACCCCGGCAAAAGCGCTGAATGCACCACCGCGTACAACAACGCCCTGAAAGAGGCGGAGCGCACCGCGCCGAAATACGCCACGCGTGAAGACTGCGTCGCAGAATTTGGCGAAGATCAGTGCAAGCAGGTCAATAACACCAATACCAGCCAGGCCACGCAGCAGACCGGCAGCATGTGGATGCCGCTCATGGCGGGTTACATGATGGGCCGTCTGATGGGCGGCGGCGGCATGGGGTTCGCCCAGCAGCCGTTGTTCAGCTCGCGCAACCCGGCAAGCCCGGCTTACGGTAAATACACCGACGCCAGCGGCCGCAACTACGGCGCCGCGCAGCCGGGCCGCACCATGAACGTACCGAAAACCGCGCTGGCGCCGAAACCGGCCACCACCTCAACCATCACCCGCGGCGGTTTCGGCGATTCCGTCGCGAAACAGGCCACGATGCAGCGCAGTGCCGCAGGTTCCTCCTCTTCTCGTTCAATGGGCGGCTGACACATGGAAAGAATCGCTATCAGCGAGCGCCCGGACTGGCGCGAAAAGGCAACGGAATACGGCTTTAACTTTCACACGATGTACGGCGAGCCGTACTGGTGCGAAGACGCTTACTACCGGCTGACGCTGGCGCAGGTAGAAAAGCTCGAAGACGTGACCGCCGAGCTGCACCAGATGTGCTTACAGGTCGTCGAGAAAGTGGTTGCGAGCGACGCGCTGATGACCAAATTCCGCATTCCTAAGCACACGTGGGAGTTTGTGCGTCAGTCCTGGCGCAGCGGCCAGCCGTCGCTCTATTCGCGTCTCGATCTCGCCTGGGACGGACGCGGCGAACCGAAGCTTCTTGAAAATAACGCCGATACGCCGACCTCTTTGTATGAAGCGGCGTTCTTTCAGTGGATCTGGCTTGAAGATCAGCTGCGCGCCGGGAACCTCCCGCAGGGCAGCGATCAGTTCAACAGCCTCCAGGAGAAGATCATCGAGCGTTTCGGCGAGCTTAAAGCGCAATATGGCTTTAACCGCCTGCATCTCGCCTGCTGTCGCGATACGGTAGAGGATCGCGGCACGGTGCAGTATTTACAGGATTGCGCCAGCGAAGCCGGGATCGAGAACGATTTTCTGTTTATCGAAGATATCGGCCTTGGCGAAAAAGGACAGTTTACCGATCTGCAGGATCAAGTCATCAGCAACCTGTTTAAGCTTTATCCGTGGGAGTACATGCTGCGCGAGACGTTCTCCACCAAGCTGGAGGACGCGGGCGTGCGCTGGCTGGAACCTGCATGGAAGAGCATCATCTCCAACAAAGCGTTGCTGCCGCTGCTCTGGGAGCTCTACCCGAACCACCCTAACCTGCTGCCAGCTTACTTCAGCGAAGATAATCCACCGTCGATGGAAAAATATGTGGTGAAGCCCCTCTTTTCCCGCGAAGGCGCTAACGTCTCGATTATCGAAAACGGCCAGACCATCGAGCAGGTGGAAGGCCCGTATGGCGAAGAAGGCACTATCGTGCAGCAGTTCTGCCCGCTGCCGAAATTTGGTGACAGCTATACGCTTATCGGCAGCTGGCTTATCAACGACCAGCCCGCCGGGATCGGTATTCGTGAAGATAAGGCGCTGATAACCCAGGATCTGTCGCGCTTCTACCCGCATCTGTTTGTGGAATAAAAGCGATGGTGCCCCAGGGGCGCCATGGTTAACCCACCTGCACCGACAGCATGCTTAATGACGCCATTTCCAGACCATCCACCGGAACGCTCACTGTTTCGGTGCCGTCCCACGTGCCGAGCGCGTACAGCAGCGGCAGGAAATGATCCGCCGTCGGGTTCGACAGACTGCCGCCGGGGTGATCCAGATAGTTGACCAGCGGGTGATCTGCCGCCTCGCCGCGCCACGTCAGGTTTTCTTTGACAAAGTTATTGAACGACTCCGCCCACGGGTACGGCTCACCTTCCCCATGCCACCGTGCGGTACGCAGGTTATGGACGACGTTGCCGCTCGTCACCAGCATGACGCCTTCGTCACGCAGTGCGGCAAGGCGGCGGCCCATCTGATAGTGCCAGACCGGAGGTTTGGTGCTATCTATACTCAGCTGCACCAGCGGAATATCCGCCTGCGGATACATTTTTATCAGTACGCCCCAGGCGCCGTGGTCAAAGCCCCAGGCGTCTTTATCGAGCGTAACCGGCAGCGGCGCGAGAAGATCCACGACGCGCTGCGCCAGCGCTGGCGAGCCGGGGGCCGGATAATGGGTATCGTACAGCGCCTGCGGGAACCCGCCGAAATCGTGAATGGTTTGCGGCTGTTCCATCGCGGTCACGCCGGTGCCGCGCGTAAACCAGTGGGCCGAAACCATCACAATGGCTTTCGGACGCGGCAACGTTTCGCCAAGCTCGCGCCAGGCGCGGGTATAACGGTTATCTTCCAGCACGTTCATCGGGCTGCCGTGGCCCAGAAACAGTGCAGGCATACGGGATGACGGAGTCATTTTTTTATCCTGAAACGGTAATATCAATGGACTTACCTTACGCCGATTACGCGCTGAAAGAACGGAGATAACCATGATGAAGACCGTCAGAAAATTTGAATGTAAGTAATCTGTAAAAGCCACGGACGGGCCTCGACTTTTCCGTTCCGCTCGATACATTAATGATAATCATTATCAAAAAGGAGTGTTCGATGTCTGTGCCTCTGATCCTGACCTTACTGGCGGGCGGCGCCACGTTTATCGGCGCGCTACTCGGCGTGCTCGGCCAGAAGCCCTCTAACCGGCTGCTGGCTTTCTCTCTGGGTTTTGCCGCAGGCATTATGCTGCTGATTTCACTTATGGAAATGCTGCCCGCCGCGCTCGGCGAAGAAGGCATGTCGCCGGTGCTGGGCTATGGCATGTTTATCGTCGGCCTGCTGGGCTATTTCGCGCTCGATCGTCTGCTACCGCACGCGCATCCGCAGGATCTTATCGATCCGCCGCCAGCTCATGCGTCGCGTAACCTGCGACGCACCGCGCTCCTGTTGACGCTTGGCATCAGCCTGCATAACTTTCCGGAAGGTATCGCCACCTACGTGACGGCCAGTACTAATCTGGAGCTGGGCTTTGGGATTGCGCTCGCGGTCGCGCTGCACAACATCCCGGAAGGGCTGGCGGTAGCGGGCCCGGTTTATGCGGCCACAGGCTCGCGCCGTAAAGCCGTTATCTGGGCGGGGCTCTCCGGGATGGCTGAAATTCTGGGCGGGGTACTGGCGTGGCTTATTCTTGGCACGATGGTGTCGCCGGTGGTCATGGCGGCGATTATGGCGGCGGTCGCCGGGATCATGGTGGCGTTGTCGGTAGATGAGCTGATGCCGCTTGCCAAAGAGATCGATCCGCATAACAACCCGAGCTACGGCGTGCTGTGCGGCATGTCGGTGATGGGATTAAGCCTGACGCTGCTGCAAACCAGCGGCCTTAGCGGCTAATAAAAAAAGCCCGGTCAGACCGGGCTTTTCAGAAGCATTCAGGCCCGGCGCTCGCCGGGCTTTTTGTCAGCTCGCTTTGCGCTCCTGCGCCTGGCGATAGCTCACTAAATCTTCGATGGTGACGACCGGCATATTGTGTTCGCGGGCAAACGCGATGCACTCTGGCGCACGCGCCATAGTACCGTCGTCATTGGTCAGCTCGCACAACACGCCCGCTGGTTTAAAGCCTGCCAGCGAGACTAAATCGATGGTCGCTTCGGTGTGGCCGCCGCGGGTCAATACGCCGCCCGGCTGCGCGCGCAGCGGGAAAACGTGCCCAGGACGGTGCAGATCGGACGGTTTCGCGTCATCGGCAATCGCCGCGCGAATGGTCGTGATGCGGTCGGCGGCGGAAACGCCGGTCGTCACGCCGTGCGCCGCTTCGATAGTCACGGTAAAGCCGGTGCCGAACGCGCTGGTGTTGTTTTCCACCATCATCGGCAGGTCGAGCTGTTTACGGCGTTCTTCGGTCAGGCACAGGCAGACGATGCCGCTGCCGTGACGGATGGTTAATGCCATCTGTTCAACAGTCATGGTTTCGGCGGCGAAAATCATGTCGCCTTCGTTTTCACGGTTCTCGTCATCGAGCACCATCACGCCGCGCCCTTCGCGCAGTGCGGCGATCGCGTTTTCCACGCGTTCAAAAGCGGTGCCAAAAGCAGAAAGAAGCGTCTGATTCATGGTAAAGAAACCTCATTAATTATATGGATTACCAGAATCAGGGCGGTCTTAGGAGTGCCGGCAAGCGGCAAGCAAAATAACGTGAGTGGGCATAAGCCCAGGCAGATCGTTACTCTCTCCCATCCGGACTTTAACCGTCGGCCCCGGAATTACACCGGATCTGCTGACCTTCAGAAACAACCTGAAGCGCTCGCGGGCTTTCAGTTTACCTTTCGTCTGACGCTTTCGCGCAGAAGCAGGATCAGCCTGATTTACCGCCGGTGGGGAATTTCACCCCGCCCTGAGAATAAGCGGAATAACTATAACGCCATTGATAATCGTCGGCAATGCATGAGATTCAAACATTTCCGGTTTATACCCTTCCGATCAGCGATTACAATTACTCTTCAGACCATACCAGATCAGGGAAACCGCTATGATTGACCCGAAAAAAATTGAACAGATCGCCCGTCAGGTCCATGAATCGATGCCAAAAGGGATCCGTGAGATCGGGGAAGATGTTGAGAAGAAAATCCGCCAGGTACTGCAGGCCCAGCTGTCTCGCCTGGATCTGGTGAGTCGTGAGGAGTTTGACGTGCAGACGCAGGTACTGCTGCGCACGCGTGAGAAACTGACGGCGCTGGAGCAGCGTCTGACCGCGCTGGAATCCCGCGGCGCAACCACAACCTCCGCACCGGCAGAGACTTCAGCGACCGCAGGCAGCGCCAGCGCGCCCGTCACCGCCGTGACGCCGCCGCCTGCCATCCCGCCGGTTGACAGCCTCGACAAGCAAGACTGACAGAAACAACAACGCCCCCTGCCAGGCAAGGGGCGTTCGCACCAGACGGCTTTAACTGTTCTTCTGGATCTTCTTAATGATGTTGGTAGTCGAGCAGCCATCTTCGAAGTTCAGCACCATGACCTCCCCGCCGTTGGCCCACACCTCTTTACTGCCAGCGATATCTTCAGGCTTATAGTCGCCGCCTTTGACCAGCAGATCCGGCAGAATTTCGCTGATAAGCCGCTGCGGCGTGTCTTCTTCAAACGGCACCACCCAGTCGACCGCTTCCAGCGCGGCCAGCACGATCATGCGCTGCTCCTGCGGGTTTACCGGACGGGTATCGCCTTTCAGACGTCGGGTAGAGGCATCGCTGTTGACCGCCACAATCAGACGGTCGCCAAGCTTGCGGGCATTCGCCAGATATGAGACGTGGCCTGCGTGAAGAATGTCGAACACGCCGTTGGTCATCACCACTTTCTCGCCGCGCTTGCGCGCCGCCAGCACGGCTTCTTTCAGCGCCGCTTCGCTCATCACGCCAAAGCCGGTTTCCGAGCGCCCGCGCACGGCGTTTTCCAGTTCCACCGGCGACACGGTTGACGTACCGAGCTTGCCGACCACCACGCCCGCCGCCGCGTTGGCGAAGAAGCAGGCTTCTTCCAGCGAATTGCCGGACGCCAGCGTCGCCGCCAGCACGCCAATCACGGTATCGCCCGCGCCGGTCACGTCATAGACTTCCTGCGCCTGCGTCGGCAGGTGGAACGGCGCTTTGCCCGGTTGCAGCAGCGTCATACCCTGTTCCGAGCGGGTCACCAGCAGCGCGCTGAGATCGAAATCGGCGATGATTTTCATGCCGCGCTCGACAATCTCCTGCTCGTTTTTGCATTTTCCTGCCACGGCTTCGAATTCAGACAGGTTCGGGGTCAGGAGCGTGGCGCCGCGATAGCGCTCAAAATCGGTGCCTTTCGGATCGATAAGTACCGGAACGCCCGCGTTACGCGCCAGCTGAATCATCTGCTGGACACTTGCGAGCGCGCCTTTGGCGTAGTCAGAAAGCACCAGCGCGCCGATCTGCCCCAGCGCCTGGTTGATGCGCTCGTGCAGCGGCTCGGGATCCACGCCGTCGAAGCCCTCTTCGAAATCAAGGCGGATCAGTTGCTGGTTGCGCGACAGCACGCGTAGCTTGGTGATGGTCGGATGCGTCGGCACTGACACGAAATCACACTTCACGTTCACCTGTGAGAGTGACTGGCTGAGCGCGCGCGCCGCATCGTCAATACCGGTCAGGCCGACCAGGCGCGAACTGGCGCCGAGAGACGCGATGTTCATCGCCACGTTCGCCGCGCCGCCCGGGCGCTCTTCGATGGTTTCCACTTTCACGACCGGCACCGGCGCTTCCGGCGAAATGCGGCTCGTCGGGCCATACCAGTAGCGGTCCAGCATCACATCACCTACTACCATGACGCCTGCGCGTTCAAAATCGGGCAGCGTTACTTTCATTCCTGACTCTCCTGAGAGACACCAAAATTTGCGCGCGATGATAGCACAGTTACGCGCAATCGCACGGTTACGCCGGGGCCAGCCAGCGCCGCCAGCTGTCGCGCACCTGTTCGCGCTCGGGCCCGAACGCCGTCTGCGCCACATGCCCTGGCTGTTCCTGCAAGGCCAGATGGTGCAGTTCATCGCGAAGGGTGACATAGGCGTGCGTGAGCGCTTTCGCTTCGTCCTCGCGCATAATGTCGTGCTGCGCCAGTAGTTCAAGAATACGCACATTATCGGACCAGCGCGTCAGCTTCGGCTGCTCCGGCGCGTAGCGCAGCACCAGATACTGCGTAATAAATTCGATATCCGTAATGCCGCCTTCATCGGCTTTGATATCAAACCGATCGCGGTGTTTATGGCCCAGGTGCGCGCGCATTTTCTCGCGCATCTCGCGCACGTCGGTTTGCAGCTTGTCGTTGTCGCGGGGGGTGGCGAGCACCTCACGGCGAATGGCGTCAAACTGCGCCTGCAATGGCCTGTCGCCGTAGACGACACGGGCGCGCACTAACGCCTGATGCTCCCACGTCCAGGCCTCGTTTTTCTGGTAATCGGCGAACGCTTGCGCGGTGGTCACCAGCATGCCGGCCGCGCCGGACGGGCGCAGACGGGCGTCCACTTCATAGAGAATGCCGGACGACGTGCGGGTGCTGAAGAGATGCATAATGCGTTGCGCCAGGCGCAGATAGAACTGGCGCCCGTCGATCTCGCGCTCGCCGTCGGTCATCACCTCCGCCGGACAGTCGTGCAGGAAGACTAAATCGAGATCGGAGCTGTAGCCGAGCTCCCAGCCGCCGAGTTTGCCATAGCCCACCACCGCGAAACCGCGGCCGTCGCGTTCGCGCAGATGCGTCGGCTGGCCGTAGCGCGCCACCATATGGTCCCACGCCTGCTGTACCACCGCGTCGATGATTGCCTCGGCAAGCCAGGTTAAGTGATCGCTCACTTTCATCACCGGCAGCGTACCGGCGATATCCGCCGCGGCCACACGTAGCAGTTGCGCCTGTTTAAACTGCCGCAACGCCTCAAGCTGTTGCTCTTCGTCGTCATCCGGCACGCGCAGCAGATACTGGCGCAGTTCATCGCGGTAGGCATCCATCGCCGTCGGCTGATAGAGCGTATTCGGGTCGAGCAGTTCATCAAGCAGCAGCGGGTAGCGCGCCAGCTGGCTTGCGACCATCGGCGAGGCGGCGCACAGGCGGATTAAGTGCTTCAGCGCGCCGGGATATTCGCTTAACAGCTCGAGATAGGTGGTGCGGGTGACAATGCCGGTGAGCAGCGGCGTCACGCGGGAGAGCGCCAGCGCCGCGTCGTCAGGGCTTGCGCAGACGGCGCTCAGCAGGGGCGGCATCAGGTTATCGAGCACCTGACGCCCGCGCGGGCCAATGGTGCGCTTTTCGGTCTCTTTGCGAAAATCCGCGAGCGTCGCGAGGAACCGCATCCGGCCTTCCGCCCCTAACGCGCTCAGCACCGGCGCGTCGTCGTCGGCATCCAGCGCGTCATGCCACAGCTCGCGCCAGCCTTCGTTCAGCGCCTCTTCGCCCGTGCCCGGCTCTTCATCGCCGATAAGCTCGTTAAAGACGCGGCGCACGCCCGCCATATGGCGATCCAGCCGCGCGCTGAGCGCCTCCCAGCGCGCTTCGTCCATCGCCCACGCCAGACGCGCGCGGTTAAGCGCGTCGCCCGGCAGCGTCTGGGTTTGTTCATCGTTAATGCTTTGCAGCAGGTTTTCGAGACGCCGCAGGAAGAGATAGGCGTCCCGCAGGCAGGCGGCGTCGTCAGAGGAAAGCAGATGCAGATGTTCAATCGCCTCAAGCGTCGGCAGCAGCGAGCGTTGCTGTAAGGACGGCTCACGCCCGCCGCGGATCAGCTGGAACACCTGGGCGATAAATTCGGTTTCGCGGATGCCGCCCGCGCCGAGCTTGATGTTATCGGTCAGCCCCCGGCGGCGCACCTCGCGGGCAATCATGCCCTTCATATTACGCAGCGACTGAATCACGCTGAAATCGATATAGCGGCGGAAGATGAACGGCCGCAGCATGGCGCGCAGCTCCTGGCTCCAGGCGTCGTCGGTGTCGCCCATGATGCGCGCTTTCACCATCGCGTAGCGCTCCCAGTCGCGCCCCTGCTCCTGGTAGTAATCCTCAAGCGCGGCGAAGCTCAGCACCAGCGGGCCGCTGTCGCCGAAGGGGCGCAGGCGCATGTCCACGCGGTAGACAAAACCGTCCTGCGTGGGCTGGTCGAGCGCTTTAATGAGCCGCTGGCCAAGACGCGTGAAAAACTGGGCGTTATCCAGCTCGCGCCGACCGCCCTGCGTCGAGCCGCCTTCCGGCCAGGCGAAGATAAGATCGATATCCGAAGAAAAGTTGAGCTCGCCGCCGCCGAGTTTCCCCATACCAAGGATCATCAGCGGCTGTGGGACGCCCTGCGCGTTGCATGGCGTGCCCCATTCGCGACAGCAGGCGGCGTAAAGCCAGTCGCGCGCGGCGACGATAAGGGTTTCCGCAAGCTGACTAAGCTGCGTGAGCGTCTGCTGCGTGGTGGCCTGTTTCAGCGTCTGCGACCAGGCGATCCGCGTCATCATCCGGCGGCGGAACTGGCGCAGCGCGCGCATCAGCGCCGCCTCGTCGTTAACGTCCGCAAGCACGCTCTGAAGCCAGGCGGGATAGTGACGCCATTCGTCAGGCGCGGGCGGCGCGGCTTCCAGTTCACTCAGCCATTCCGGGTGCGCGCTGAGCGCCTCGCGCACGAAATCGCTGAAGGTCAGCACCGCGCGCGCCTCATCGCTGAGTGCGGCGGTATCAAAAGGCAGCCGCTCCACCACGGCTTGCCAGTGCTGTTGCAAAGGGAGGGAGAGCGGCGTCATGCGGGTTTCCTGTGGTTATTTACACTTTCCCGCTGTGCCGCCAGAACGGCGCCTGCGAGATAGCCTCATTACGGAAGTGTTCAATTTCAATACGCTGGCCGGTTTCGATGGCGTGACGCAGCCCCTGCCAGTTATCGAGCCAGAACAGCGCGACGGTTTCGTCATAGACGCCCGCCAGCAGACGCAGCGCGTCCAGTTCGCGCGCAAGACGCGGCAGCTGATCAACGTAGCGGTCGCCGAGCGGCTGGCCAAACGCGGCTTTCAGCTCGGCGGCGTGGCGCGAGAGGTTAATATCGGCAAAGCGTTTCCAGGAATCCGCCATCTTCTGACGGCCCTTTTCATCAAGGAAAGGCTGCCAGCCGCGGAAGATCAGCCATTCGGTGAGCGCCAGGCGCGCAGAGGCCTGAATAGCGCTGAAAGCGACCGTCTGGGCCGACGCGTCGGTCGCAAGCGTCGCCTCGCACTGGGTCAGCAGGTCACGTAAGCGAGTACTCGCTTTTCGCGGAACGATGCCGCCGAACAGCGCCAGCGTATGGCGCACCAGCGCAATCGCCTCTCGCACCTGCTGCTTCGCTTTGTCGTTGCCGCGCAGCCACAGCTCTTCGTGGTACAGCCAGTGATCGAGCGCCCACTCCAGCGACGCCTCAAGCCCCTGCTCGACAGTCATTTTCGCAGGCGCTTTAAGAAGCGTTAGCGGACGCAGCGGGCGTTCAGGATTCCCTTGCGCCAGGTGATAGCCGCGCGCCGCTTTGCTGAGGCTCCCCTGACGCAGGCCCGGTTTCGCGACCAGCTGACGGGCGAACTTCAGTACGTCGGCCGCCTCGCCCTGAAGCAGTTCCAGCTCCAGCTCGCAGATAGGCTCCGCCAGCTCGCCGGCTTTCACTTCGCCGCGATCAAGCGCCAGCTCAATGCGGCTTTCACCGTAAGTAACCATCCACTTTTCACGCGCGAAATCGGTGCTGAACAGCGGCTGCACCGCCGTCTGCAACGTCTCGGGCGACAGCCCTTCGGGCCAGACGTCCGCCGGGAAGCGCGTGAGCGCAAGCTCCGGGGATTCCAGCGCGACATTATATTCCGGACGCTGATGCAGCCCGCCGGTCGTGCGGCCAGCCACTTTCATGGTCATCTCATAACGGCCATTATCGCCGCGAACGCGCAGCCCCATATCGTGACGGCGCAACTGGTTGTCCGCGGTTTCGTAATAGATGTTGAGCAGCTGGCGCGGGTCGCTGTGTTCGGCCTCAAGGGCGTTCAGCGCGGCGCGCAGCGCGTCAATCTGTTCGGGGTCGACGATAAATTTGAGTTCGATTTCCTGAGCCATGTCTCTGCTTTACTCGTTGAGTCACACTGAAGAAAACTCCAGCGAACTTAATAGCCTGGTATCTGTCAGTAGATAGTATTTTGCGAAAAAATGCCATGTTTGAGGCTTTTTGACGCCATCAAAATACGAAATTTGCCGCGGTGGCAGGCGACAGGCTGACCAGGAAGATTCCCATTCAGGTTTACGCTTTGCATCGTCAGACTGATGCCACTACTATCGTTCCACTTTCAACGACAATAACGACCAACTGATGCACAAATTACGTCTGATTTGCCTTTCCCTGCTTGCGCTTAGCGTCACTTTCCAGGCCGTTGCCGAAGAAAAACGCTATGTCTCGGATGAACTCAACACTTGGGTGCGTAGCGGCCCCGGTGACAATTACCGCCTGGTCGGCACGGTCAATGCCGGCGAAGAAGTCGCACTGCTCGAAAGTAACGGCAAATATGGACAGATTCGTGATACCAGTGGCCGCACATCGTGGATCCCGCTGGAGCAGCTGAAAAGCGAGCCCAGCCTGCGCACCCGCGTGCCGGAGCTGGAAAATCAGGTCAAAACCCTGACCGATAAACTGACGAATATCGACACCACGTGGAATCAGCGCACGGCGGAGATGCAAAAGAAAGTCGCCGCCAGCGACGGCATCATCAACGGCCTGAAAGATGAAAATCAAAAGCTCAGAAACGAGCTTATCGTGGCGCAGAAGAAAGTGAACGCCGCCAATATTCAGATCGATGATAAACAGCGCACCATCATCATGCAGTGGTTTATGTATGGCGGCGGCGTGCTGGGCGTCGGCCTGCTGCTCGGTTTACTGCTGCCGCACATGATCCCAAGCCGCAAGCGCAAAGACCGCTGGATGAACTAAACCTCTCAGGGCAGCGCCCGCTGCCCTTTTCGCTCACCATCTCCTCTACACTTAACGTATTATCTGTCGGCTGAATCGATGTCGGAGTGGAATGCGTGAAGAGTTATCTGGTTGGTGGTGCGGTGCGTGATGCCCTGTTAGGGCTGCCGGTAAAGGACAGAGACTGGGTGGTCGTGGGCGCCACGCCCGCCCAGATGCTGGAGCTTGGGTATCAGCAGGTCGGCAAAGATTTTCCGGTGTTTCTGCACCCGCAAACCCATGAAGAGTACGCGCTGGCGCGCACCGAACGGAAATCTGGCCAGGGTTATACCGGCTTTACCTGCTATGCCGCGCCGGACGTGACGCTGGAGCAGGATTTACAGCGCCGCGATCTCACCATTAACGCCATCGCTCAGGACGATTGCGGCGAATTTATCGACCCTTACCACGGCTGCGACGATCTAAAAGCGCGCCTGCTGCGTCATGTCTCCCCCGCCTTTAACGAAGATCCGCTGCGCGTGCTGCGCGTGGCCCGCTTCGCCGCGCGTTACGCTCACCTCGGGTTTCGCATCGCGCCGGAAACGCTGGCGCTGATGCGCGAGATGGCGGAGAAGGGCGAACTGGAGCACCTGACGCCGGAGCGCGTCTGGAAAGAAACGGAAAGCGCGCTGACCACCCGTAACCCGCAAATCTACTTCCTGATGCTGCGCGAGTGCGACGCGCTGAAAGTACTGTTCCCGGAAGTCGATAAGCTGTTCGGCGTCCCGGCTCCGGCCAAATGGCACCCGGAAATCGACACCGGCATTCATACGCTGATGACGCTCTCCATGGCCGCGATGTTAAGCCCGGCGGTGGACGTGCGTTTTGCCGCGCTGTGCCACGATCTCGGTAAAGGCCTGACGCCGCCGCACCTCTGGCCGCGCCATCACGGTCACGGCCCGGCGGGCGTACACCTTGTGGGGCAAGTCTGCCAGCGGCTGCGCGTGCCGAACGACATTCGCGATCTCGCGAAGCTGGTGGCCGAATTCCACGACCTGATTCATACCTTTCCGGTATTGAAGCCGCGTACGATTGTGGGCCTGTTTGATTCAATAGACGCCTGGCGCAAGCCGCAACGCGTTGAACAGATTGCCATCACCAGCGAAGCGGACGTGCGCGGACGCACCGGCTTTGAAGCGAAAGATTATCCGCAGGCGCGGCTGCTGCGCGAAGCGTGGGAAGTGGCGCGCGCGGTATCGCCAAAAGAGGTGGTAGAAGCTGGCTTTACCGGCCCCGCGATTCGGGAAGAGCTGACAAAACGGCGTATTCGCGCGGTGGCGGCCTGGAAGGAAGCGCGATGCCCCCAGCCTGCGGCTGAGGGCTAAGACGTTTACATGAAGACCGCGTAAACCGCAGCGGCAACGATGAAACGGTAGATCGCGAAAGGAATAAAAGAGATACGTTTGATGATGTGCAGGAAGGTTTTGATCGCTACCAGCGCCACGACGAAGGCAGTGACAAAACCGACCGCGAACATCGGCAGGTCCGCCATCGTCAGGAAGCCCATGCTTTTATAGAGATCCAGCGCGGTGGCGCCCATCATCATCGGCACGGCGAGCAGGAACGAAAACTCAGAGGCCGCGTAGCGGCTGACGCCCACCAGCATACCGCCGGAGATAGTCGCGCCGGAGCGCGAGAAGCCCGGCCACAGCGCGAGGCACTGGAAGCAGCCGATGAAAAACGCCTGGCGATAGGTCATATCATCAAGCCCCGGCGCTTTGGGTTCTTTCGGTTTGAACACTTCAGCGATAATCAGCAGCACGCCGCCGGCCACCAGCGCATAGGTCACATTGATCGGGTTAAACAGCGATTTGATGAAATCGTGGAACGCCAGGCCAAGCACCACCGCCGGCACCATACCGAGCAGAATGTGAATGAGCGAGAGGCGGCCCTTGCCAAGCCCTTCATGCGGCGGATTCCCGAAGTGAATGCCGATGAGCCCGAACAGGCGACGCCAGAACATCACGACGACCGCCAGAATGGAACCCAACTGGATAACCACCTCAAAGGTTTTCGCGGTGTCGCCTTCAAACCCCAGCAGGTGGCCCACGATAATCATATGACCGGTACTGGAAACCGGCAGGAATTCGGTGAGCCCTTCAACAATGCCCAGGATCGCCGCCACCAGCAGCGAGTGCATATCAGTCATTCAGTAAACCCTCGTACCCCAAAAAATAAGCGCTAAAAAACGCGGCAGTCAGCGCGACGGCCGCGTAAGTTCCTGCATTATGACCGGTATACCCGCGTTTGGTTTACTCATTATGAATTTAAATGTTTTAATTCGGATTATTGCTACGCTCAATCATAACGCCGACGTTCGCGGCCTGCGCCACCGCGCCTGGCTTGCTTAATTTGATGCGTACCCAGGGAGCGTTAAAGCGCGTCAGAATGATCTCCGCCACCTCTTCCGCCACCCGTTCCACCAGCGCGAAACGGCCGTTACCGACATGCTCCAGCACCGCCTGCGTGACGTCAGCGTAGCTCAGACAGTCGCGCACGTCATCGCTCGCCGCCGCCGCCCGGTTGTCCCAGCCGATTTCGATATCGAACACCAGTTTCTGCTCGATGGTCTGTTCCCAGTCGTAAACGCCAATAGTGGTGATTACCGAAAGTTGCTCTATAAATACTATGTCCATCACGGCCCTGCCTGTTTTTAGCCCCGCCGGATACCACTTCCGGCAAAATATGCGTATTATCCACAGATGCAGAGAATACAACGACATTTTCACAACGGAACAGCGTTATGAGTGCAATCGCGCCTGGAATGATCCTCCTCGCGTACCTTTGCGGCTCGATCTCCAGCGCCATTCTGGTCTGCCGCATCGCAGGTCTCCCCGACCCTCGTGACAGCGGTTCCGGCAACCCCGGAGCGACCAACGTCCTGCGGATTGGCGGCAAGGGAGCAGCCGTAGCGGTACTGATATTCGACGTGCTGAAAGGCATGCTGCCCGTCTGGGGCGCGTATGCGCTGGGCGTGACGCCGTTCTGGCTGGGGCTTATCGCCATCGCCGCCTGTCTGGGCCATATCTGGCCGGTCTTTTTCCATTTTCGCGGCGGTAAAGGTGTGGCGACGGCGTTTGGCGCGATTGCGCCTATCGGCTGGGATCTTACCGGCGTGATGGCCGGCACCTGGTTTCTGACGGTGTTGTTGAGCGGTTACTCGTCGCTGGGCGCGATTATCAGCGCGCTGGTGGCGCCGTTTTATGTCTGGTGGTTTAAACCGCAGTTTACGTTCCCGGTGGCGATGCTCTCCTGTCTTATCCTGCTGCGTCATCACGATAATATTCAGCGCCTGTGGCGCGGCCAGGAAAGTAAAATCTGGAGCCGGTTTCGCAAAAAGCGGCCACAAAAAAAGGAGTGATGATTCACTCCTTTTTCTTTATGCCTGTGTGCTGACGCCTTACGCGGCGGGCAGCTCCGCCAGCGGCCAGCGCGGACGCACGGTCACGCCAAGCCCCGCTTCGCCTTTCGCTTTCAGACGCACCATGCCCGCATAAGCGATCATCGCGCCGTTATCGGTGCAGAATTCCGGGCGCGCATAGAACACTTCGCCGCCGCGTTTTTGCATCATTTCCGCAAGGCGCGCGCGCAGCGTGCGGTTAGCGCTCACACCACCCGCCATCACCAGGCGTTTAAAGCCGGTCTGATCCAGCGCACGGCGGCATTTGATCATCAGGGTATCGACGACCGCATCTTCAAACGCGCGCGCAATGTCGGCGCGGGTCTGATCGTCGGTGCCGTTATCGCGGATCGTATTCGCCGCGAAGGTTTTCAGCCCGGAGAAGCTGAAATCAAGGCCCGGACGGTCGGTCATCGGACGCGGGAAGGTAAAGCGCCCTGCGGTGCCCTGCGCCGCCATTTTCGACAGCATCGGGCCGCCCGGGTAATCGAGCCCCAGCAGCTTGGCCGTTTTGTCGAAGGCTTCGCCCGCGGCGTCGTCAATAGATTCGCCCAGCAGTTCATACTGGCCGATACCGGTGACGCTGATAAGCTGCGTATGGCCGCCGGAGACCAGCAGCGCCACGAAAGGAAACGCGGGCGGATTGTCTTCTAACATCGGCGCCAGCAGATGGCCTTCCATATGGTGCACCGGCACCGCCGGCACATCCCAGGCGAACGCCAGCGCGCGGCCGACCGTCGCGCCGACTAACAGCGCGCCCACAAGGCCTGGCCCTGCGGTATACGCCACCGCGTCGATATCCTTCGCCGTCAGACCCGCTTCTTTTATCGCGGCCTGGATCAGGGGCACGGTTTTACGCACGTGATCGCGCGAGGCCAGTTCAGGCACGACGCCGCCGTAATCGGCATGCAGTTTTACCTGACTATACAATTGGTTGGCTAATAACCCGTTTTCATCGTCATAAATCGCGATGCCGGTTTCATCACAGGATGTCTCAATTCCCAGTACACGCATGGTTTTTCTTACCTCTCTCGCCTGCCGCGCAGTGTAGGGCCAACGGCTGCCGATGTAAAACTTTGCTCAACCCAGGCGACCAGATAGTGTATAATGCGTGCCCCTGGAATAGACCGCACAAAAACCGCGTTTCTGGTCCTGGCGGTGCTTTACAAAGCAGCAGCAGTTGCAGTAAAATTCCGCACCATTTTGAAATAAGCTGGCTATCTGATGCCAGCAGAACCGAATTAATCAAAGGTGAGAGGCACATGCCGGTAATTAAAGTACGTGAAAACGAGCCGTTCGACGTAGCACTGCGTCGCTTCAAACGTTCCTGCGAGAAAGCGGGTGTTCTGGCGGAAGTTCGTCGTCGTGAATTCTATGAAAAACCGACTACCGAACGTAAACGCGCCAAAGCTTCCGCAGTGAAACGTCACGCGAAGAAACTGGCTCGCGAAAACGCACGCCGTACTCGTCTGTACTAATTCCTCAGGGGATATCCTCCCCTGAAACAGACAGAGTAGTAGTTGTAGAGGCCGTGCTTCCGAAAGGAATGCGCGGCTTATTCTCGTTTATGGGCTGATAAAAACGGGGCTTATGGCTGGACGAATCCCACGTGTCTTTATCAATGATCTGCTGGCTCGCACCGATATCGTCGACCTGATAGACGCACGGGTAAAGCTCAAGAAGCAGGGCAAGAACTACCACGCGTGCTGTCCCTTCCATAATGAAAAAACCCCCTCTTTCACCGTAAACGGCGAAAAACAGTTTTATCACTGCTTCGGTTGCGGCGCGCACGGCAACGCTATCGACTTCCTGATGAATTACGACAAGCTCGAATTCGTCGAGACCGTCGAAGAGCTGGCGGCGATGCATAATCTGGAAGTGCCGTTCGAAGCGGGTAGCGGGCCGACGCAAATTGAGCGTCATCAGCGGCAAACGCTCTATGAGTTGCTGGACGGGCTGAACGGTTTTTATCGTCAGGCGTTACAAGCGCAGAGCGGCGAACCGGCGCGGCACTATCTCGCAAAACGCGGGCTGAGCGACTCGGTCATTGAACGTTTCGCGATTGGCTATGCGCCGCCGGGTTGGGACAACGCGCTCAAGCGTTTTGGCAACAACAGCGAAAACCGCAAGTCGCTTATCGACGCCGGCATGCTGGTGACCAACGATAACGGCCGCAGTTACGACCGCTTTCGCGAGCGGGTGATGTTCCCCATCCGCGACAAGCGCGGGCGAGTGATAGGCTTTGGCGGCCGCGTGTTAGGCGATGCGCTGCCGAAATACTTAAACTCCCCGGAAACCGATATTTTCCATAAGGGCCGCCAGCTGTATGGCCTTTATGAAGTGCAGCAAAGCGACCCGAATCCGCCGCGCCTTCTGGTAGTGGAAGGCTATATGGACGTCGTGGCGCTGTCGCAGTACGACATAAACTATGCGGTCGCCTCGCTCGGCACCGCGACCACGGCAGAGCATATTCAGATGCTCTTTCGCGCCACGAACACCGTGATTTGCTGTTACGACGGCGACAGAGCAGGCAGAAGCGCCGCGTGGCGCGCGCTGGAAACCGCATTGCCTTACATGACGGACGGACGTCAGCTACGCTTTATGTTTCTGCCCGATGGCGAAGACCCGGATACGCTGGTTCGCCAGGAAGGCAAAGCGGCGTTCGAGGCGCGTATGGAGCAGGCTCAGCCGCTCTCCACGTTTCTGTTCAATAGCCTGCTGCCGCAGGTGGATTTGAGCACGCCGGACGGGCGCGCGCAGCTCAGCACGCTGGCGCTGCCGTTAATCAGTCAGGTGCCTGGCGAAACGCTGCGCATTTATCTGCGGCAGGAGTTAGGTAACAAGCTCGGTATTCTGGATGACAGCCAGCTTGAGCGGTTGATGACGCGTCAGGCAGATAATTCGCAAACGCGGCCTGCGCCGACGCTAAAGCGTACAACCATGCGTATACTGATAGGATTATTAGTCCAGAATCCTGAGCTGGCGCCATTAGTGCCCTCTCTGGCGGCGTTAGACGAAACAAAGCTGCCAGGACTGGAGCTCTTTACCGAGCTGGTTAATACTTGTCTTTCGCAGCCTGGTCTGACCACCGGGCAGTTGCTCGAACATTATCGCGGTACAAAAGAAGCCGCTACCCTTGAAAAACTCTCAACGTGGGACGATATAGCAGATAAGGATATCGCAGAGAAAACGTTCACCGACGCGCTGGACCATATGTTTGATTCGGTGCTGGAGTTGAGACTAACAGAACTAATCGCCCGCTCGCGCACTCAGGGACTTAGCGCGGCGGAGCGCGAAGAAGTGCGCATCATAACCGAAGCGCGCGCAAAGAAATAAATTCCGCGGCTTAATTGCCGATTGACGATCGGGTGCACCCGAGAGCCGCACTGCCGGGCAGCGGCAATAATAAAACAGCCCGCACCGCCCTGTGGATTGATATCGCTGTCGAAGCGTTCAGGCACTCAAGAGACGCCGTCGCTTGCAACATGTTGTGATATGAAACCCGGGGCATACGTTATTGTTGGCGGCAACGCCTACCGACACCAACCTCATGAAATAAGTGTGGATACCGTCTTATGGAGCAAAACCCGCAGTCACAGCTTAAGCTTCTTGTCACCCGTGGTAAGGAGCAGGGCTATCTGACCTATGCCGAGGTCAATGACCATCTGCCGGAAGATATCGTCGACTCCGATCAGATCGAAGACATCATCCAAATGATTAACGACATGGGCATCCAGGTGATGGAAGAAGCGCCGGACGCCGACGATCTGTTGCTTGCTGAAAATTCCAACAGCACCGACGAAGACGCGGAAGAAGCTGCGGCCCAGGTGCTCTCAAGCGTTGAATCTGAAATCGGGCGCACCACTGACCCGGTTCGTATGTACATGCGTGAAATGGGTACCGTTGAACTGTTGACCCGCGAAGGCGAAATTGACATCGCTAAACGCATCGAAGACGGTATCAACCAGGTTCAGTGTTCCGTCGCCGAATACCCGGAAGCGATCACCTATCTGCTGGAGCAGTACGATCGCGTTGAAGCGGGCGAAGCGCGTCTTTCCGATCTGATCACGGGCTTTGTCGATCCGAACGCCGAAGAAGATCTGGCGCCTACCGCAACGCACGTCGGCTCTGAACTCTCTCAGGAAGAGATGGATGATGACGAAGATGAAGACGAAGAGTCTGACGACGACAGCAGCGACGACGACAACAGCATCGATCCGGAACTGGCCCGCGAGAAATTCGGCGAACTGCGTACCCAGTACGAAGTGACCCGCGACACCATCAAAGCGAAAGGCCGCAGCAACGCGGCGTCTCAGGAAGAGATCCTGAAGCTTTCTGAAGTGTTTAAACAGTTCCGCCTGGTGCCGAAACAGTTCGATTACCTGGTGAACAGTATGCGTACCATGATGGACCGCGTGCGTACCCAGGAACGTATCATCATGAAGATGTGCGTTGAACAGTGCAAAATGCCGAAGAAGAACTTCATCACCCTCTTCACCGGCAACGAAACCAGCGAAACCTGGTTTAACGCGGCTATCGCCATGAACAAACCGTGGTCTGAAAAGCTCCACGACGTGGCGGATGATGTTCACCGCAGCCTGCAAAAACTGCAGCAGATCGAAGAAGAAACCGGCCTGACTATCGAGCAGGTTAAAGATATCAACCGTCGCATGTCTATCGGCGAAGCGAAAGCCCGTCGTGCGAAGAAAGAGATGGTTGAAGCAAACTTGCGTCTGGTTATTTCTATCGCCAAGAAATACACCAACCGCGGTCTGCAGTTCCTCGATCTGATTCAGGAAGGCAACATCGGCCTGATGAAAGCGGTAGATAAGTTCGAATACCGCCGCGGCTATAAATTCTCCACCTACGCCACCTGGTGGATCCGTCAGGCTATCACCCGCTCTATCGCGGATCAGGCGCGCACCATTCGTATTCCGGTGCATATGATTGAGACCATCAACAAGCTCAATCGTATCTCCCGCCAGATGCTGCAAGAGATGGGCCGCGAGCCGACGCCGGAAGAGCTGGCCGAGCGCATGCTGATGCCGGAAGACAAAATCCGTAAGGTGCTGAAAATCGCCAAAGAGCCTATCTCCATGGAAACGCCGATCGGCGACGATGAAGATTCGCATCTGGGCGATTTCATCGAGGATACCACCCTCGAGCTGCCACTGGACTCCGCGACCACCGAAAGCCTGCGTGCGGCGACGCACGACGTGCTGGCCGGCCTCACCGCGCGTGAAGCGAAAGTGCTGCGTATGCGTTTCGGTATCGACATGAATACCGACCACACGCTGGAAGAAGTGGGCAAACAGTTCGACGTTACCCGCGAACGTATCCGTCAGATCGAAGCGAAGGCGCTGCGTAAGCTGCGTCACCCAAGCCGTTCTGAAGTGCTGCGCAGCTTCCTGGACGATTAATCGTCTGGCAGCGCGTTTAAAAAGCCCTCTCCGGAGGGCTTTTTTATTGGCGGCAGAAATAGCTGTGGCGGTGTTTTCGCCGTTCTTTTCAACAAACTGGCGTGCGGCGATAAATTGCCGTGATGTGCGTGGATTAATCAGAAAAAACAATTTGTCACAGATATGAATTCTGCGTAATTTGCTGGGAGATTTTGCGTATAAAAATGAACCGTCGCGTTGATAACTTTGCAAGGACCCGGGATGAACAAGTCGCTGTTATTCATGACATGCGTTTTACTGGCCGGATGCGCCAGTCAGCCGCCAAAAAGCCAGGTAACGCCACTCGCGCCAGCGCCCGCTCCGGTCGCCGCCTCGCAGCCTGCGCAACAGGCGCCTGAAAGCAAACCTTTCGCCGCTGCCTCTGAAAGCACCAACAGCATGGCGACCTGCCGTAAAGAGCTCGACGCGCTCAAACATTACGGCCCGAAAACCTACAGCCGTTACGCCGCCGAAATGGATGCGTTATCCGCGAGATCGGGTAAATATCTGGCGCTTAAAGACGGGATGACGCCGGAGCTGAACGACATCGTCATCACGATGTATCAGTCGCAAATCAAGACGCTCTGCTTCCGCATCCAGTCGTCGCTCGGTAAGTTGATTATTGAACAGGCCGGCGGCTGAGCCACCTGCCCTCTTGAGACGATAACGGCGCGGCGCAGGCTGCGCCGTTATGCTATCTGCCGCGCGCCACCAGCGCCTCATCCAGCTCCCGGTAGGCTTCCACCAGTTTATCCAGCGAGGCGCGATTCAGCCCGCTCGGGTTAGGCAGCACCCAAATCTCTGTTTTGCCGATTTTCAGATTCTGTTTACCCCATTTAACGCCGCGCTGGCTGAACGCCTGCTCGTACGCTTTTTTGCCCAGCACCGCGAGCGCGTCCGGCTGGAAATCTTCGATTTTTTTAACCAGATTACGCCCGCCTTCGTGCAGCTCTTTTACGTCCACTTCGTTCGCCTGCACCGTGGGGCGCTCCACCAGCTTCGTAATGCCGCAGCGCGTATCCAGCAGATGCCGCTCTTCCTCAGGCTTCAACTGGCGATCCGTGAACCCCGCCAGATGGATAACTTTCCAGAAGCGATTGCCAGGATGCGCGAAGTGAAAACCCGTATGTGCGGACGACTTTCCCGGATTGATCCCACAAAAGACCACGCGCAAGCCCGGCTCAAGAATATCGTTGATCATGTCCTCTCCCGTTAACTCTCGGATCTGTAAAGTATAAAGCCTTACGCCGCGCTTGCTTACAAATTCAGCAGCCGCGACACCGAGACTGGATTGGCATCGCCAGTTACTTTATAATCCAGCGCCACGGCCCCTTAGCTCAGTGGTTAGAGCAGGCGACTCATAATCGCTTGGTCGTTGGTTCAAACCCAACAGGGGCCACCAAATTTTAGCTTTAAAATCAAATAATTAAGCCACCAATCAAGGGTGGCTTTTTCTTTGTAACGTGCTGGATGTCGCAAAAGTGTCTCACAAGCTTGTACGCCTAGTGAACTCTGCTATCCATGAAGCTATAATCAGGATACTTGTTGTATTGATTTTGAGATGGCATTTTAAAGTGTGTAGTGTACGAGTTGTCACGCTCGAAGGTAAGAAAGATTCGAGCTTTCAAGTTTGCATCGCAATTCATACTAATGGCTCTCACAATTTGTAAATTTCTTTTTTATTTATTTTTTCTAAAAATGGAATTGAAATGAAATTAAAATTTCCCGGATTTTATAGTGTTCCTGAAGATACATTAAAAGAGATATGGCTTTCCGAGGCGACAATTTTCATTTTTGACACCAATTGTTTACTTAACCTCTATCGCTGTGAGGATTCTACTCGCGAACAAATACTCGATGTCATGAGGGCCATTTCATCGAATATCTGGCTTCCTTTTCAAGTTGCATTAGAATATCAAAGAAACAGAAGAATCGCGATTGAAGACAGCATAGCCAGCCTAAAAAAAATAAAAACAGAATTAGAAAAAACTCATACAAAAGATATTTTGGGTAGCGTTAAAAAACACTTGAATAAATCTCTTAACGATGACATTCAATTACTTCAAAAAAGTTTAAAAACTACAATAGATGAATTTATCAATGACAAGATTTTGTTAAGGATAGAAAATAAAGAAAAAATCTCTCAGCATGACTTTATTCGCGCGAGTATTGATGAAATCATAAAAGATAATATTGGAAATGTTCCTGACCAACAAACAATTGATGAAATAGATAAAGAAGGAGAAATTCGATACGCAAATAAGATCCCACCCGGATTTAGTGATAGTGTAAAAAGTGATACTACACATTTTTGCAGTGTTAGATTTCAAAATAAGTTTGGTGACCTTTATCTTTGGAAAGAAATCATTAATAAAGCGAAAACAGAAAACATAAAAAATGTCATTTTTATTACTGATGACAATAAAGAAGACTGGTGGTTTAAACACTCTGGAAAAACACATGGTCCTTTAGAGTCACTCAAAACTGAGATATGCACCATTTCTAATATAGATAACTTTAAGCTAATGAACCAACTTACTTTTCTTAAAGAGGCTCAATCTTACCTTAATGATATAAAAGTTAGTGATGAGTCACTACAAGATGTTAAAGAGTTAACAAATGTAGCAATGGAAGGTTATCATTTCCACTCATCCTCTGAAAAAGAAAATGCATATTATTTAAATGGTTTTAATGATGGAATGAACCAACCAAAATTTATAACAATAACTCGAAACCCTGTTGATGATATAGATTTTGATCTCTTAAAAAAATCTGATGTTCTTTTCAGCCAAATTGCGGCCTATCTTTCAGTTTTTACAACCTTAAATAATTCAGTTCTAAGTAGCGCTGCCCATTTAAAAAACTTAATCAAAGACATGCCAAATCATCCCTTCATAAATGAGTTCCATGACTGTTTAAATGACCTTAGAAAGGATAGAGTTCAAGCATTGTTGCCATACAAAAAACTTAATGCCGTATATCAAAAAGCACTACCAAGTGACTTTAAAGATAACTCTGATCTCATCGCTACGCTTGAAGAATTAAAAAATGCTTGTGTTTCCTTGGAAAAATCAAACGCTTATGCTGAAGCTTTGTTAAGCTATGAGTTCAAACCAGGCATTTAAAATATTTAGCGCATAGTATAAATTTTTTTACAAAGAGCAATCAAAGGCTATAGATACGAATGCAGAATTTTTTGAGTTCGTATCTTTGCGCCAATCACCTCCATTTTTTCGCAATATGTGATGATAAACTGCTCTCTAACTTGCTAACTCAACAGTGAAAACCGTATCGGTGATGTACATTTATCCACCATCCTTGGTTTTTGTACTAAATAACTAATCTCCTACCATCCAGCTCGTGGTCAAAATGCAAAACGATGATCAGGCCCGCTGTTACAGGTTTCAGATTCCCACGGCTCCACTTTCTCCCCTCACTTTTTAAAAATAAAAAGCGCCCCGCTTATTGCCAGCCGCCCCATATAACCCCCTGCTGAATATTTAACTGCATATAAACACAGTATATGCCATGCGCATTTTTTCAGTCACGCGGTAACAGCCTTTTCATCGCCGGGCCGCGCCAGCTCTGGGTTTGATGGTTTCTCGCGCCCCGTTATAACCTGACATCGCAGATCCTTTCTTTTCGCATAAAATCAAAAAATTCTTTTAATTTCTGTAGGTTATGAACCTCATCTGAAACATCAGAGATCCTTTTTACTGAAAAAAAGTGAAATTCTTTTCAATCTTTTCAGTTTCGCTTTCATCGCAGAGCCCCAGCGCTGGCGCGGTCTGGCCATATCATTTGTAAAAAAACAAAACTGAAAAATTTTTGCGATCCAAAACCCGCAGGCGGGTGCGGTGTAGTGCCGTTTTTGTCTGCGAACGTTTTATTTTGTGGGGCTGTGGCTGCGTCAGCGCAACGAGGCGGGCGGGATCTGTTTCAAGGGTGGGACGTGGGTAGTTTGCGCGCTGCGGGCGCTGTGGTGCGTTCTGGGTGGGTTAATGACGGATATAAAAAAGCTCGCGCATGGCGGGCATATTGTCGGGTCAGGCAATGATGCTTTCGTACCGGCTGCGGGTCTGTGTCGACTGCGCTGCCGTCTGGCTGAATGCGGCGGCAGTGGTGGGCCCGCCGGTGCCGGGGTGTGAATGGCTGGCGCACTGGCTGGCCAGCTGTGCCAGCAGGTCGATGGTATCCAGCATCATTTGCAGCGTGTTAACGCCATGCCGCATCGTTTCCACAAGTTCATTTATCCATAACAAAGCAATCTGCCACTCTCTGGCGCTACTTTCTTCAACACAAAAATATTTGGCTATTAGCTCAATACGCTCCAGATTCTCAAACTGCCCTAACGAATCCATTCGCCAAAAAAATACTGTACATATAAACATAACGCTAGCTTAAAACCGTTTCTTAACAAAGGTTTCATCAAGTTATTATTGCGAACGCCGTTGGTATGCATCCGGCAACATTGCGCCACAAACTTAACCCGGCACAGCCTCATCAATTAACGCTTTCTGAACTCATAGCGATCACTGATTACACCGAGGCTCTCATTGTGCGTCTTGCTTATGTAATCACCGAGAAGGGCAACGAATACGGCGAAGATGTGCAGCGTGTTCAGAGTATCTACACCCCCGCATGCTCACGGTTCGGAAGCCGCCACGCGCCTGGTGAAATGGGCGAAGGAGCCGAAGTTGGCCGAAGCGTCAGCGGAGGCTGGTTTTTCTGGCGGCGAAGCCGCCCCTTGAAGTTCTGTCAATAACTGTACGGGGGGAATCCGCCGACGATTAACGATAGAGCTGCAAAAACGTGGTTTTGATGGCAGCGATCTGGAAATTGATGCCCTGCAAAGAGGTAGCAGTCTGGCGCTGGGTTCTGGGACATTGCTTATCTACCGAAAAGGACGGTTGCAGGAACGTATGTTGCAGCCCCAAAATGAAACCTGGCCTGGATGGTCATAATCTGTTTTGTCAGTGGCAAGCTTTCAAGATGCATCTGCCGCTGGATATCATCTGGTTTAGTGCCGCCTCGAAAGGAGAGGGTTAAGGATGAGTAAGCGTGAAGATATAGTGGATGGTAGGCTCAGCGCCAGTCTGAAATACGGGCTGATCTATACAGAAGTTCTGGGCTGGATTGATTTAGGACATGCTCAGGGTAATGACATACGGAAACTATTGGCGCAGTTAGAGGCAGGTGAAGCCTCAGGGCAAAAAGAATATGACGTAACCTATTCCCAATCGATGGTTGATCCCACCAGAACCATGAAAATGGGGAAATTTCTTAAGTGGACTATAAAAAGTGGTCGGACGTATAACGAGCGGTTGAGTATTGCCCTTGCAATGATGATGGCTTTAGCAAAGAGGTTTGAAGGGCTTCAGGATTCCTTCATGATCAGTCTCTTTACTGATAGTGGTTTCAGCGGCGAGGATTTGGTTTCTGATTTGTTGGGTTTCTACCGGGTAGTATCGATACAGAATCCTTTTGATTTGCTGCGTCCTGTCAGCAAAGAGGCTGCATTAATGCGCTGGGATTACTATGGAAAAGTAGGTGACTGGAAAAATAAAGGCTTCACTCCTTGGCTTTTCCCGGATCCGGAGCGTTTTCGTAATGCTAAGCCTCATAAAGGGTATCTCCCCAGCTTCATGCGTACCATCATGCCCTGGAATGATTTCCGCTCAGGTATTGTTAAAATCAACACTATGAATGGCAATTACATGGATAAAGCAAAAGGGGGCAACCTGCCTTATGCATAAAAAGACTAAAATCCTTATAAGCCTGATAGTGTTGTTATGCGGCTTGATCATTTACGCAATTCCCTTCATAAAAATGGAGTTTGCAGAGAGTGCCTATTACACCGAAAAGGACTCTCGCGAATACAGCTTCTATACGCCCGCCATTTTGCAGGAAATGCCAAGGATTTCTGAAAAATATGAATTTAGTTTCATTAACGTAAGCGGGCCCGCCTCACATGTAAACGTTATTAAATTTTATGGCACTATGGATACCACGAAGGTTGATGAGTACCTTTTAAAAAAAGGACTTAAGAAACAAGAAAAATGTGATATCGAAGCGACTTGCTGGCGTGGCAGCGATCCTCAAGAGACCGTGTATGTTAACACTCCTCCAGGAGAGAACATGGTCATCGTTCAGGTAGTAAACGATTTTTCGTAACAGACAAGCCATTCAAGGCGTAAATATATAGCCGCTGAAAGCGGCTTTTTTATGCCCAAAGCGCTTCATTCCATCTAACGCATGCTCAGGAGTGAACCTCATCACTATTGCAAACTACAGTGATGTTATTTGCCTGCACGAAGACACGACATGCCTCGTCAATAATCAAGAACTCAGCTGGTAATACCGGAGCCACCTGCTGGTGGCTTTTATTTATGATGGCCTTTTAAAAATGCCTGCAAGCCTAAATAAAACCTGGAATAAAAAAATATAACCTCACTACTCGCACGCAGCATTTAGCCCTGTCCCTTCACCTTTAACATCGACACGCGCCTCAACAGGTTCATTCAGCCGAGCCCAGAGCCTCCCTCATCAGAAAAAAGTGGTGTCACGCTCCGCCCCCCTTTCCAACCCAACCGGGCAATCTCCACTACACTTTTCCCAACTTCCCTATGCTGAGGATTTCCCATGCTGCGTCCGTTACTGCTCATCTGCACTCTGCTGCCCTTTTTCGCCTGCGCGCATAATCTGGCGCAAGGAGAACGGGTGGCGCCGGTCGGCGTGGATGAGCGCGGCGAACTGACGCTTAATCAGGGCGAGATAGATTATCGCGACTGGAACAGCGCGCGGCTCAGCGGCAAGGTGGGGCTTGTGCTGCATGTGGCGGGCAGGCTCTCGGCGAAAGATCTGAATAAAGGCATCAGCGACGCCATCGCGTCGGCCCGTCTGCCGGCAGATAAATTTCTGGCCACCACGATAATCAACACTGACGATGCCATTCCAGGCAGCGCCATCTTTGTGCGCCGCAGTCTGGAAAGCACCAAAAAAGAGTACCCTTCCTCTATCTTCGTGCTCGACGGCACAGGCGCGGTGCAGCGCGCCTGGCGGCTTCAGCCGGGCGGTTCAGCCGTGGTGGTACTGGATAAAGACGGCCGCATTCGCTTCGCCAAAGATGGCGCGCTCACGGCGGATGAAGTGCGCCAGGTCATGACGCTGCTGCGCTCGCTGCTCACATAAACCTGTACAACGCGGCACAGAAATGTAAAGTTTTGTGCCACGTTGGGGTTAGCCGAAGAAATTTTTCGGGATTACGCTACGCTTTTTAAGAAAGCACCCGGAAAGTTGACCGTGAAGATAATCAGTTGTTCAGACACAAAAAATCCCACATTTCGCCTGACGCGACGTCTGTTGCACGCCTGAGGGCGGCACGCGCGCGCAGTTGCGCTTTCAATTTCTCCCATTCCACAGCGATAACGGACACCACCAGAGGCCTTAACATGAACGCTAACGCCGTGACATCTTCAGGGCAGGAAATCGAATTGCAGGCGCTGCACGATGCGCTGCAAACCCGCCTTGACGAGCTTCTGCCGCCGGGCCAGGAGCGCGATCTGGTCTGCGCCGCGATGCGCGAAGGCGCGCTGACGCCCGGTAAGCGGGTGCGCCCGCTGCTGCTTATCCTCACGGCGTGCGATCTCGGCTGCGATGCCAGCCAGCCTGCGCTGATGGATCTCGCCTGCGCCGTGGAGATGGTGCACGCCGCCTCGCTGATGCTGGACGACATTCCGTGTATGGATAATGCGCTACTGCGCCGCGGTAAACCGACCATCCACCGCCAGTATGGCGAAAGCGTGGCGATCCTCGCGGCGGTCGCGTTGCTCAGCCGCGCATTCGGCGTCATCGCGCAGGCAAGCCCGTTATCCGATAGCTGCAAAACCCAGGCGGTCAGCGAGCTTTCCAGCGCCGTCGGGTTGCAGGGGCTGGTGCAGGGGCAATTTCGCGATCTCAGCGAAGGCAATCAGGCCCGCAGCGCCGAGGCGATACTCGCGACCAACGATCTCAAAACCAGCGTGCTCTTTGACGCCACGCTGCAAATCGCCGCCATCGCCGCAGGCGCTTCCGCTTCAGTACGCCACAAGCTGCGCGAGTTTTCGCGCCATCTCGGCCAGGCGTTCCAGTTGCTTGACGATCTGGCGGACGGCCTGAGCAATACCGGCAAAGACATCAACAAAGACGCAGGAAAATCGACGCTGGTGGCGATGCTCGGCCCGGAGGCGGTGCATCAGCGCCTGCGCGATCACCTGCTGCGCGCCGACGAACATCTCGCCGGCGCCTGTTCACGCGGCGCGTCCA
Source organism: Cronobacter sp. EKM101R (assembly GCF_963888145.1). Classification (NCBI taxonomy): domain Bacteria; kingdom Pseudomonadati; phylum Pseudomonadota; class Gammaproteobacteria; order Enterobacterales; family Enterobacteriaceae; genus Cronobacter; species Cronobacter sp. EKM101R. The sequence continues at coordinate 144,513 of NZ_CAWPHW010000033.1, read as the reverse complement.
CCCGCCGTTTTATGTACGCCTGGTTTGATAAACAGCTGGCCATGTTTGGCTGAACGCGCGCCATGCCGCCGACAGCGACTGTTACTGGAGTATGAATGAAGGACATGGAACTGAGCCAACGCAAGAACGATCATCTGGATATCGTGCTGCACCCGGAGCGGGCTAAACAGACTGTTCGCACCGGCTTTGAACAGTGGCGCTTCGAGCACTGCGCGCTGCCGGAGCTCTCGCTCGACGACATCGATCTCAGCACCCGCCTGTTTGGCCGCGCGATGAAAGCGCCGCTCCTGATTAGCTCCATGACCGGCGGCGCGCGGCGCGCGAGCGATATTAACCGGCATCTCGCCGAAGCGGCGCAGACGCTGGGGCTGGCGATGGGCGTCGGCTCGCAACGCGTGGCGCTGGAGAGCGAAGATAACTGGGGGCTGACGGGAGAGCTGCGCCAGTACGCGCCGGATATCCCGCTGCTGGCGAATCTCGGGGCCGCGCAGATAGGCAGCCTTCAGGGGCTCGATTACGCCCGGCGCGCCGTCGATATGGTGGAGGCGGATGCGCTCATTATTCATCTCAATCCATTGCAGGAGGCGCTCCAGACCGGCGGCGATCGCGACTGGCGCGGCGTGCTGGCGGCGATTGAGCGCGTCGTAAACGCCCTGCCCGTGCCGGTGGTGGTGAAAGAAGTCGGCGCCGGGCTCTCGGTGCCGGTGGCGCGCCAGCTTAAAGAGGTGGGCGTCGCGATGCTGGATGTGGCAGGCGCAGGCGGCACCAGCTGGGCCGCGGTCGAAGGCGAACGCGCCGCCAGTACGCATGCGCGCAACGTGGCGATGGCCTTCGCCGACTGGGGCATTCCCACGGCCCAGGCGCTGCGCCAGATACATCAGGCGTTTCCGTCAATGCCGCTTATCGCCTCCGGCGGTATTCGCGATGGCATCGACGCCGCCAAAGCGCTCGCCATGGGCGCGACCCTGGTCGGCCAGGCCGCGGCGGTGCTCGGCAGCGCGACGACGTCCACCAGCGCCGTACTGGATCATTTCGCGGTGGTGATTGAGCAGTTGCGGGTCGCCTGTTTCTGTACCGGCAGCGCCAGCCTCAGCGCGCTGCGGGAAGCACGGCTGGTGCGCGCCGGGGATGAGGAATGAGCCACTACGCCGTCATCACGCCGCCGCTATACAGCCACGTTCATGCCATGCAGGCGCTCGCGCAGGCGCTTATCGCGCGCGGGCACCGCATCACCTTTATTCAGCAGGCCGAGGCCCGCACGCTGCTTGACGATCCGCGCATCGGTTTTTATCCGGTGGGCGAAGCGAGCCATCCGCCCGGCAGTCTCGCCCGCACCTTACGCCTGACCGCCCATCCCGGCGGCCCGGCCATCTTAAGCCTGATTAACGATCTGGCGCGCACCACCGATATGCTGTGCCGGGAACTGCCCGACGCGCTGACGCGCCTTGGCGTGGATGGGCTAATCGTCGATCAGATGGAAGCGGCAGGCGGTATCGTCGCCGACGCGCTGGGGCTGCCGTTCGTCTCGGTCGCCTGCGCCCTGCCGGTCAACCGCGAGGCGGGCCTGCCGTTGCCGGTGATGCCGTTTCGTTATGCGCAAACGCCGCGCGCCCGCAAAATTTACCAGACCAGCCAGCAGGTGCACGACTGGCTGATGGGGCGTCAGGGGAAAGTGATTGCCCACCACGCGCAGCGCTTTGGGCTGTCGCCCCGCCGCGGCCTGCATGACTGCCTCTCGCCGCTGGCGCAAATCAGCCAGACGCTCAGCGCGCTCGATTTCCCGCGTCACGCGCCGCCGCCCTGCTTTCATGCGGTCGGCCCGCTGCGCCCCCCGTTGCCGCCGGTCGCGGAAACGGCGCAGGATACGGCGCGCCCGCGCGTCTTCGCCTCGCTCGGCACGTTACAGGGGCATCGCTACGGGCTGTTCCGCACCATCGCCCGCGCCTGCCGCGACGCAGATGTCGAGCTGCTGGTGGCGCACTGCGGCGGTCTGAATGACGCCCAGGCGAAAGCGCTGACGGCCAGCGGCGCCACGCAGGTGACCGGATTTACCGATCAGCCGCTGGCGCTCAGCCAGTCGCAGGCGGTTATTACTCACGGCGGGCTGAATACGGTGATGGACGCCATCGCCAGCGCCACGCCGCTGTTAGTGGTGCCGCTGGCGTTCGATCAGCCCGGCGTGGCGGCGCGGGTAGAGCACTGCGGCATCGGGCAGCGCGTCTCGCGCTTCGCCGGACGCCATACTTTCGCCCGCAAGCTGAAAACGCTGCTTGGCGACACCAACGCCCGCACGCGTCTTGCCGCCATGCAGCGCGCGCTGGCGCAGGCGGGCGGCGCTGTCCGTGCGGCGCAGATTACCGAACAGGCGCTGGACGAGCGCCGCCCTGTTTTCGCTCAGGCCCCCTCATGACGACGCAATGGGATCTGATTCTGGCGGGCGGCGGTCTGGCAAACGGGCTTATCGCCCTGCGCCTGCGCGCGCTGCAACCGGCGCTCAATGTGCTGATGCTGGAGGCGGGCGACGCGCCCGGCGGCAATCACACCTGGTCATTTCACGGGGCGGATCTCACGGCCGAACAGCACGCCTGGCTCACGCCGCTGGTGGCGCACCGCTGGGATGGCTACGAGGTGCGCTTCCCGGCGCTGACGCGCACGCTTGATGGCGGCTACTACAGCATTACGTCTGAGCGTTTCGCTCAGGTATTGCAGGAGACGCTGGGCGAGCGCCTCTGGCGCAACGCGCCGGTGGCAAGCCTGACGCCGCAACGCGTGACGCTTAGCGACGGGCGCACGCTGCACGCCCGCGCGGTTATCGATGGCCGCGGCTGGCAGGCAAGCCCGCATCTCACCGTCGGCCAGCAGGCGTTTCTCGGCCAGCAGTGGCAGCTTGCCGCGCCCCACGGCCTGACGCGCCCTGTCCTGATGGACGCCACCGTGGCGCAGCAGGGCGGCTACCGGTTTGTATACACGCTGCCGCTCACGCCCGATGCCTTACTGATAGAAGATACCCACTACATCGACAGCGCCACGCTCGATCCCGACCGCGCGCGGGAGAATATCGCCAGTTATGCCCGCGCGCAGGGCTGGCGGCTTGCGACGCTTGAGCGTGAGGAGCGCGGCAACCTGCCGATTACGCTCACCGGCGCGCCGCAGGCGTTATGGCGCGAAGCGCAGGGTGTGCCACGCGCTGGCCTGCGCGCCGGGCTGTTTCACGCGACGACCGGCTATTCGCTGCCGCACGCGGCAACGCTTGCCGACCTTATCGCCGCACAGCCGCCTGCGTCGTCAGCGGCACTGTATGGGCTTACGGCAGATTACGCGCAGCGCCAGTGGCGGCGTCAGCGCTTTTTCCGTCTGCTGAACCGGATGCTGTTTCTGGCCGGAAAACCGGACCGACGCTGGCAGGTGATGCAGCGCTTTTATGGACTGAATGCGGGGCTTATCGCCCGGTTTTACGCCGGACGACTGACCCCAATGGATATGGCGCGACTGCTGACAGGCAAACCCCCGGTACCGGTGGGCGAAGCCATGCAGGCCGTGCTAAAGCAAACTCCCCGGCTGCGAGCTTTTCATCATGACTAAAACTGTTGTTATCGGGTCCGGCTTTGGCGGCCTGGCCCTGGCTATCCGCTTACAGGCGGCGGGCGTGCCCACCTTATTGCTTGAGCAGCGCGATAAACCCGGCGGCCGAGCGTATGTCTATGAGGATCAGGGGTTTACTTTTGACGCCGGTCCGACGGTTATCACCGATCCCTCGGCTATTGAAGAGCTGTTCACGCTTGCCGGTAAAAACATCGCCGATTATGTTGATCTTTTACCCGTCACGCCGTTCTACCGCCTGTGCTGGGAGAACGGCCAGGTGTTTAACTACGACAACGATCAGGCGAGCCTTGAGGCGCAAATCGCCCGCTTTAACCCGCGCGACGTCGAAGGCTATCGTCAGTTCCTGGCATATTCACAGGCGGTGTTTAAAGAAGGCTATCTGAAGCTTGGCGCAGTGCCATTCCTCTCGTTTCGCGATATGTTGCGCGCGGGGCCGCAGCTGGCGCGCCTTCAGGCCTGGCGCAGCGTCTACGGCATGGTGTCGAAGTTTATCCAGGACGATCATCTGCGCCAGGCGTTCTCTTTCCACTCGCTGCTGGTGGGCGGCAACCCGTTCGCGACGTCCTCTATCTATACGCTTATCCACGCGCTGGAGCGCCAGTGGGGCGTCTGGTTCGCCCGCGGCGGCACCGGCGCGCTGGTGCAGGGACTGGTGAAGCTGTTCACCGATCTGGGCGGCGAAATCGAACTTAACGCCAAAGTCACGCGCCTCGACACTCAGGGCGACAAAATCAGCGGCGTGACGCTCGCCGACGGGCGACGCATTCCCGCGCGCGCCGTGGCGTCGAATGCCGATGTGGTGCACACCTATAGCCATCTGCTGGGCCATCATCCGCGCGGCGTCTCGCAGGCGGCCTCGCTGCGCCGCAAGCGCATGAGCAACTCGCTGTTTGTGCTCTATTTCGGGCTTAATCACCACCATAGCCAGCTGGCGCATCACACCGTCTGCTTCGGGCCGCGCTATAAAGGGCTGATTGAAGACATTTTTAAACGCGACTCGCTCGCGGACGACTTTTCGCTCTATCTGCACGCGCCGTGCGTCACCGATCCGTCGCTGGCCCCGCCAGGCTGCGGTAGCTATTACGTGCTGGCGCCGGTGCCGCACCTCGGCACCGCGAACCTGAACTGGGATGTCGAAGGCCCGCGCCTGCGCGATCGGATTTTCGACTACCTGGAGCAGCACTACATGCCGGGCCTTCGCGATCAACTGGTGACGCACCGCATGTTCACGCCGTTCGATTTCCGCGACCAGCTCGGCGCTTATCATGGCTCGGCGTTTTCGGTGGAGCCTATCCTCACCCAGAGCGCCTGGTTCCGCCCGCATAACCGCGACAGCCGCATCGATAACCTCTATTTAGTCGGCGCGGGCACCCACCCCGGCGCGGGTATTCCGGGGGTTATCGGCTCGGCGAAGGCCACCGCCGGGCTGATGCTGGAGGGGCATGCATGAGTGACAAACCGCTGCTGACGCACGCGACTGAAACCATCGAGGCAGGCTCGAAAAGCTTTGCCACCGCCTCGAAACTGTTCGATGCGAAAACCCGGCGCAGCGCGCTGATGCTCTACGCCTGGTGCCGCCACTGCGATGACGTCACCGACGGCCAGACGCTCGGTTTTACAGCGACGGATGCGCCCACCGACACCCCACAGGCGCGCATCGCCCTGCTGCGCGCGCTGACGCTTGAAGCTTACGCAGGCAAACCGATGCGCGAGCCGAATTTCGCCGCATTTCAGGAGGTCGCGCTGGAACATCAGATCCCGCCCGCGCTGGCGCTCGATCATCTGGAAGGTTTCGTGATGGACGTGCGCGACGAGCGCTATCACACCTTTGATGACACGCTGCGCTACTGCTATCACGTGGCGGGCGTAGTGGGGCTGATGATGGCGCGCGTGATGGGCGTGCGCGATGAGGCCGTGCTGGATCGCGCCTGCGATCTGGGCCTCGCGTTTCAGCTCACTAACATTGCGCGGGATATTGTCGAGGATGCCGCCATCGGGCGCTGTTATCTGCCTGAAGCGTGGCTTAAAGAAGAAGGACTGCGCGCTGACACGCTGGCAGACCGCGCGCACCGCCCGGCGCTGGCGCGTCTCGCCGCGCGGCTGGTGGAAGAAGCGGAGCCGTATTACGCCTCGGCGCGTGCCGGGCTTGCCGGACTGCCGCTGCGCAGCGCCTGGGCTATCGCCACCGCGCATGGGGTCTACCGGGAGATTGGCGTGAAGGTGAAACGCGCGGGCGTCAACGCGTGGGATAAGCGTCAGGGCACCAGCAAGGCCGAGAAACTGGCCCTGCTGGCGAAAGGCGCCGCAATGGCCGTCAGCTCTCGCGGCGCGGCGTCGTCGCCTCGTCCTTCGGCGCTCTGGCAGCGGCCGCACGCGCAGGACGACCGTTACGCTCACGCAACACCGCCTGCAGCTTAGCCACCGGCGGCGCGTAGAGAAAACCAAAGGAGACGCAGCCTTCGCGACCGCGCACCGCGTGATGCAGCCGGTGCGCCAGATAGAGCCGCTTCAGGTAACCCCGGCGCGGCACGTAGCGAAACGGCCAGCGCTGGTGAACCAGCCCGTCATGCACAATAAAGTAAAGCGCGCCGTAAAGCGTCATCCCGGCGCCAATCCACTGTAGCGGCCAGCGCCCGCCTGCGCCGAGCGCGATAAGCAAAATCGCCACGCCCGCAAACACCACCGCATAGAGATCGTTGACTTCAAACCACCCTTTGCGCGGCGAATGGTGGGAAAGGTGCCAGCCCCAACCCCAGCCATGCATCACATATTTGTGCGTCAGCGCCGCCACGACTTCCATCGCCGCGACCGTCAGCAACACGATCGCCACGTTATACAGCACAATCATAATCTCTCCTGGGCCCGGTTGAAGGGAACGTCCTGTTGCCGGGAAATGTAAGCGCTATTCGCGCCGCAACCCAGAGAGTATAGCAACCCAGGCGGCGATGTCGGGGTTTCGCCGCCCTGGCCCGGAGAATAAAAAACCCCGGCTTGCCGGGGTTAATGTGTGCCTGGGTGACGCTTAAAAGTGTTCCCAGTCGCCCTGGCCGCCTGCTACGGCGAGCGCTTTGGGCGCAGGCGCAGTGATGGCGACAGGGGCGGCGGCGAGCGCCGAACGGCGCGGCGCGCTGGTGCCGACATCAAAGATGGCGACCATCTGCTCCAGTTCACGCGCCTGCTCTTCGAGCGACGAGGCTGCCGCGGACGACTCCTCTACCAGCGCGGCGTTCTGCTGGGTCGTGGTGTCCATTTCCGACATCGCCTGGCCAATCTGGGCGATGCCGCGGCTCTGTTCCGTACAGGCGCGGGCAATCTCATCCATAATCTCACGCACCTGGGCGACGGAGCCGACGATATCTTCCATCGCCTCGCCTGCGCTCGCCACCAGCAGTGCGCCGTTTTCAACGCGCTGGTTCGCTTCAGTGATAAGCGCGCCAATCTCTTTGGCGGCCGTGGCGCTGCGGCTTGCCAGCGTGCGGACTTCACCCGCCACCACGGCAAACCCGCGGCCCTGCTCGCCAGCGCGCGCGGCTTCCACGGCGGCGTTCAGCGCCAGGATGTTGGTCTGGAAAGCGATACCGTTAATGACGCTGATGATATCGGCGATTTTCCCGGAGCTTGCCTGGATGTTGCGCATCGTCTCGACCACTTCGTTCACGACTTTCCCGCCGCGATCGGCGTTGGAGGAAGCCTGCGCCGCCAGCTGGCTCGCCTGCTGGGCGTTACCGGCGGTTTCTTTCACGGTCGAGGTCAGCTCTTCCATGCTCGCGGCGGTCTGTACCACAGCGGCGGACTGTTCTTCGGTGCGCGATGAGAGATCGATATTCCCGGCGGCGATTTCCGACGACGCGCGCGAAACGTTATCCACGCCGTGACGCACGCGGGTAATGATGCTTTTCAGGCTGTCGTTCATGGTGCCGACCGCCTGCATCAGCAGGCCCGGTTCGTCGCGGCGCAAAGAAGAGACGGTAACGGTCAGATCGCCCTGCGCGATGCGGTTCGCCACATCTAACGTTTCACGCAGCGGGCGCGTGATATTGCGGGTGATAAATGCCGCAACCAGCAGCCCAAACAGGACGCCTGCCAGCGTGCCGCCGAGCATCAGCGTTTCAACATGGGTAATGGATTTCGCCATGCGCATTTTGCGAAATTCATGGAATTCGGCCACCGTTTCATTGAGCGTGGTAGCAGCCGTGCTAAGCGCGGTCGACTGCGCCTGCTGTTCGCCTGACGCCGAAACAAACAGCGCGGCGCTGCTGTGCAGCGTACGGGTATGATCGGTCAATGCGGAGAGCCACGGAAGCGGCGTATCGCGGGTGCTGGTGCCAAGCAGCGAGGCGGTCGTGTCGATACTGCTCAGCAGCTCGTTCAGTTTATTCAGCGTTTCACGATCGCCGCGGATAACCAGCGCGTCAACGACGCTCTGCACCTGCTGCGCCTTTGTAGCGAGACGCGCGGACAGCGCCGCCGCCTGCGGGCTGGCGTCAGCCTGTTCGCTGTACATCGATGCCTGGTCGATAAACTGCGACGGCCACTGTTCATGCAGATCGGCGGCCAGCGTATTGCGCTGGCGCAGCGTCTGGATGTATGTATCGCGTACCTTCAGATAGCTTTGCAGATTGGTTTCCATGGCGGCAAACCGGGTACGCCCTTCGGTATCCATATTAAACTGCGACAGCGAAGCGAGTTCTGTCTCTACCTGATGCAGCGCATTCGCATTCAGCCCGGCATATTTTTCATCGCCGGTGAGCTGAAACAGCGTGCGGTTAATACGCGCTTCGTTCAGGGAGGTGACGATACTGACGGTGAGCGTTTCTTTACGGGCGTTTTCATCCACCTGGCGGAAGCCATAAATCCCGGCGCCGGCAATTAACAACATAATGCACAACACGATAATAAAACCCGACGTCAGCTTTTTGCCGACGCTGAGGTTATTCACTTTCTCGCCAAACGACGTCACTAAAGCCATTGCATTCACCATCACATTAAAATGATAAAAATTGTTTAACTGTTTATCGTCAGTGAAAGAATGATCCTTTAGCGAGCGCGGCGCGGGAACAACGTCAAAAAAATTCAATAAGTTTGAAATGATCTGAATATAGCGGACGGGTAAAACACATAATATATGTTAAAAAAATATTATCACATGTGTAATTAAGCGCAAAAGTAGAGACTTAAACGCAATTCATTGTTCATAAATCAGTCAAAATGGATTTTCTTTTTAACGCAAATTTTTGTCGCAGATTACTCTTCATTTTCAGGTAGCTTTTTAATCCATTGATTATTAGCGTGTTTTATTTTTATAAATTTTTTAGCACACCCGCCTTTTAATTAACTCATACTTAAAACGTATTTAGCAGCAGTTAATAATGACGCCTGTTTTTACGTATGTGCGCCGCACACAGGGTGGGTTCACCAGAATTGACCGTGATACCGGTATCACAGACAAAAGGTGATCGCCGTCAAAATATATCATGTATCATTAATCAACCAGGCAATATATTAACGACAGGAAACCATTTCATTATTCCGCATGGTATCCCTGCGGACAGATTAATTATTCGCGGGAAGCACAATGTCGCTTTGCGCCAGCGTGCCCATGTGCTGGTAAATCGCGCAGGCCGCATCCATGAGCGGCATTGCCAGCGCCGCGCCGCTGCCCTCACCGAGGCGCATCTCCATATGTAAAAACGGCTCCAGTCCCAGCGCCTGCAACGCCGCCTGCGCGCCCTTTTCGGCAGAGACGTGCGAGGCGATAAGGTAGTCATGCAGCGCGGGCGCAATACGGCACGCCGCCAGCGCCGAGGCGTAAGAGAGAAACCCATCCAGCACAACCGGCAGCCCGCACGAGGCAGCGCCAAGCATCACGCCCGCCATCCCCACCAGATCGTAGCCGCCCACTTTCGCGAGCACATCCAGCCCGTCGTCTGCCACAGGCTGGTTGACCGCCAGCGCGCGGCGCACAACATCGACTTTGTGCGGCAGCGACGCCTGCGGAAAGTTCGCGCCGATACCGACGACCTCTTCCGGGTCGCGCCCCGTCAGCACGCTGACCATCGCGCTCGCCGCCGTGGTATTGCCCATGCCAAGCTCCCCCACCCCAAAGAGCCGCACGCCGCGTTCGGCGAGCGCTTGCGTAAACCGCGCGCTCTCCAGCAGCAGATGCAGCGCCTGCTCGCGGGGCATCGCCGGGCCGCGCGCGATATTCCCGCTGCCGCGCGCCAGCTTCATCACGGTCAGGCCCGGCAGCGGATCGCTGTTAATGCCGATATCCACCACATGAACCTGCGCGCCCGCGCTCGCCGCCAGCACGCAGACGCCGGTGTTGCGCCGCAGCATGTTCTGCGCCTGCAGCGCCGTTACTACCTGCGGCGCTACCGTAATGCCCTCTTCATGCACGCCGTGATCGGCGCACATCACCACGATGGCTTTCTCTTTTACCTCCACGCGCCCGCCAAGCCCCGGCATAGCGGCGAGCTGTACCGCCAGCCGCTCAAGACGCCCGAGGCTGCCGACGGGCTTCACCAGGCCGTCAAGGTGATGCTGCGCCGCCTGCGCCAGCGCGCGATCGGGAGCAGGAATGGCGGCGATAAGGGAAGCCAGTTCGTTCATGGGAATATCTCGCGTCAGGACGCTACAGCAGCGCCAGCAGGAAAATCAGTTCGCCAAGCTCAATCGCGGCGCCAAGCGTATCGCCGGTCTGGCCGCCGAGCGTGCGCTTTATCGCCTGCGCCAGCGCAAAAACCGCAACGAGCGTCACCAGATACGCCCACACGCCGCCATCAGGGATCAGCAGCAGGCAGAGCAGCGCGCCGAGGCACAGTGTGACCGCGCTCTGGCGGCCCGTGACTTTGCCGATAAAAAGATTGCCGAGCCCGTCCTCGCGTGCGTAACGCTGGCGATACATCAGCAGCGTGACGGCGGCGCGCCCGGCCACACAGGCGGCGGCCAGGGCTGGCAGCATCGCGTGGCCGCGTACCGCAAGCTCGTTTATCACCAGCACTTTACCGAGCAGCACGAAAAACAGGCCCAGCCCGCCGTGTGTGCCAAGGCGGCTGTCGCGCATAATTTCCAGCTTGCGCTCGCGCGTTCTGGCGGAAAACACGCCGTCACAGGTGTCCGCCAGGCCGTCGAGATGAAACCCGCCGGTGAGCAGCGCCAGCAGCAGCACGGCGGCGAAAGCGGCAAGCGGCGTGCCGCACCAGGGCGCGAGCGCCAGAAACCCAAGCCCGGCGATAGCGCCGAGCAGCAGTCCCACCAGTGGAAACGTGACGATACCGCGCACGTAGTTCTCCACCGCCAGACCGCGCGACCAGCGCTCGGGCACCGGCAGACGGCTCATGAACGCAAGCGTCGCGCAAAAAAGACGTATCATTTTATTTTGACTCCTGTCCCTGAAATAACCAGCCAGAGCTCGCTGGCAGCCTGCGCCAGTTGCTGATTCACGCGCCCGGCGATATCACGAAAATGCCGCGCCAGACGATTCTCCGGCACGATGCCCATCCCCACTTCATTAGTGACGATAATGACCTGCGCGTGGCTTCGCGCGCAGGCGTCAGTCAGCGCTGTAACGTGCTGCACGATGTAAGCTTCGAGCGCCGCGTAATCCCATGTCTCCTCCGGCGTCTCGCCCGCCTTCGCAAACAGCAGGTTAGTTATCCAGGTGGTGACGCACTCGATAAGCACAACCGGCTCCGGCGCGTCGTCTATCGCCTGCGGCAGGTCGCGCCAGGTCTCCAGCGTGCGCCAGTGCGCCGGGCGCGACGCCTGATGATGCGCCACCCGCTGCGCCATTTCATCATCCATTACCTGCGACGTGGCGATGTAGAGCACGCGCGCGCCTGCTTGTTCGGCGAGCTGCTGCGCGTGACGACTCTTGCCGCAACGCGCCCCGCCGGTAATCAGTATCATTGCCGCCTCTCCTGAAAATGTTTCTGAGCGTAGGTATCGCTTTGATAATCCTCGTCAGCACTCTATCACTGCGTGCCGCGAGCGCCAGCCCGACCTCTTCTGCCGCGCGGCTTGCCGCCCGTGACTGGCGTCACAAAACCTGCGCCGCTCATGGCGCTGGCGAACCGCTCGCTGCGCTATATGACCGTTCGCCCCGCTATGTTACCGCTCGTTGAAGCCCTTTCCAGGCCGCCTGCGCGTTTTGTCATCATTAAGCGCGTTTTAGATCTTTTGGTTATCCGCCGTCTGCGCCGCCAGGGATGTTCGTCACAGCCGGTTTTATCTCTGTCTGACAAGCAGGTTTTCTATGGACAAAAAAACAGTAATGAAACATCTGCCCTGGGCGCTTCTTGGCGTTCTCGGGGCCTTTTGCCTTGCCGTGGTGGCGCTACGCCGCGGCGAGAGTATCAGCGCCTTGTGGATTGTGGTGGCCTCGGTCTCCGTCTACCTGGTGGCTTATCGCTACTACAGCCTGTATATCGCCAGCCGCGTGATGAAGCTCGACCCTACGCGCGCGACCCCGGCGGTGATTAATAACGACGGGCTGAACTATGTGCCCACCAACCGCTACGTGCTGTTCGGCCACCATTTCGCCGCTATCGCGGGCGCGGGGCCGCTGGTCGGCCCGGTGCTGGCCGCGCAGATGGGTTATCTGCCCGGCACGCTGTGGCTGCTCGCAGGCGTGGTGCTGGCGGGCGCGGTGCAGGATTTCATGGTACTGTTTATCTCCTCGCGTCGTAACGGCGCCTCGCTTGGCGAGATGATCAAAGAGGAGATGGGGCCGGTGCCAGGCACCATCGCGCTGTTTGGCTGCTTCTTGATCATGATTATCATCCTGGCGGTGCTGGCGCTGATTGTCGTCAAAGCGCTGGCGGAGAGCCCGTGGGGCGTCTTTACCGTCTGCTCGACGGTGCCGATCGCGCTGTTTATGGGCATTTACATGCGCTTTCTGCGCCCGGGCCGGGTGGGTGAAGTGTCGGTCATTGGCGTGGTGCTGCTGGTAGCGTCTATCTGGTTTGGCGGCGTGATCGCAGCCGACCCGTACTGGGGCCCGGCGCTGACCTTTAAAGACACCACTATCACCTACGCGCTGGTGGGTTACGCGTTTGTCTCCGCCCTGCTGCCGGTGTGGCTGATTCTGGCGCCGCGCGACTACCTGGCGACGTTCCTGAAAATCGGCGTCATTGTCGGCCTGGCGGTGGGCATTCTGATCCTCAACCCGGAACTGAAAATGCCAGCCGTGACGCAGTACATCGACGGCACCGGGCCGCTGTGGAAAGGCGCGCTGTTCCCGTTCCTGTTTATTACGATTGCCTGCGGCGCGGTCTCCGGCTTCCATGCGCTGATCGCCTCCGGCACTACGCCGAAACTGCTGGCGAACGAAACCGACGCGCGCTTTATCGGCTATGGCGCGATGCTGATGGAATCCTTCGTCGCCGTAATGGCGCTGGTGGCGGCCTCTATCATCGAACCGGGTCTCTATTTCGCGATGAATACCCCGCCCGCCGGGCTTGGCATTACGATGCCGAACCTGCATGAGCTGGGCACCGATAACGCGCCGCTGATCCTGGCGCAGCTGAAAGATGTGTCTACCCATGCGGCAGCGACCGTGAGCGCCTGGGGCTTTGTGATAACACCTGAGCAGATCATGCAGACCGCCAAAGATATCGGCGAACCGTCTGTACTGAACCGCGCGGGCGGCGCGCCGACGCTGGCGGTCGGTATCGCGCACGTGTTCCACAAAATCATCCCGGCCGCGGATATGGGCTTCTGGTATCACTTCGGGATCCTGTTCGAGGCGCTGTTTATCCTGACCGCGCTCGACGCCGGCACCCGTTCAGGCCGCTTTATGTTCCAGGATCTGGTGGGTAACTTTGTGCCGTTCCTGAAGAAAACCGATTCGCTGGTGGCGGGTATCGTCGGCACCGCGGGCTGCGTCGGCCTGTGGGGGTATCTGCTCTACCAGGGCGTGGTCGACCCGCTTGGCGGCGTGAAGAGCCTGTGGCCGCTGTTCGGCATCTCTAACCAGATGCTGGCCGCCGTGGCGCTGGTGCTGGCGACCGTGGTGCTGGTGAAGATGAAGCGCACCCGTTATGTGTGGGTGACCGTGGTGCCTGCGGTGTGGCTGCTTATCTGCACCACCTGGGCGCTCGGGATGAAGCTCTTTAGCGATAACCCGCAGATGGAAGGCTTCTTCTACATGGCGAACGAGTACAAAACGCGTATCGCCGCAGGCGGCGCGGAGCTGACCGAGCAGCAGGTAGCCAACATGCACCATATCGTTATTAACAACTACACCAACGCGGGCCTGAGCATTCTGTTCCTGGTGGTGGTGTACAGCATCATTTTCTACGGCGTTCGCACCGTGATGAAGGCGCGTCGTTCAGCGCAGCCCTGCGCGAAAGAAACGCCTTATGTACCAGTGCCGGAAGGCGGCGTGAAAACGTCGTCACACCATTGAGTTGACGGCGGGTTCGGCCTGTAAACGGCGGGTGCGCAATGCTTACCCGCCCTACATTTAACAGATTCATTTGTTGTGTAGGGTGGTTACGCGGAGCGCACCCGCCGCACAGGCGCGGATTCGGTTCGTAGGGTGGGTAAGCGAAGCGCACCCACCGCACAGGCGCGGATTCGGTTCGTAGGGTGGGTAAGCGAAGCGCACCCACCACACAGGCGCGGATTCGGTTCGTAGGGTGGATAAGCGAAGCGCACCCACCGGACAGATGCGGATTCGGTTCGTAGGGTGGGTAAGCGGAGCGCACCCACCTTAAATCACGTCAACGCACATAATCTGAAGCCCCGGCCCGCATCACGCCGCCGGGCTTTTTCTGTCTGGGGAACATAATGTTTGGTAACTTAGGGCAAGCGAAAAAATACCTGGGTCAGGCGGCAAAAATGCTGATTGGGATCCCGGACTATGACAACTACGTTGAGCATATGAAGACCAATCACCCTGATAAACCGTACATGACCTATGACGAATTCTTCCGCGAGCGCCAGGAAGCGCGCTACGGTGGAAGCGGCGAAGGCGGCATGCGCTGCTGCTGATAATTACCGGAGGTAAAAATGCAACCTGTTGCGGTCACGCTGTTAACCGGCTTTCTCGGCGCCGGAAAAACCACGCTGCTGCGTCATATCCTTGAGGCCGATCACGGCTACAAAATCGCGGTGATTGAAAACGAATTCGGCGAAACGCCCATCGACAGCGAGATCCTCGGCAGCCGCGCCACACAAATGAAAACGCTCAGCAATGGCTGCATCTGCTGCACCCGTTCGCAGGAGCTGGAATCAGCGCTGCTCGATTTACTGGAGCTGCTGGACAGCGGCGTCAGCCCATTTGATCGCGTCATTATCGAATGCACCGGCATGGCGGACCCCGGCCCCATTATCCAGACGTTTTTCTCCCACGACACCCTGTGTGAACGCTACCTGCTGGATGGCGTCATCACACTGGTGGACGCAGTGCACGCCGGGCAGCAGATGGACCGCTACGCGCTGGCGCAGTCGCAAATCGGCTACGCGGATCGCATTCTGCTCACCAAAACCGACGTGGCGGGCGAAGACGAGGCCTTGCTGGCTCGCCTGTGCCGCATTAACGCGCGCGCGCCGGTGCATCCGGTGGTGCATGGCGAGGTGGATCTGAGCCTGATTTTCGACACCCAGGGCTTTATGCTGGAAGAGCGTATCGTACAGCCCGCGCCGCGCTTTCACTTCGCGGCACCGACGCAGACTGATATCACATCCATTGTGGTGAATTTTGATTATCCGGTGGCGCTGGATGCGATTTCCCGCGTGATGGAAGGGCTGCTGTTGCAGTTCGCCGACAATCTCATGCGATACAAAGGGATGCTGTTTATTAAAGAAGAGCCGCGCCGCCTGCTGTTCCAGGGCGTCCAGCGACTTTACAGCGCCGACTGGGACCGCGAATGGTCGGACGACGAAACGCCGCAAAGCACGCTGGTGTTTATCGGCGCGCACCTGCCGGAAGACGAGATCCGCGCCGCTTTCGCCGCACTGGCGCCGGGGGCATAAACAGGCGCTTCCTGATGCCAGAGGAATACGCCTTTGGCGAATAGCGCGTTACTCGTCCTGCAGCTCATGGCGCGCCGCCTGCGCCAGAAAGTGGCTGCGGTCACGGTATCGCCCGTCGCTCGCCTTCACCCGATTATCGATGCGCTGGATAAGCGTATCCGGCAGCATAATATTAATGCGCTGCTGGCGCCCTTCCAGCCCGCTAAGATCCACTTCAATCACAAACCAGCTATCATACGCGCGATAATCCGGGTGCGCGGCATAGGTGAGATGACCGGCATCGTTAAGCGATTCCGCGCGATATTTACCGCTGCGGATCATCTCTTCAAGCATCAGCAAAATCGCCTCTCTCGCCGCGGGCGCGATGCCAGCCTTATCATCGGCGGCGGAATAACAGCCAAATTCTTCATTACATAGCGCAGGCACCACGATGCCCCACGCCATGTCATCGCTGGCGGGCGTTTCAACGCCTACAGAAAAAAACATGTTTGCCTCCGCGAGTTACGGTTTAAGACCGGCCATTTTCAGGATGGCGTTTAGCGTACCCGGCGGCAGATCCTTTTTCGGGTGCGGCACCGGAAACGTTTTGCCGGTAAGCGGCGACCACCAGATTTGATGACTGCCGCCGTTATGCCTGACGCATTCGCACCCTGCCGTCTGCAGCCGCCTGATAAGCTCGCTGGATCTCATCCGCCCTCCTGGCACCATCAATATACACACGAATACACACGAAATAAACGGGCCATACAGGCCGCTGGCAAACATACAGAGGATAACTATGCGGGTTTATAAAAGTGGGTAAAGAGTGGACATTCAACGCTGCGAGACGGCTTCAGAAATGCCAGGCATCAGGCGTAGAAACAAGGAATCGTGTTAACAACCGATCTGTCGGGTTACCACGGATCGCCGGATTCCTCCTCCAGCCAGAAGTCGTCTTCAGGGAGGTCATCCAGAAAATAAACATCGTCGTCGCGGTAGAGCGCGAGTTGTGCGGGGGAAAACAGCGGGCTGACAGGAGGCAACACGTCGTCGGTCACATGTAATGGCGGTTCGCCGGGGAGCGGCCCTGCGGGCGGCGCATCTTCTTCACAACGCCCCGGCGCAGCGTCAAAACCGGAAGCCGCGCAACGTTCGGCTGATGCGCTAACGGTTCCGCTTCCGGCCTGGTAATTTTGCGTCCAGAGCACGGCGACGTTCAGCATGATGATAGCGAGCAAGAAGAAAGAAATAAGGCTCCCTGCTGAAATATCCCGTTTCATCCGCGTCCTCGCGTCTTATGAAGTTACCCGTAGAGAGTAGTGCTAAAAAGTAAGACAAAGAGGAAGCGATTGTGATTCTCTGTAACTGAATGTATCTGACGGGGTAACGCGAAGCAGGAAAAAACGGGAGCAGGCGCTCCCGTTACGGTTATTTTAAGCTGCCCACCAGCGCCTGGCGCTGTTCTTCGAGCTGAATGGTGCGGGTACAGACTTCACGGCCAAACTGCTGGAAATCCGCCTCCTGGTTTTTCCATTCATTCTGGATGGCGGTTTGCAGGCCGCCCAGGCTCCCGAGCACGCCTTGCAGCGGGTTGCCGCCGCCTTTCAGCACCGCTTTGGCGCCCATTTCGTTAATGCTGTCCTGCAGAATGCCGCCCATCGCCTGATTCACCAGCTGCTGGCCGTCGGCGCGCACCTGATCGATGGCTTTATAGTGGAATGTCAGCCCGTCGTCGCGATGCTCAATGATTCGGTTCATCTGCGTTTTCAGCTGGGCGTCGAGCTTCGTAAGACGCCCGCGCATGCTGCTGTTTTCACCCACTTCTTTGGCGATGATTTTATCCAGCGCGACGCGGCCTTTCTCAACGCGCGACAGCGCGCCCTGATCGACCCACGGCAGCGTGGCGCGCAGCGCTTTCTGGTAGTCGAGCGCCTGCTGGCGCTGGGCTGCGGAAAGCGTTACCGGCTTGCCGTTAAACTGCACCGCGCCGTCAGGGCCGATGACCAGGTCGCCGTTTTCACCCACCACCTGCACATGCTGAGGCTTAAGCACCACGTCGTCGCGCGGCGTGACGCTGCATTTGTATTCCGCCTGGGCCTGCATCGCCGTCACCAGCAATACGCCCAGCAGCGCTTTACGCATCATACTCGCTCCTGAAAAGCTAACGGGTCGGCAGAACCGACCCGTTTTTTAACTTAATCCCACCAGATGTCGACCAGTTCGCTGACCTGGACATCCGTCATGCCGCGCGCTTCCAGCCATTTACGCACGACTTCGCGATCTTCCTCGGTGCATTTGCCGATCTGCTGGCGGAACACCAGCCCTTCCCAGGCCTGGTTGCCGCTCCCGCCGAAGGCGAGACCGTTTGGCTCGATTGCCTCGTTGATAAGCTCGTCGACCGTGGTGTTGATCTGCTCATCCGTGGCGCCCTGCGGGAAACGCCAGGTTACCGTAAAGCCCAGTTCCTGAAATTCGTCGATGTGCATCTTCTTACGCAGACGACGGCTACGGTTCTTCGCCATTATTTTACTCTCCCGAACATTAAGTCCCATACGCCGTGGCCAAGACGATGGCCACGCTGTTCAAATTTGGTCACCGGGCGCGAAGCCGGGCGCGGTACATAATCCTGAGTCGGGGACAGGTTCTCATATCCTTCCACCGAAGACATTACTTCGAGCATATGTTCGGCATAAGGTTCCCAGTCGGTCGCCATATGGAAGACGCCGCCGGGCTGTAATTTGCTCAGAACCAGCTGCGCGAACGACGCCTGTACGATGCGGCGCTTATTATGACGCGCTTTGTGCCACGGATCCGGAAAAAAGAGCTGCACCATATGCAGCGAGCCGTCCGGGATCATTTTCTCCAGCACTTCCACCGCGTCATGACACATCACCCGCAGGTTTTCGACGCCCTCTTCATGGGCGGCGCTCAGGCACGCGCCCACGCCCGGCGAGTGCACTTCAATGCCTAAAAAATTCTGCTGCGGATTGGTTTTCGCCATCTCCACCAGCGACGAGCCCATGCCGAAGCCGATTTCCAGCGTGACCGGCGCGTCGCGGCCAAACAGCGCGACGAGATCGAGCGGCTCTGCGCTATATTCAACGCCCATCACCGGCCAGTAGTGGTCCAGCGCGTGCTGCTGCCCTTTGGTCAGGCGCCCCTGGCGGCGGACGAAGCTGCGAATACGGCGCAGCGGGCGACCGTTTTCATCAAATTCCGGTGAAATGACGTCGTTATTCATGGCGATTAGTCTGTTTGAGTAGTGGTTCGGGAAACGGGCATTATCCAAAGATAGTTGCCCGATGCAAGCACAGGAAAGTTCCTGTTTACAGCCTGCAGGGCGTGTGCTGGAATCACAGCCCCTGATTTCTTCAAGCCGGAAGCCACGCGTTAATGATGCAGGCACAGCAGTTCTCCCGCCAGGTGCTCGACTGGTACGACAAATATGGGCGCAAAACCCTTCCCTGGCAGCAGGAGAAAACCCCTTACAAAGTATGGCTCTCGGAAGTCATGCTGCAACAAACGCAGGTTACCACCGTTATCCCCTATTTTGAGCGGTTTATGGCGCGCTTTCCTGACGTGACGGCGCTGGCTAACGCGCCGCTCGACGATGTGCTGCACCTGTGGACCGGGCTTGGCTACTACGCTCGCGCCCGCAATTTACATAAGGCGGCGCAGCAGGTGGCGACGCTGCACGGCGGCATCTTCCCCGAAACGTTCGAAGAGATCGCCGCGCTGCCGGGCGTCGGGCGCTCTACCGCAGGCGCGGTGCTGTCGTTGTCGCTTGGCAAACATTTCCCTATCCTCGACGGCAACGTGAAACGCGTGCTGGCGCGATGTTACGCGGTCGAAGGGTGGCCGGGTAAAAAGGAAGTGGAAAACCGCCTGTGGCAGATAAGCGAAAGGGTAACGCCTGCAGAAGGCGTGGCGCGCTTTAACCAGGCGATGATGGATCTCGGCGCGATGGTCTGCACCCGCTCGAAACCCAAATGCGAGATCTGCCCGCTCAATAATGGTTGCGAGGCGTTCGCCCACCAGAGCTATGCGAAATACCCCGGCAAGAAGCCCAAACAAATCCTGCCGGAGAAAACCGGCTATTTTCTGCTGCTGCAGCATGAAGGCTCGCTCTTTTTACAGCAGCGCCCGCCGGTGGGCTTATGGGGCGGTCTGTACTGTTTCCCGCAGTTTGAGAGCGAAGCCGCGCTACGGGAATGGCTGGGCTCGCGCGGCATTGCCGCAGACGGCCTGACGCAACTGACCGCCTTTCGCCACACCTTCAGCCATTTCCATCTGGATATCGTGCCGATGTGGCTTGGCGTGCAGCAGACCGCCGCCTGCATGGATGAAGCGTCGGGTCTCTGGTATAACTTAGCGCAGCCGCCAGCGGTGGGCCTTGCCGCCCCCGTAGAGCGCCTGTTACAGCAAGTGCGCGCAGAGCCGGTGGCGTCCCGCCCCGTTCGCGCCATTCATGAGGATTGATGATGAGCAGAACTATTTTTTGTACTTTTCTTCAGCGCGACGCCGAAGGCCAGGATTTCCAGCTCTATCCGGGCGAACTGGGTAAGCGTATCTATAACGAAATCTCGAAAGAAGCCTGGGCGCAATGGCAGAAGACGCAGACCATGCTTATCAACGAGAAAAAACTCAATATGATGAACCCGGAGCATCGCAAGCTGCTGGAGCAGGAGATGGTGAATTTCCTGTTTGAAGGCAAAAATGTGCACATTGAAGGCTACACGCCGCCGGAACAACAGTAAGGGCCTCTGGCCCTTTCATTTAACCCAACAGCACGCCCGGAATGATGAAAAAAATATTTGCGCTCGCTTTGATTGCGCCGTTGCTCATCTCCTGCTCCAGCAAAAAAAACGCCGAAAACGCCTATAACGAGGCCTGGATTAAGGACACCAACGGGTTTGACATTCTGATGGGCCAGTTTGCCCATAACATTGAAAACATCTGGGGATTTAACGAAGTTTTAATCGCGGGTCCGAAGGACTACGTGAAATATACCGATCAATACCAGACGCGCAGCCATATTAACTTCGACGACGGCACCATTACGGTTGAGACGATCGCCGGTACCGAGCCCGCGGCGCGCCTGCGTCAGGCGATTATCACCACACTGCTGATGGGCGACGATCCGGGCTCAATCGATCTCTACTCCGACGTTAACGATATTCAGATCTCCCGCGAGCCGTTCCTCTACGGCCAGGTGGTGGACAACACCGGGCAGCCGATCCGCTGGGAAGGCCGCGCGTCGAAATTCGCCGACTACCTCCTGCAAACGCGCCTGAAGAGCCGCAGCAACGGCCTGCGTATTATCTACAGCGTGACCATTAACCTGGTGCCGAACCACCTCGACAAGCGTGCCCATAAATACATCGGTATGGTGCGTCAGGCCTCGCGCAAATATGGCGTGGATGAATCGCTGATCCTGGCGATTATGCAGACCGAATCGTCATTTAACCCCTATGCGGTCAGCCATGCCGACGCGCTCGGGCTGATGCAGGTGGTGCAGCACAGCGCCGGTAAGGATGTTTTCCGCTCCCAGGGCAAATGGGGCACGCCGAGCCGCAGCTATCTGTTCGATCCGCAAAGCAACATCGATACCGGCACCGCGTATCTGGCGATGCTCGACAATGTGTATCTGGGCGGCATCGCCAACCCGACCTCGCGTCGTTACGCCGTGATCACCGCCTATAACGGCGGCGCGGGCAGCGTGTTGCGCGTGTTCTCAAGCGACAAAGATCGGGCGGTGAATATCATCAACCAGCTGTCGCCGGGCGATGTTTACGAGACGCTCACCAGCCGTCACCCGTCGGCGGAATCGCGGCGTTATCTCTACAAGGTGAATACCGCGCAGAAGATGTACCGCCGTAAATAAGCGTGTCGATGGTTTGGGCGCGTAGCGCTGGTTTTGTGGGTGATGGCAGTTCGGTGGGTGCGCTTCGCTTACCCACCCTACAGAAGGCGAGTAATCTTTTATCCGGTGGGTGCGCTGCGCTTAGCCGCTCTATAATAGCGTTTGGCTGAATCGTAGGGCGGGTAAGCGCAGCGCACCCGCCTTTTTTAATGCCGCATCACCAAGGCAGCGCCGCGAGCAGCCAGCTCACCGCCAGCAAATCCGCGCTGCCGCCGGGGCTTAAGTTGCGCGCGATAAGCGCCCTGTCCATCTCCCGCAACGCCTCGTCGTCCCAGCCGCGCGCCAGCAGACTGCTCGCGTATTCCTGCACGTAACGCAGCCCCGCCAGCCCCCCGCGTGACGCCAGATTGGTATCCGGGTTAACCGCCATCAGCCGCAGCAGCGCCTGCTGCAACCCCCTCTCGCCCGGCGCGTGCTGCCAGAACGGCAAAACGTGGCGGCGCACCGTCGCAAAGCCGCTCTCCACCTCGCCGCGCGCGCCGGTCAGGCCAAACTGGCGATACAACCGCTCCCCCGCCGTCGCCGCCCGCCGCCCGTGCGCCAGCTCGCGCGCCACCAGGCCGCGTGTCAGCGCGCTCACCGTCATACAGAGCGTGGTTTGCGTCAGCGGTTCCCCCTGCGCCGTCAGCCTGCCCGCGGCGGCGCACAGCAGGCCGAGCGAGAAAATACCGCCTTTATGCGTATTCACGCCGCCGGTGGCGCTGAACATCGCCTGCTCACACGCGAGCCCCGCCGGACGCAGCCGCCGCAGGATCTCGCTTTCGCCAAGCCCCGCGTCCTGCGCGCCCTGCTGATAAAACACCCGCAGCCACGGCGCAATCGCCCCGATGCTGGCGACAAACAGCGCGTGATCCATATCCCGGTGCGCGCCGCTATTGGCGCGGTCCACCAGCCCCGGTTTTGGCGTCAGGTTCAGTTCGGCGTAGAGCGCCGCCACAGCGAGCGACGGCACATCAGGCAGGCGCGCCGGGCGCGGATCAGTCGCGGGCAAACCAGTCATCGATCATATTCTCCACGCGTCCGACCACCTCTTCCAGCGGATGACGGCGCGAACGCGCGCAGGCATGCGCTGGTTCATCGCACAACAGACAGCGCCGCCCCGGACGGTCGAGCGACGCGCGTCCCACCTGGCCCGCCTGCGGACAGTGAATGTCAAAATCCCACAGCCTGCCGAGCGGATGCGTCTGCTCAAGCGCCACGCACAGCGCTTTGATTTCGCTCGCCGGGTGCGCCACGCTCCAGAGCGCCGTCGGCCCCGTATGCGCGTGAAACACCTCGCGCGCAAGCCACGGCCAGCGATGCTGCCAGAGCAGTTGATCGCAGGCCTGCACCGCCACCGCGAACGCGTTGCGATAACGCACACTGTCTTTCACAGGGCCTGGGGTGACCAGCGAGAGCGAAATGACCGGCTGGCCGTAGCGGGCAAGCCACGCCTGCTGGCGACGGGCGCGCGTCTCTTTCGCCGCCAGCAGCTCATCAAGCGTGACGCCCGGATTCACGGGCGTATCAATTTCCATACGTTACTCCTTAACCTGACGCACCACGTCGATGACGCTGCCGTCGCGGTAGCGCACCACGCCGACAATGCGGTCGGTGAATTCAATGGGTTTCGGCTCGCCGGCGATCGCCACGGCGCGTTCGCACAGCGCATGAATATCGACAACGTTAAGCCCCGCGGCGACCAGTCGCTCACGCACCTCGGGCCGCGCCGGGTTAACCGCAATGCCGTGATCGGTAACCAGCACGTCAATGCTCTCCCCCGGGGTCAGGCGAGTGGTGACGCGTTTGACGACCGTTGGAATACGGCTGCGCAGCAGCGGCGCCACCACAATCGTGAGATTCGCCGCCGCGGCCACGTCGCAATGCCCGCCGGACGCGCCGCGCATCACGCCGTCAGAGCCGGTTATCACGTTGACGTTAAACCCGACGTCGATTTCCAGCGCGCTCAGGATGACCACATCAAGCTTGTCGCAGCAGGCCGCTTTGCTGGCGGGGCTCGCGTAAACATTGGTGGAGATTTCGATGTGCTTCGGGTTGCGGGCGAGTGACGCCGCCGCCTGGCTGTCAAAGCACTGGGTGTCGAGCAGCACCTCAATCAGCCCTTTTTCATGCAGATCCACCAGGCTGCCGGTAATGCCGCCGAGCGCGAAGCGCGCTTTTATGCCGTGGCGCGCCATTTTCTCGCCCATAAAGCGCGTGCAGGCGGTGGACGCCGCGCCGGAGCCGGTCTGCATCGAGAAGCCGTCTTTGAAATAGCCGGAGTGTTCGATAACGTCAGCGGCGTAGCGCGCAATCATCAGCTCGCGCGGATTGCTGGTGACGCGCGCCGCGCCGACGCTGATTTTTGCCGGGTCGCCCACGCTCTCCACCGGCACCACGAAATCCACGCGATCCTGCGACAGGCTCGCGGGCATATTCGGGTATGGCGCCAGGGTTTCGGTCAGCAGCACCACGTTGCGGGCGAACTGCGCATCCACCATCGCGTAGCCGAGCGAGCCGCAGCAGGACTTGCCGTGGCTGCCGTTGGCGTTGCCGAATTCGTCGCTGCACGGCACGCCGAGAAACGCCACGTCAATCTTCAGCTCGCCATCCTGCAACAGTTTGACGCGCCCGCCGTGGGAGTGGATCTGCACCGGCTCCGCCATCAGCCCGTGGGAGACCGCCTCGGCGAGTTTGCCGCGCATGCCGGAGGTGTAAATCCGCGTAATAACGCCGCTTTGGATATGCTCAATCAGCGGATCGTTGCAGGTCATCAGCGAGCTTGACGCCAGCGTCAGGTTTTTAAAGTCCATCTGCGCGAGCGTCGCCACCACCTGGTTGATCACCCGGTCGCCTTCACGAAACGCGTGGTGGAAGGAAATCGTCATGCCGTCGCGCAGGCCGCTTTTGCGCACCGCCTCTTCCAGCGACGCGCACAGTTTGCGGGTGTGTTTCTGCTCGTCATCCGCCAGCCATGGCGTGGCGGTGTGGGCGGTGTCGAAGGGCGTGAGGTCGCGCAGGTGCGGAAACTGCACATGCAGAAGTTCTGTCTGGTTCATGATTCTCTCCTTAACGGCGCACGCCGGAGGCGGCGGCGCGTTCCAGCACCACCTGCGCATGGTTGATAATCGGCGCGTCAATCATCTTGCCGTTGAGCGACACCACGCCGAGCCCGTTGCGCTCGCCCTCTTCGGCGGCGGCAATCACGCGGCGGGCGTAAACCACTTCCTCCTGCGTTGGCGCATAGGCGTTGTGCAGGAGATCTATCTGACGCGGGTTGATAAGCGATTTGCCGTTAAAGCCCATCTTGCGAATAAGATCGACCTCTTTTAAAAAGCCCGCTTCGTCATTGACGTCAGACCACACCACGTCGAACGCGTCGATCCCGGCGGCGCGCGCCGCATGCAGCACCGCGCAGCGGGCGTAGAAGAGTTCCGTGCCGTCGCCGCGCTCGGTCTGCATATCCATCACATAATCGAACGCCGCGAGCGCAATACCGATAAGGCGCGGGGAGCTGCGGGCGATCGCCACGGCATTAATGACGCCTACCGCCGACTCAATGGCCGCCATGACGCGCGTCGAGCCAGGCTCGCGCCCGCATTCGCGCTCAATGCGCGCCAGGTGGCCTTCCAGCTCGTCGATATCCTCCGGCGAGTCGGTTTTCGGCAGCCGGATCACGTCGACGCCTGCGCGCACCGCCGCTTCGAGATCGGGCAGCCCGAACGGCGTGCTGAGCGGGTTGATGCGCACCACGGTTTCGATATCCCGGTACATCGGGTGTTGCAGGGCATGGAAGACCAGCAGGCGCGCGGTGTCTTTCTCGCGCAGCGCCACGGCGTCTTCGAGATCGAACATGATGGAATCAGGCCGGTAGATAAACGCGGTGGAGAGCATGGCGGCGTTCGCGCCGGGCAGAAACAACATACTGCGGCGAAGTTTGCTCATTTGAGCGCCTCCCAGCGCAGCGGCTGCGCCTCGCAGGCGCGCAGTACCGCGCTTTGCAGCCGGGCGCGGATCACGCAATCCAGCGCGCCTTTATCCTCGATAATCACCAGCCCTTCGTACACGTCCATGGCCGCGAGCGTCTCTTTCACCACGCGGCGGATCTGGTCGCCGAACTGCTTTATCACATCGCTGTAGATTTCAATCTCCAGCTCGCCCGCCGCCGGGGCGATTTTCACCATCAGGTCGCTGGACTCGGCGGTCCCCGCCAGCGCCTCCTTGACTATCTTCATTACGGTTGTCCTGTCAGATAAGAATTCAGGCCACTTCAGCGCGATAACGTTGCGTAAGAAGGGCGTAAGTGCTGTCCGGCACCCGTTCGCGAATCGAAGAAAAATGCTGCGCCCTGAGCAGGCGGCGCACTTCGGATGCGGAAATCGCCTCGCCCGCAGCGTGGCTAAGTCGTGGAATTTCGATAACGTCTACCGGCGGCGCGCTCACCGGCGCGCGCTCAAGCCACGTGCGCATCGCCTGGTTGTAGGCGCGCGTCACCGGGCAGAACGGTTCGCTGCCGACGAAGCGTCGGTTAATGCCGAGCGCAGGCGCGATATAGCGGCGGAAAATCTGCAAATCCAGCCCGCTCCAGGCCTGCTCCACCAGCCCGCGCTCCTTGAGGAAGTAGCCCGGAAAGGTGGCGCGCGAAATGAGATACGCCGAGCCTTCGTGCACCGTGACGTTCGGCAGATGCGCGACGCCTGCCCGCACCATCGCGAGCCGTTCGCGGTAAGGGAAAAACGACGCCTCTTCGCGCACCACAAAAAGATGCAGCCAGTCGCTCGCACTCGCCGCCTGTTCGGCCAGAAAACGGTGGCCGAGCGTAAACGGATTGGCGTTCATCACCACTGCGCCGATACGCGCGCCGGGCTGTTTCAGCCTGCCGAGCTGTTGGCAGTAACGGCGGATGCCGGAGGGCGTGTTTTCAAGGAGCGCCGCGATGTCGTCGCACTGCGCGAGCGGCCAGAAGCCGCAGCGGCGAAAGCGCTCCAGGTTGTACGGACGCGTGCAGAGAAACAGATGAAAGTGGCCGAGGCTCATCGCCAGGTTTTCCACCTCCACCAGCAGACGGGCGCTGAGGTTTTCGCCGCGCCAGCGCTCATCCACCGCCACGCCTTTAATCACGTTGCCCGCAAGCCCCGCGCAGCCCGCGATATCGCCCTGCGCCACGGCAACTACGACATGCGTGACGTCCTCATCCATCCCCAGTTGATGGCTGGCGAGAAACGCCGCGACGCGCGTTTTCTCCTGCGGCTGGCGGGCGAGCGCCACGGTGACCAGTTCCAGATTGCTCATACGTCCGTCCGGCTTCGCTTAGTGGGCAGGCGCCGGATGCGCGACGGGCGCTTCGGCGATCACATTGCACAGATGACCGATCCGCTCGATCTCCACCTCGATTTTGTCGCCCGGTTTCATAAAGAGCGGCGGCGTGCGTTTTTTACCGACGCCGCCAGGCGATCCGGTGATGATCACATCGCCCGCGCTTAAGCGGGTGAAGGTGCTGATGTATTCGATAAGCTCCGCCACGCCGTGGATCATGCTGCGGGTGTTGTCATCCTGCACCATGCGTCCGTTAAGCCAGGTGCGGATGGCGAGCTGGTGCGGATCGGGGATCTCATCGGCGGTCGTCATCCACGGGCCGAACGCGCCGGTCTGCCGCCAGTTTTTGCCCGCCGTAAACCAGGTGTGCTGCCAGTCGCGCGCCGAGCCGTCCATGTAGCAGCTGTAGCCCGCCACGTGCGAGAGCGCCGCCTCGCGCGCGATGTTTTCGCCGCCGCGCCCGATGATCACCGCAAGTTCCCCTTCGTAATCAAACTCGCTGGAGTGCCGCGGTTTGAGCACCGGCGCGTTATGGCCGGTCTGCGAATCCGGGAAGCGAACAAACAGCGTCGGCGCCGGGTTGTGCTGGTCAAACTCTTTGCGTTTCTCGGCGTAATTCATGCCCACACAGAGGATCTTCTCCGGCTGTTCGATAACCGGCAAAAACATCACGTCGCTGATCGCCACATCGGCGGGCGCATCGGCGTAGCCACGCGCCTTGTCCAGCGCATCCTGCGCCAGCAGCGTTTTGAGATCCGCATAATGCGCCCCGAGACGGGAGCCGAGATCCACCACGCCTTTATCCGTGACAATGCCGTAGCTGCGGCGGCCCTGATGGAGATAACTCGCAAGTTTCATAACAACGTATCCTGAGGATTAAATAAGGAAATTGCTCAGCACCAGCAGGGAGAGCGAGACGTTAATCGCGCCGCCGATGCGGGTGGCAATCTGAGCGAAAGGCATTAAGGTCATGCGGTTGCCCGCGGTAAGAATGGCGACGTCGCCGGTGCCGCCCTGCCCGCTCTGGCAGCAGGAGACGATGGCCACATCAATCGGGTGCATCCCGATTTTCTTGCCGACGAAAAAGCCCGTCGCCACCAGCGCCGACACGGTGCTGACAATCACCAGCAGGTTGTTGAGCGTAAAGGCGTGCATCAGCTCTTCCCACGGGGTGATCGCCACGCCGACAGCGAAGAGGATCGGGTAGGTCACAGAGGTCTGGAAGAATTTGTAGACCACCTGCGAGCCTTCCAGCAGGCGCGGAGAGACGCCATGCGCCAGCTTGATAAAGACCGCGATAAACAGCATGCCAACGGGCGCAGGCAGGCCAATTAGCTTATGGCCAAGCATGCCGAGCATATAGAGCAGCACCGCCAGCAGCGCGCCGGAGGCAATAGTGGTGACGTCAGCCTTGCCGCTGAACGCGGTGGTCAGCGTCTGGGTTTGCGGTTTGTCGCCGCGATCCGGCATCAGTTCGCCTTCGCCGGTCAGGTGCGGGTAGCGTTTGCCAAGCTGGTTAAGGCAACCGGCGATGATAATCGCGGTAAGGCTGCCGAGCATGACGATAGGCAGCACGCGGCCCAGCGCCACGCCCTGATCCATATGCAGCAGCGTCGCGTAACCGATGGAGAGCGGGATAGCGCCTTCGCCCACGCCGCCCGCCATAATAGGCAGGATCAGGAAGAAGAAGATCTGGAACGGATCCATGCCCAGCGCGATGCCCACGCCCATCCCCACCACCATGCCGACGATTTCGCCACACAGCATCGGGAAGAAAATGCGCAGAAAGCCCTGGATCAGCGTGGTGCGGTTCATGCTCATGATGCTGCCGACGATAATGCAGCAGATGTAGAGATAGAGAATGTTGGTAGATTTATAGAATTTGGTGGTGGATTCCACGACCACATCCGGCAGCCAGCCGTAATAGACCAGTGCGGAAGGGATGAAGGTGGCGCAAATCGCCGCCGCGCCCATTTTGCCGACCACCGGCAGACGTTTGCCGAACTCGCCGCAGGCGAAGCCGAAGAACGCGAGCGTGGCGACCATCACCACGATATCGCTCGGCAGTTTGCCGCCCAGGCAGTCAATGGCGATAAGCGCGCCGGAGAGAACAAACAGCGGCAGTGGAATAATCCCGATTTTCCAGGAATCCATGATATGCCACCACTTTTCTTTCAGTGATATTGGCTTCGTATCAGACGGGGTGTGGGGTACAACGTAAGAATCATCGGTTGTGCTCATTGTTATTAAGCTCCGTAGTTATATTTCCCGATAAGCCTAAAAGAGGTTACCCTTACAATTTGTGAGGAAGGCCGAATCAATACCGGTAATTTAATGGCACCTATGGCGTTTATGGTTTTAATTAACGTGATGTGATCCGCGCTTAATTTACGCGCGTGGTTTTTATGGCGTTTATTCAGCGCGGCCTTTTTTCGGCCTAAAAACGTAACGCGGGTAAACAGTTACCGTTGCGCGCCATGCCATGTGCAGGGGATCACAAGTTTCAGGCGCCGTTCCGGTAAGCGCCTGAAAAAATGGTACAGTTCTCTACTGTTTGCATTCCGGCGCGCCAATGAATGATGAAGTTTTCCTTTCGTATTAAGTTATTTATTCATCTCATCATATTCTTCTCCGTATTGTTTACGGCGCTCGGCGTTTATTATTATCTCGACGTTAGCCGTCAGCTTTATCAGGAGATGAGCAGCCGCGCGAGAATACAGGCGGAAGAGATTTCTCTCATTCCGTCATTACGCGAAGCCGTCAGGCAACGTAATATTCCGGCGATTAATACCTTTATGACGGGCATGGCGCGTCACAGCGACGCCAGCTTTATGGTTATTGGCGATGAGAAAGGTCTGCACCTGTTTCATTCTGTCTTTCATGACCGCATCGGCACGCCACTTATCGGCGGCGATAATCAGGAAGTCCTGGAAGGCAAAACCATTACCAGCATTCGCCGGGGCGGGCTTGGGGTGTCGCTGCGCAGCAAAGCGCCGATTTTTGACGAGCAAGGTAACGTCATCGGCGTTGTCTCGGTCGGCTATCTGACCAGCTATCTCGACACCATTACGCTTGGCAAAGTGGTGAATATCCTGATTGGCGCGCTGCTACTGCTGCTGGCGCTGTTTATCTTTTCGTGGTTCTTCACCCGCAGCATCAAAAAACAGATGTTTTTTCTGGAGCCGCGGGAAATCGGGCTGCTGGTGCGCCAGCAAAAGGCGCTGATGGAATCCATCTACGAAGGCGTTATCGCCATCGACGAACATTCGCGCATCGCGGTGATTAACCGCGCCGCCAAGCGGCTGCTGGGGCTGAACGTGTCATCGCGTTCGCTGCGCGGGCAGCCGCTGGAGGCGGTACTGAACCCGGTCTCTTTTTTCTCGCCGCAGGTGATGCTGGAAAACGACACGCATGATGAGATTTGCGTGTTCAACCATCTGACGGTGATCGCAAGCCGGGTGCGCATTCTGCTGGAAGGCGAGCTGCAGGGCTGGGTGATTACCTTTCGCGACCGCAAGGATATCGACAGCCTGAGCGTGCAGCTAAGCCAGGTGAAACGCTACGCGGATAACCTGCGCATTCTGCGCCACGAACAGTTGAACCGGATGTCGACGCTCGCGGGGCTGCTGCATCTGGGCCATTACGACCAGGCGCTGGGCTATATTCAGGCCCAGACCGAACATACCCAGGAGCTGCTCGATTTTATCTCCGGGCGGTTTCGTTCGCCTACCTTATGCGGCCTGCTGATTGGCAAATGCGCCAGAGCGCGGGAGAAAGGCGTGACGCTGACGTTCGATCCGGCCTGCGAAATGGCGCGCGCGTTCCGCGGGCTTGGCGAGGCGGAGCTGATTTCGGTTATCGGCAATCTGCTCGATAACGCCATCGAAGCTACTCAGCGCGCCGAAGCGCCGCACGATCCGGTCGAGGTGTTGATCCGCCTGAATGAGCGGGAGCTGATCATCGAAGTGGCGGATCGCGGTGTGGGGATCTCGCCCGCGCTTCGCGACAGGATCTTCGAGCCGGGTTTCACCACCAAACGCCGCGGCGATCACGGTATCGGCCTGCATCTTATCGCCAGCTATGTGAAGCTCGCGGGTGGGACGCTGGAAGTGTCAGCGAATACGCCGCGCGGCACGATTTTCTCACTTTTTATTCCTGACGCGCCCGACGTTCGTCCGGCCCAACCGCAGGGAGAACCTGACTATGCCACCTGAGATGACCGACGTACTGATTGTGGAAGATGAAAACCAGCTGGCGGCGCTGCACGCCGAAATGGTGAAGCAGCACCCGTATTTGCGGCTGGTGGGCATGGCGGCGACGCTCGCCGACGCCGAGCGGCAGATCCGCGACAAACGCCCGCATCTGGTGTTGCTGGATAATTATCTGCCGGACGGCAAAGGCATTACGCTGACGGAGAGCCTGACGCTTAAAAACAGCGCCTGTTCGGTGATTTTCATTACCGCCGCGAGCGACATGGACACCTGTAGCCAGGCGATCCGCAACGGCGCGTTCGATTATCTGTTAAAGCCGGTGTCGTGGAAGCGCCTGAACCACTCCCTGGAGCGCTTTGTGCAGTTTCGCGAGCAGCAGCGGGTGTGGAAGATTGTGGATCAGCAGAATGTGGATTCGCTGTATCAGTTGCAGGCGCGCAGCTTCCGGCCAGACTCCGGCGCAAAGGGGATTGAGGAGAGTACGCTGACGCTGGTGCAGCGGCTGTTTGTAGACAGCCGCGAGCAGATTTTTTCAGTTGATGACGTGGTGAGCGCGACGGGCCTAAGCAAAACCACCACGCGACGGTATCTTGAGCATTGCGTGGAGAGCGGATTTCTGACGGTGGAGATGTTGTACGGGAAGATTGGGCACCCGCGGCGGCTGTACCGCCGGGCCGATGGAGAAGCGTGATTTTTGGTTTTTTATGACGGGGCGGGTTTTATGGCGGGGCGGTTTTATGGCGGGTGCGCTGCGCTTACCCGCCCTACGCAAAACGATGCCCTGATTGTAGGGCGGGTAAGCAACGCGCACCCGCCATCTCTTAACGCGCCCCGTCCGATAACGTCTTACGCCCGCAACATATACCCGTACAACCGCTTAATGCCGTCCGGGTCGGTCTGGCTGTAAACGCCCTGCAACTCCGGCGAAAAACCTGGTAACAGATTCACGCCCTCTTCCAGCGCCAGGAAATAACGCAACGCCGCCCCGCCCCACACCTCACCAGGCACCACGCACAACACGCCCGGCGGATACGGCAGCGCGCCTTCCGCCGCCACGCGCCCTTCGGCCTCGTTCAGACGCACCAGCTCCACGTTGCCGCGAATGTATTCGATATTCGCCTGTTGCGGGTTCATCACCACCTGCGGCAGCTCCGCTTTACGGAACATCGCGCGCTGCAACGCCTTGACGTCAAAACTCACGTACAGGTTATGCATCTCCTGACAGAGCTGGCGCAGCGTGTAGCCTTTATAGCGCACCGGGTATTTCTGGCAAATCGTCGGCAACACGTCGGCAAGCGGCGTGTCGTCTTCAATATGCTGCTCGAAGCGCGCCAGCATCGCGACCAGATGCGCCATCTTCTGCGCGCTCTCGGCGGGTGTGAGCAAAAACAGGATCGAGTTAAGATCCGCTTTCTCCGGCACGATGCCGTTTTCTCGCAGGTAATTGGCGAGGATCGCCGCCGGGACGCCGAAATCGCTGTACTCGCCAGTTTCGGCATCAATACCGGGCGTGGTGAGTAGCAGCTTGCACGGGTCCACGAAATATTGCTCGCGTGCGTAACCGGCGAAACCGTGCCACGCCGCGCCCGGCTCAAAGCTGAAAAAGCGTCGTTCGCGGGCAATCGCGTCTGTCGGATGATCCTGCCATGGCCGCCCTGCCACCGTATCCGGGATAAACGGTTTGATCATCCGGCAGTTGGCGATAATCGCCTTACGCGCCTCGATCCCAAGCGCCACGCACTCGGCCCACAGCCGCTTGCCGCTCTCCCCTTCGTGGATTTTGGCGTTCACATCCAGCGCCGCGAACAGCGGATAAAACGGGCTTGTCGAGGCGTGCAGCATAAAGGCGTTATTGAGCCGCTTGTGCGGGCAAAAACGCGCCTGACCGCGGATATGGTTATCTTTTTTGTGGATCTGCGACGTCTGCGAGAACCCGGCCTGCTGTTTATGTACGGACTGCGTGACGAAAATCCCCGGATCGTTTTCATTGAGATCCAGCAGCAGCGGCGAGCAGTCGGCCATCATCGGGATAAACTGCTCGTAGCCGACCCACGCGGAATCAAACAGGATGTAATCGCAGAGGTGGCCGATTTTATCCACCACCTGGCGGGCGTTATAGACGGTGCCGTCGTAAGTGCCGAGCTGGATCACCGCCAGACGGAACGGACGCGCCTCCTGCGCGCGCGACGGCGCCACTTCGGCAATCAGCTCGCGCAAATACGCCTCGTCGAAACAGCGCTCGTCGATCCCGCCGATAAACCCGAACGGGTTACGCGCCGCTTCGAGATAGACCGGCGTGGCGCCGGCCTGGATCAGCGCCCCGTGATGGTTCGATTTATGGTTGTTACGATCGAACAGCACCAGATCGCCCTGCGTCAGCAGCGCGTTGGTCACGACTTTATTGGCCGCCGACGTGCCGTTCAGCACGAAATAGGTTTTATCGGCGTGAAACACTTTCGCGGCAAATTTTTGCGCGTGTTTGGCAGAGCCTTCGTGGATCAGCAAATCGCCCAGTTTAACGTCGGCGTTGCACATATCGGCGCGAAACACGTTTTCACCGAAGAAATCATAAAACTGCCTGCCCGCCGGGTGCTTTTTAAAGAACTCGCCGTGCTGGTGGCCAGGGCACGCGAAGGTGCTGTTCTGCATCTCCACATACTGCGTCAGCGTGTCGAAAAACGGCGGCAGCAGATTTTCTTCATACGCGAGCGCGGCGGTTTCAAGCGCCAGAAACTCCTGCGACGTTCCTGTGAGCGTGCCGCTGACCGGCGCGTCGCAGCTTTCGCCGTTCTGAAGATAAACAAAAACCGGCAGATTAAACCCGGTGCGCTTAAGCAGCGCGAGAATGCCGCTGCGTGTATCGGCCACGGAGAGCACCACGGCGGCCACGTCGGTAAAGTCGGTGCCATCGAGCCCCACCACATCGCGGGAAGTCGAAAGCAGAGGAGCCACGGCGTGGCTGGCGGCAATTTTTAACGATTTCATAAGCACAAAAACCCTGAGTGTCGGTGTAAGCGCCTTCGGGCACGGCAACGGGACGGTATCCCGGCGAAACGATGATGGTCTGACTGGTTACCAGCTCCGACCGCGAGACATCAGTAAAAGCAGAGCGCGCCTGGTTTTACTGTTGTCCGGCAGTGAGCGTACGGTGGCCTCACCGCATGGTGGGCATGGGAAAGTATGGCGGACAGACATGACGGGCGCGCGGCATTGTGCAATGTCGCGAAGAAATGACGGCTGAAAGCAAACGCGCGATCATAGCGGCATACCCTGTCTGATGGAGAAAAGTCGCGCAATCATGTCACCTTACGCCGCACGGGGCAAGGCAGCGCAGAGAGAATATCGCTTTTTTAAGCATGATTTTGATTCGCTCTTTTTTTATCATTTTGATTATTATGAGATTAAATAAACCGTTAAAATAAGTAAGCATAAGACACGCATAAAAATGCCTTTATCAGGCGCGCTTTTCTCCACCTGATATCGGGCTTATGCTGAACCCCATCGCGACACAGACTTAAGCAGGAGCACAATGTGGTAACCGGACCTTTTATCAATGCGGCGGCAGTGCTGCTGGGCGGATTGCTCGGCGCGGCGTTAAGCCAGCGGCTTCCCGAGCGGCTGCGCAGTTCTATGCCCTCGATTTTCGGGCTGGCGTCGCTCGGTATTGGCATTCTGCTGGTGGTGAAGTGTGTGAACCTGCCGGTGATGGTGCTCTCGATGCTGCTTGGCGCGCTGATTGGCGAGCTTTGCTACATCGAAAAAGGGATAGTGAATCTGGTGCATGGCCTGAACGGCGTAGCGCGCCGGTTACGGCCCGGTAAAAACGCGCGGCCCGCGCAGGATAATTTCGTACAGAGTTTTGTGGCGATCATCGTGCTGTTTTGCGCGAGCGGAACCGGCATTTTTGGGGCGATGCGTGAAGGCATGACCGGCGATAACAGCCTGCTTATCGCCAAAGCGTTTCTCGATTTTTTCACCGCCACGATTTTCGCCACGACGCTTGGCGCCGCCGTCGCGGCGATCTCCCTTCCGATGCTGCTCATCCAGCTAACGCTCGCCGCTGGCGCGGTATTTATCCTGCCGCTGACGACGCCCGCGATGATGGGCGATTTCACCGCGACGGGCGGCCTGTTGCTGCTGGCGACGGGCCTGCGCATCTGCGGCATCAAGATGTTTGCGGTGGTCAATCTGTTACCCGCGCTGTTGATTTCTATGCCCCTTTCCGCGCTCTGGACGCGTTTCTTCGCGTAACGCTGTGAAATGGCTATTTCGCAAACAAAGTGGCGCAGGAATGGGCGGATGGCGCAGAATTCGTGGAATTTCGTTGACGTCGAAAGGTGAATCGGGTTTAATGCGCCCCGTTGCCCGGATAGCTCAGTCGGTAGAGCAGGGGATTGAAAATCCCCGTGTCCTTGGTTCGATTCCGAGTCCGGGCACCACTCATTTAAAGAAACCAGCCTACGGGCTGGTTTTTTGCTTTTGTGCTCATACTTCTGGCCGTCATGCTGAAGCACTTCTGTAAACCGGAATACCTCCCCCCCACCCGCGTTATCTCTCTTACTCACCGGCAAACCGGCGCGCTCAACAATAAACCTGGCCATAACGCGGCCCAGTCGGAGCCATGATCCATTCCCGGCACCACCTTAACCTGTGCGCAGCGCTCGCCCACGGCGTTTTGAAAACGCCTGGCGACGGCGGGCGGCACCGTGCTGTCATCCGCGCCGCTGAAGTGTATTTGCGGCAGGTTTGCAAGCTTCACAGCCACGTCTGCCGCGCTTTGCGCATCCGGCATCGCGGAAACGCGGTGCAGCGCATTGACGTAAGCGACATCAAGGTTGCCGGCCACCGTGCGCAGCGAAACCACGTCCGTGCGCCGCGCCGCAAGCAGCGCGGCAATGTTTCCGCCCCCGGAATAGCCCACCAGCTCAATGCGGGCCTGCGGGTAGCGCTGAACAACCTGACTTACTGCTTTATTCATGGCCTCAACGACGTTTGATGAGAAGCGTTTATCCGTCCAGAGATGAACGTTACAGGCGGACGGTAGCGGCGGCCCGATAAACTGGCACGGTCGCGCCAGGTACAAAATGTTACCGGACGGGTCGGCTGCCGCCAGCTTCAGGCCAAGGGGATTATGCGGCGTCGGGTCGTCGGAGGGGCGCGTGCGGCTCACCCAGGCGAAGCCATCCCCCTCGATGTAGACCCGCAGGCGCGTGACGGGCGGCGTAATACGCTGCCAGGTAAGAAGAGGTATTCCGTTCGCGGATATCTCCTCACGAATGAAACCACGTTTTTTTGCGAACTCGCTCGCACTTTCACGATAATCCCGGCTGGCGCATCCCGCGAACAATAAAGTCATACCAATCAATAATACACGCGTAAAAGACAGGTTTTTTTTCGCCATTTTTCTTATCCGCCAGAATTATATTTAACCGAAACTCTAAAGTTCCTTATTGGGCGCGCCGAAAATAGTTAAGCCTCGCTTATCGTTTTCTTTGCCAGCAAATGTGTATAGCGCAACGGAATGTAAGCAGACAAATCGGAACGTAACACATAACGGCTCTTGACCTTAACCTTAAGCGCGACATCGCACGGTACATCATGAAGAAATCACGGTTTAGCCAGCAAGGAACCTTGCTGGTAGCGTTAACCTCTGCCCAGGGACTGCTGGCGCCTTATGCTTTTGCGGTGTCGAGCGACTATATCATTTCCGACCAGCAATCTGATGTTCAGCTCTCCGCCTCCTACGACCTGGTTCAGGTAACAAATACCGGCTCTGCGTTGAGTAATACAGGCGCGGCGCTCAGCATCGGTCAAGGCGTTGCGGTCGGTTTACTCGATAACGACGGCTCTATTTCCGCTGAAGGCAACAGCCTGAATGCCAGCACCTATTCTTACGGCCTGAAAAACGAAGGCACGATCGATACTATCGATAACTCGGGCAGCATTAAAATGACCGCCGCCAGCAATAATTATTACTCCGGCAGCGCCATTAACCTGACTGAAACAAGCCAGGTCGGCACGCTGATTAACAGCGGTACGATTGAAGGCCCTGACTCCTACTATAATTATGGCGGCAACTATAGTCAGGGCGGCATTACTAACAGCGGTACGCTCGGCATCCTGAAAAATGTCACATCAGGCGTCATTACGGGCAGAACGGGCGTGAATAACAGTGGCAAAATCGATCTGCTGGAAAACGCAGGCATTATTAACTCCACTACCACCACCAATACCAACGGGTATAATTATAGCAGCGGCACAGTTTATAACGCGGGCACTATTAATACGCTGCATAACACCGGCACTATCGGTAACGCTAACACTAACAACAGTTATTATAATTCAGGTATTTTCAATACCAACACAGGTGTTATTAAATCGTTAATCAACGACGGGCATATCACCAGTAGCTATATTGGCGTGTATAACATGGGCCATATTGATACGCTGACTAATAACGCCGATATCACTGGCAATATCGTAGGTCTTTATAGCGTCAACAATACCAACAACTCGACGACCCCCAGCACCATTATTAATAATGGCACTATCAGCGGCAGTTATGGCTTTTATACCACGAATTATAATACTCAAACAGCAGCGACTACGTTGATTAACAACGGCACGATTACCGGCAGCAGTCAGGGTATTTATATCGCAGGCAATAACGGCGCCAGCACGGTCATTACCAATAACGGGACGATTACCGGCAAAGGCAATGCTATTTATAGCCAGGGAAATACAACCTCCGCGCTGAGTATCACCAACAGCGGCGTTATTGAAGGCAATATCATCGCCAACGGCGGCGCAGCGCTGGAATTTATCGGCGGCACGGATAAGCAGGGCGTTCTCACGGGCACACGTACCGTCAGCGATGACGAGACAGTTTCCAGCACTGACAGCATCGGCGTGATTACCAGCAACGGCGACGTTATCTTCCGCTCCGGCTCAATGCTGCTGAATGACAACATTAATATTGCCAGTCTCTCGATGCAAAGCCTCTCAAGCGATGACAGCAATACCGGCACCGTCGGCACCGTCCTTAACGATGCCGCTCAGCTCCAGGTTAACGCCCCGATCGCTATTACCGGCAATTACCACCAGAACGCTGGCGCGGCGCTTATCCTCGGCGTGAGCGACACGGCGTCAGCCGGCGGCGATATCGCGCAGGATACCGGTTATGGCCGCCTGAATGTCACGGGTTCCGCCACCGTCGATCAAGGCTCCACCGTATCGCTTGCCCGCTCCGGCAACACCTATAAGTTTGCGCCCGGCCAGCGCTATGTGGTGATTAACGCCAACACCAACGGTACGAACTATAACGCTGACAAACTGGCATATAAGGCAGTGGGTTATGACGGTCTGGTCACAGGCTCAACCTATGTTGACGAGTCGAACAGCGCGCTGGTCGTTCAGCTTGAAAAAGCGCCGACGCCGCCTGTTGTCACGCCGCCGGTCGTTGAGAAACCGCCGGTTGATGGCACCCCGCCTGTCGTCGGAAAACCGCCAGTGGTCACGCCGCCGGTTGGCAAGCCGCCGGTCGTGGTCACTCCGCCTGCGCCGCCAGCGGCCAAACCAGGCCCGACGACCCCGAACGCGACGTCGTCGCTGAGCGGTCTGGCCCATTACTCCGGCATCGCGCCGCAACTGCTTGAGCTTTACAACGCCTCGCTGGCGATTGAAGGCACGAAAGAAGCCAACCGCGTGGGCGAGCGTCTGTCCACCAGCCAGAATATCAGCGTCAGCACGGCGAGCGGCGTGGCGACGTCCACCGCGATGGGTGTCGTCGGCAACCATCTGGACACTATCCGCACGCCGCAGACGGCGGGCCTGAGCGGCGTCTCCACCGGTGACGGCTACAGCGACTGGATCGTCTGGGCTCAACCGTACGGCGGTTATGCCCGTCAGGACAGCACCAGCGAAGTGAGCGGGTACAGCGCGAAATTCGGCGGCCTGCTGTTTGGCGCGGATCGTACCGTCGCCGAAGACTGGCGCGTAGGTGCGGCGCTGAACTACAGCAATACTTCCGTACACGGTAAAGACAACCTGAGCGGCAACAACTCGACGGCGAATAACTATGGCGTGATTGGCTATGCCGGCTACTCAGGCGACCCGTGGTTTATGAACCTCTCTGCCGCGCTGACTCGTCAGAACTACGACACGGTTCGTCGCGCCGACTTCACCGGCTTCTCCGGCACGGCAAACGGCAAGTTCAACGGTCAGTCCGTGACGCTGCAAAGCGAATTCGGCTACCCGTTCACGCTGCCGGCTGAGGTTGTCCTCACCCCGATGGCGGGCCTGACTTACGGTTATCAGCACGTGGATGGCTATAAAGAGAGCGGCGGCAACGGCATGGCGCTGGACGTAGGTTCGTCGCACACGCAGTCGGTCACCAGCGACCTTGGCGCGCGCATCGAGAAAGGCATCGACACCGGCTTTGGCCGCCTGACGCCGTTCGCGCAAGTCTCCTGGATCCACGAGTATGACCACCGCCGCACGAGCAACACCGCGACCTACGCCGCAGACACCATTGGCGAGACGCAGTTCACCACCAAAGGCGCTGCGCCGGTGAAGGATATGGCGGGTCTGTCGGTCGGCAGCACGTTGTTTAACGCTAACGACCTGAGCGTTGACGCCCGCTACGATCTCCAGGCAGGCGAGCGTTACCAGGCGCACACCTTCAGCCTGCGCCTGAACAAATCGTTCTGAGTGCTAACGCTGTAAAACCCACGGGGCCGGTAAGCGGCCCCGTTTTTTATTGCAGGCTTGCCCCGGCGTTTCTGTCGCCTTTGCCCTGCTCTCCCCTTTCTTGCCGAACGCGGCGGGTCGGTTTAATCATGAACCCGCGCGGGAGTGCGTCTACCCTTAATAAAAACGTTCACCGTTGCACGAGGCCAGAGACGCGCTTCCAGCGTTGTTTTTACGCCGTTCAACGAAACCGTATATTGACTTAAGTGAAGGATCGCTGATGCCTCTCTCCCGCCCGCTGTATCTCTCTGTCGGCACATTGCTGTTGGCGCTGCTGCTTATTCTCACGGCGCTCACCACCGAACGCAGGCTGACCTGGCTCATGGAAGTGATGCCGGTGTTTATCGTGGTGCCGGTGCTGTGGGCGACCGCAAAACGCTATCCGCTGACGCCGCTGCTCTATGCGTTGATTTTCACCGGCTGCGTGTCGCTTATCGTCGGCGGCATGTATTCCTACGCGCGCGTGCCCGTGGGGTTCATGGTGCAGGAGTGGTTCGGGATGGCGCGCAACCCGTATGACAGGTTCGGCCATGTGTTGCAGGGGCTGGTGATATCGCTCTCGGCGCGGGAAGTGCTGGCGCGCGGCGGCTACCGGCTCGGCGCGAAAATGCTCGCGTTTCTGGTCTGTTGCGTGACGCTTGCCATTAGCGCCTTTTACGAGCTGATTGAGTGGTGGGTGGCGCTGGCGCTCGGCAAAGACGCCGATGATTTTCTGGGTACGCAGGGCGACGAATGGGACACCCAGGCGGATATGCTCTGCGCGCTCCTCGGCGCATTTATCTCAGTCTTTGCGCTGGCACGCGGCCATACACGCCAGCTTAAACGGGTAGCGCGCAGACCATAAAGCCGCCCGCAGGCGGCCTGAGGCGTTTAGCGCTTGCGCGTTTCCGGCAGGAAGAGATCGCCGCGCAGTACGCCGCTGCCCAGCACATCCTGCGTCTTCTCGTTCAGCCAGCCCACAATGCGCGCGGCCATGACATCCATCGAATATTCGATAGCCGGAATGGTCGGCACGCCGGGCATTTGCAGCGTGCCCGCGAGGCTAAAGACCATAATGTCGTCCGGTACGGATTTATTGAAGGCCTGGAGCTGCGGGATCACCCGCTGCGCCTCCTGGTCATCCGCCACCAGCAGCGCGTTGAAATTGAGCGTGGTGGCGTTATTCAGCAGTTCCTGTAACGCCACGGAGGAAGACGTCGCATCCATAAACACCAGGTTGCGGTTAAACGGCAGGAAGTTACGCTCCAGCGCCAGTTTATAGCCGAGCAGCACCTGGTCGGCGAAGCCATTGCCCTGCGGATAAATCAGGGCTATCTGGCGACGATTTTGCCGGATCAAATAGTTACAGGCGGTTTCCACGGCGAAGGCGTGATCGTAATGCAGACTGGGGGCGTTTTCGCTCTCCATGCAGTCCACAAGGATCACATTTTCCTGCGTGATATTTAACGGAAACCGCGCGCCGATAATCAGCACATCGTCGCACAGGCCGCTGGTGAGTTCGTCCAGCGCGTTCATGACTTCATGCTTGCTATTGGCGAAGCGCAGCAACAGGTGTTTCTGATGCTGGCTGAGCTGTTTTTCCAGCGCGTACAGGTAGCCCGTCGTCTGGTTGATATTCTCCTGCGCGCAGATAACGCCGATGCAGCCGGTGCTCTGGCTTAACAGCGACTGCGCGATAACGTTTGGCCGGTAATTGAGCTCATCCACTGCTTTCAGCACGGCCTGACGGCTGGCTTCCTTGACGCCGCGCGATCCGCTCAACACCCGTGACACCGTGGCTTTCGACACCCCGGCCAGACGCGATACATCGTTGATTGTTGACATCTTTTTCCCCTGACAGAAACCTGGCTTTCTGCGTCAAACTTTCATCAAAAATTGTTCAGATGATAACCGGTTGAAGTATATCCGTTTCCCGAAATCATGGAAACCGATTTTCCGTTTCGTGTCCGTGCTACGCATTTCGCCTGAAAAGCTGTGATGCAAATCCAATTAATTCGCCCGACAGGACGGAGATCATGACGGGTTTCACACTTCTCTTTTTTATAAATGGAAATCGGTTTCCATATCCTATCCAATCATCTCCGCAATAAGTTTTTACATTTAAGGATGAGGCCATGTACAAGATTATGCTGTGTTGCTCTGCGGGGATGTCCACCAGTCTGCTGGTGAGAAAGATGGTTGACGCGGCAGGAGAGCGGGACCTTCCCGTACAGATTGAAGCCTGGGGCGTTGCCGAATTTGATACGCAGTTTCCAAAGTATCAGGTGGTGCTGCTCGGGCCGCAGGTGAAGTATATGTTACCGACGCTGTCGCAAAAGGCTGCCGCTCACGGCATTCCTGTTCAGGCCATCGACATGATGGATTACGGAATGCAGCGTGGCGACAAAGTGCTGGATTACGCGCTCTCGCTTATTGAAGCCGCGCATTAGAAACAGGATCTCGCCCATGAGTTCTTTATATCAGTCGATGGTTGCCGTCATTGAACAGACGATTACGCCGCTCGCCGGGAAACTCGGCCAGCAGAAATATGTTATCGCCATTCGCGACGGCTTCACCGCGGCGCTGCCGTTTATGATTATCGGCTCGTTTATGCTGGTGTTTATCTTCCCGCCGTTCTCTGCCGATACCACGGTCGGCTTTGCCCGCGCCTGGCTCGATTTTTCGCAGACGTATCGGGAACAGCTAATGCTGCCGTTTAATCTCAGCATGGGCGTAATGACCTTTTTTATCTCTGTCGGCGTCGGCGCGAGCCTGGGGCGTCAGTTCCAGCTCGATCCGGTGATGGCGGGCCTGCTGGCCTTTATGGCGTTTCTGCTGGTGGCGGCGCCTTATGCCGACGGCAAAATCTCCACGCAGTATCTCTCCGGCCAGGGCATTTTCACCGCGCTGATTACGGCGATTTATTCCACCCGCGTCTATGCGTGGCTCAAGCAGCATAAGGTGACCATTCGTCTGCCGAAAGAGGTGCCGACCGGCGTGGCGCGCTCGTTTGAAATTCTCATTCCGGTGATGGCGGTGATGGGAACGCTGCATCCGCTGAATCTGTTTATCGAAGCGCAAACCGGCATGATCATGCCGCAGGCGATCATGCATCTGCTCGAGCCGCTGGTCTCCGCATCCGACTCCCTGCCCGCGGTGCTGCTCTCTGTGCTGCTGTGCCAGATCTTCTGGTTTGCGGGCATTCACGGCTCGCTTATCGTCACCGGCATTATGAACCCGTTCTGGATGGCGAACCTGTCGGCCAACCAGGCGGCGCTGGCCGCAGGTGCTGCGCTGCCGCACACCTATCTGCAAGGGTTCTGGGATCACTACCTGCTGATCGGCGGCGTCGGCTGTACCCTGCCGCTGGCGTTTTTACTGCTGAAAAGCCGTGCGACGCACCTGCGCACCATCGGCAAAATGGGTATCGTGCCGAGCTTCTTTAATATCAACGAACCGATTCTCTTCGGCGCGCCCATTATTATGAACCCGATCCTGTTTATCCCGTTCGTCTGCGTGCCGCTGGTGAACGCCGTTCTCGCCTGGACCGCCACCCGTCTGGGGCTGATTGAGCAGGTCGTGTCGCTCACTCCCTGGACGACCCCGGCACCCATCGGCGCGTCCTGGGCCGCTAACTGGGCGCTGGCGCCGGTGGTGATGTGCCTTATCTGTATGGTGATGTCGGCGCTGATTTACCTGCCGTTCCTGCGCGCTTATGAACGCTCGCTGATGAAAACCGAAGAACTGAAAGCGCGTAACGCCGCCCCTCAGGCGCAAACCGTGACCGGATAATCACGACCGCGCCAGGGAAGGCGCACAAGAAATAACGGTGCCGGAAGCCGGAAAAAATAAGCACTCAACGCGTGGCGGTATTTCGCCCTGCGGGGACGGTGACGTCCTGTCATTCCCTTTCATTAATGAATGAGTAATACAACATGATTGCACTGGAAGAAGCGGTAATGGAAATCATCGTCAATGCGGGACAGTCGCGCAGCCTCTGCTT
Source organism: Cronobacter sp. EKM101R (assembly GCF_963888145.1). Lineage (NCBI taxonomy): Bacteria > Pseudomonadati > Pseudomonadota > Gammaproteobacteria > Enterobacterales > Enterobacteriaceae > Cronobacter > Cronobacter sp. EKM101R. Next base: position 100,790 of record NZ_CAWPHW010000033.1, on the reverse strand, counting down.
TGAGGCGCTGCACGCCGCGCGGGCGGGTAATTTCAGCGAGGCGCAACATCTGCTGCGCGAAGCCGACGGCTACGCCCGGCAGGCGCACAAGATGCAGACGAAGCTTATTGAGCAGGACGCGGGCGAAGGCCGCCAGCCGATGAGCTTAATTATGGTGCACGCGCAGGATCATTTAATGAATTCCCTGCTGGCGCGCGAATTCTCTGAAGAGCTGATGCATTTATATCAGCGTCAGTAAATAAAACATTTTATTCGCGGCAGAAGCCATTCTGCGGGCGATAAATAAACCGCTGTACCCGAAACGACGTAAATACGCTTTCCCGATGATAGCGCATTAATTCTGGCTCGCCAGAAGGGAAAGCTGTTGTCTTAATAATAGTGACGATAAAGAGATAATTATGACTACGTTAAAAAAACTTCCATTAGCCATGGCGGTTATCGCCGCGCTTTGCCCGGTATCTGTGCTCGCTCAGGAATATACTCAGGAACAGATTGACGCCATGGTGGCGAAGGCCGTGGATAAGGCGCTGGCCGAGCGCCAGGCGAAAATCGACGCCGCCATGAATAAGAAGGCCGATGTGGTCACCGAGCCGCAAAGCCCCGCCCAGACGCCGGATCTGGCTATCCCGTTCGGCGTGAAGTTTACCGGTTACGCCCGCTATGGCGCGCATTACCAGAGCGGCGACCAGAAATATGTGGCGGTCGACGGCTCCTATAACGGCGCCTCCGCGATTGGCCGTCTCGGCAACGAAGGCAACGGCGGCGAATTCCAGCTCTCGAAAGCCTTTAAAGGCGGCAACGGCGCCATCTGGGATGTCAACGTGATGTTTGACCACTGGGGCGACGAGGTGAACCTGAAAAAAGCCTACGCAGGCGTCACTAACCTGCTGGAATCCAACCCGAACGCCTATTTCTGGGCTGGTCGCGATTTCCACCAGCGTCCGCAACAGGGCATTAACGACTACTTCTGGATGAACCATGACGGCCAGGGCGCCGGGGTGAAAAACTTCGATCTGGGCGGCGTGCAGTTTGATGTCGCGGTCGTGGCCGCCGTGGAATCCTGTAGCCCGGAAGTGATGGAAGACGAGGCGAACCCGTCGCGCATCTCCTGTACCGGCGGCTCCGGCACCGGCGACAAAGGCAACTACGCGGCGACGTCTAAAATTCACGGTATGAAAGTCGGCCCGCTCGATCTGGAGCTGTACGCCAACTACGGCTTCGACTCAAAAGCCGTGGATCGCGACGAGCGCCTGAAAGCCTGGCAGGGCGGCGTGGTGCTGAGCCACACCAACGACAGCGGCGTGAATAAGCTTATCGCCCGCTACTCCGATAATTCAGACAACAGCGTTTATAACAAAACCGACGATCTGACCACGGTGTATGCGAGCTTTGAAGGGCTGCATAAATTCACGCAACAGGCGCAGGTGGAATATCTGCTGGCGTTCCACGATTACGATAATGACCGCGATGACCGCGATAACCGCCGCAACTACAACGCCATCGTGCGCCCGATGTATTTCTGGAACGACGTTCACTCCACCTGGCTGGAAGCGGGCTGGCAGCGCGTCGATTATCAGGAAGGCGGCGATAACGACGGCTGGAAAGTGACGCTCTCGCAGAATATGTCTATCGCCATGGGCCCGGAATTCCGCCCGATGCTGCGCTTCTACGTGACCGGCGGCGAGGTGGATAACAAACGCACCGCGCGCGTCAACAATACCGACGACACCACGCTGGATTCGCTGAATATCGGCGCGATGTGGGAAGCCTGGTGGTAATCAGCGCTCCCCTGCGCCGTTTGCCAGAACAGCTTGCATAAAAAACCCGCCGCCGGACGCACCGGGGCGGGTGTTATCTCTTACCGGCGCGTTACGCCGGGCTTGCCGTCTGCGGCGTGCCCTCCTCCGGCTTTTCCTCTTCCGGCGCGTCGGGCTGGATAATCACACGGCTTGGCAGCGCCAGCCGCACGCCCAGCTCCTGAAGCCCTTCCATGATGCGCAGGTTGATCTCCTGCTGCAGATCCATGTACTGGTTGTAATCCGCCGTATTAATGATGTGCACCACTTCATAGGTCAGGCGATCCTGATCGAAAGTGGCAAAGTGGGCGCGGTCGAAGCGGGTATCGCCACTCTTCTCAATAATTGACTTCACCATCGGGCCAATCTGGCGCAGCTTTTCGGGCGGCGTGGAGAGCGAGACGCCAAACGTAAACACGATGCGGCGCGTCTGCATACGCTTATAGTTGTGGATCGTCTGCTGAAGCAGGATGGCGTTCGCGCAGACGATCTGCTCGCCGCTTAAGCTGCGGATGCGCGTGGTTTTCAGCCCAATATGTTCAATGGTGCCGGAAACATCGTTAAAGACGATGAAATCGCCAATTTCAAACGGCTTATCGAAACCAATTGAAAGCGAGGCGAAGACGTCGCTCAGCACCGTCTGTACCGCCAGCGCGATGGCGATACCGCCGACCCCGAGGCTCGCCACCAGCGCGGTGATATTGACTCCGGCATTGGCGAGGATCGACAGCAGCATCACGGCCCAGATCAGCGCGCGGATCATCAGCCCCAGAATAATCGTCGTCACCGGGTTGCGATGCGCGCCGGGGCGCATCAGCGAGTGGCGCAGCCATGACTGTACCGCCTGATCGAACCAGAGCGCGATTTGCAACGCCAGCACCAGGAACCAGGCGTGGGAAATCGTACTGTGCATCCGGTCAGGCAGGCTGACAAACTGCAAACTGAAGAGAAACGCGGCAATCAGAATCAGAATGCGCCGCGTCTTTCTCAGCACGTCGAGAAAGACTTTATACGCGGTGCTGTTGTTGTGCTCCTCCGCCCAGCGCGCGATGCGCTTGTGCAGAATATCGATGATTTTACTCACGACCCAGTAAGTGACGGCGGTTACCGCCAGCACCAGCAAGACATTTCCCCAGAACGTTAATGATGTCATCAGGCGCAAAAAATTGGTGTGCAGAATGTACTCCATCCTTCCTCCTTGTCGGCTGCCCTAAAGTGAAACCTGAGTATAGACCATCGCTAAGCGCCCCTTTTTCATTGGGTTATCACGGTAGTAGCCATAAAAAAAGCCCCTTCATCAGAAGGGGCTTAATCACGCAATTAAAGCGAAAGGTTCACGGGCCGGTCGGGTTAATACCCTTTACCGCGGGAGATTTTATCCAGATACCCCATGACGAACGCCGACAGGACAAACGTAAGGTGGATAATCACATACCACATCAGTTTATTATCCGGTACGTTCTTCGCATCCATAAAAACGCGCAGCAGGTGAATGGAAGAGATAGCGACAATCGACGCCGCCACTTTATTCTTCAGCGAACTGGCGTCCATTTTGCCAAGCCAGCTCAGCTTTTCCTTACCTTCATGAATATCGAGCTGAGAGACAAAGTTTTCATAACCGGAAAACATCACCATCACCAGCAGCCCGCCTACCAGCGTCATATCGACCAGCGACAGTAACAGCAGGATCAGATCCGACTCGGCGACAGACAGAATGTTCGGCAGAACGTGGATTATTTCCTGGAAGAATTTGACGGTCAGCGCCAGTAAAGCGAGAGAAAGCCCGAAGTAAACCGGGGCCAGCAGCCAGCGCGAGGCGTACATTGCGTTTTCGATAAAGCGTTCCATAGCGTCCTGAAAAATAGCCAGAATGGCTTTCAGTATAACGCACAGAGGCGATGGTCTGACAACAGCGGCGCCAGAGCTACGGCGTTCAGACCAGCGTGATATCCACCTGCGGGCGCTCATACTCCGGCCAGACGATGGCCACCAGTTGCGGATACGCCTCCTGGCTGAATTCATGGAAGCAGTGGCGCAGGTTGAGCACTTCGATATCGGAGAAGGTGACTAACTCACCGTTCAGACAGCGTTTTTTTAAATTATCGTAATATTTATAAACCGCTGAATTAAGATTACTGCAACGGCGCTGCGCCTCAAATAAACCCGGTGTGGCGTTGAGCTCTTCAAATGTCATTTTTTTAATGGTGGCGTTAGTAAAATCGATATATTCGTGATTAACGCGCCAGTACCACAACGGAGTAATTGCGTTAAGTAACGCGGAGAAATGGTCTTCACCCTCTTCTTTGTTACGCGGCGGGATGGGATCTGCGCCAGAACCGTTGTCTGGTTTATTGGCACCATTTTCTTTCATAAAAAAAAGCACGCCGCTTAAAAGCAGCAGCAAGGTAATGACAGAATAAAAAATACTGTTCATGCGCAGGCTCCGTTTTTTTTGATTTTAATTTTACGGCATGTTATTGTCAACGAAAACCATCCGGCGTATTTCTTTATCCTTCTGATATAAAAGGAAATAACATCAATGTTGCCCGACAATCTTGTGCCGGCGCGTTATCGTATTCCCACACCCGACAACCACTCCTCTGGCGAACAAAATAGCGAAAATTTAACTCAGGGAAAGCCAAAGCTCGAAGAATATGAAACGGACATATTGAGCGGCAAATCTCTGGCGGGCCAGAGCGGCAACGTACTGCTGGAAGAACGCGACCGTCATATTAAAGCACGCCTGCTCAGTGTGGTTAAAATTGAGGCGTACACTAAAGTCCTGAATAAACTGGTCGAAGATAATGCTATTAGCGCTGAAGAATTGGCTGAGCTGATCGCCACCAAAACCGCGCAGATAAATGAAGCGGGTAATAAAATTTGGCTTAATCTCATTACCCAGGAAAAAGACGCCCCCGTTTTTTATAAGTTCGAGGATTAACTGGCGTGACGGAAATAACCTCCAGCCACCAATATTTCACTTTAGATAAGCAAGAAGAACAGAAATTTATCTTAAGTCAGAATTTGCAGGCGCTGATTAATGAAAAAAATGAAGCCATAGCCGGGTATACCCGGGCCGTGCTAATGATCCCGGCGGCCCTGGTACAACTGAAATGGCAGAATCGCCGCGAAATCTATCCGTTTCTGGTAAAAGAAGAGGTTTATGGCGCCGTACTGGAAGAGATAATGAATCGCCATCCGCAACTGCGCGCGCAAATGATGGCGGCGATAGAAGAGCATTATCAGCAGATTAAAGCGCAGGAAGCCGAAACGCTGATGCTAAGCCGCAAGCTCGCCGAGGGTAGCTACCAGACCTCCTCCGTTACGCCGCTTCCTGAAACGCCCGCCGCCTCACCCGACAAGTAGCGCGCCCGCTTTCTGCCCGCCGTTTTCCTCCTGCGTTATCACCTCCGTCACCTGTTCCAGCGTTCCGATTTGCACCTCTCCGGTACGATTGCGTTTGCTACGGTCTATCAGCAGCAGCGATTGCGCCGCCCGGCGCAGCAACAGCGTTTTATATTCCGCATTCCACGAGCGCGCGTCCCAGATGCCGCCTGCTTCATCAATGCCCTGACACGAAAACAGAAACAGATCGATATCGATATGCTTAAGCAGCGCAGGCAGCGACGGGTTTTCATAACAGGCCGCCTGCCGATGCAGAATGCCGCCGGTGCTGATAAGCGTTATCTGCTCTCGCCTGGCGACCTCCTGCCCTACCCGCACGCTGTTGGTGAAAATCGTGAGCGGCACGTCCGGCAACTGACGCGCCAGATACCAGCACGTTGTGCTGGCGTCGAGCGCCACCACCATACCGGCGTCGAGCCAGTTCAGCGCGTTGCGCGCGATATCCATCTTATGCGCATGGTGGCTCTTGAGGCGCGCCTGAAACGGATCGTCATGGCTTTGCACATCGCGACGCAGCACCCGCGCGCGTCCGTGGCTGCGCAGAATCTTCCCGGCGCGCTGAAGTTCGCTCAGATCGCGCCGGATGGTCTCGTGGCTCACGGCAAGGCGACTTGCCAGCGCCTGGGTCGTCAGCGCCTCATGCGCCCATAAGAGCCTGATAATCTTCTGCTGACGCTCATGTTTCATCCTGCTGCTCCGTCGATAACGCGTCTGGGTTGCCTGCTGTTCATTATTGCAGCAGGCTCGCGAAAAGGAGAACCGGCCCGCGCCGGAAATACAGAAAATCCTGATAATTTCCGCCAGCGCAGCATGAGGCACTACCCTTAAAGGACGCTTTGATAACGAGGAGGAACTTATGGCGAACGACCAGAACAAGATCCAGGACCCGACGACCCAGTATTTCACCGGGGAATATCCAAAGCAGAAACAGCCTGCGCCGGGGATTCAGGCCAAAATGGAGCAGGTGCCGGACTGCGGCGAGAAAAGCTACAAGGGCAGCGGGCGTCTTCAGGATCGTAAGGCACTGGTGACAGGGGGCGATTCCGGTATCGGTCGCGCTGCCGCCATTGCTTACGCGCGAGAAGGCGCGGACGTGGTGCTGAACTACCTCCCGGACGAGCAGCAGGACGCCGAAGAGGTCAAGGCGCTGATTGAAGAGGCAGGCCGCAAAGCGGTGCTGATCCCAGGCGATCTGACCGATGAGAAATTTGCCCGCGATCTGGTGCATCGCGCCATTAAAGAACTGGGCGGGCTGGATATCCTGGCGCTGGTGGCCGGTAAACAGACGGCGGTGGAAGATATCGCGAATCTGACCAGCGAGCAGTTCCAGAAAACCTATGCGACCAACGTGTTCGCGCTGTTCTGGATAACCCAGGAAGCGCTGCCGCACCTGAAACCGGGCGCGAGCATTATTACGACGTCGTCTATTCAGGCGTATCAGCCAAGCCCGCACCTGCTGGATTATGCGTCCACCAAGGCGGCTATTCTTAACTACAGCCGCGGCCTTGCCAAACAGGTCGCGGAAAAAGGCATTCGCGTGAACATCGTGGCGCCTGGCCCAATCTGGACACCGCTGCAGATTTGCGGCGGCCAGCCGCAGGAGAAAATCCCGCAGTTCGGCCAGCAGACGCCGCTTAAGCGCGCAGGCCAGCCGGCTGAACTGGCGCCGATTTATGTGTATCTGGCAAGCCAGGAATCAAGCTACGTCACCGCTGAGGTTCACGGCGTGACCGGCGGCGAACACCTGAGCTAATCCCGCATTTGGGACAATAAAAAAGCGCGGCCTGTGCCGCGCTTTTTCTTTGCCTGAAGCCTGAGAGCGTAAGCGTTACTTCGCCTTCGTCACTTCCTGGCCGACCAGCCCGATTTTCAGATAGCCCGCCTGATGCAGCGTATCCATCACGTTCATCATGGTTTCGTAGTCGACGGTTTTATCCGCACGGAAGAAAATCGTGGTGTCTTTCTTGCCGCCGGTCTGGGCGTCGAGCGCGCTAATCATGGAATCCCGCGTCACCGGATCGTTGCCGATAAACATCGTTTTATCCGCCTTCACCGACAGATAAACCGGTTTCTCCGGGCGCGGCTGCGGCTCGCTGGACGCCGCCGGCAGGTTCACCTTCACATCGACCGTCGCGAGCGGCGCGGCCACCATAAAGATAATCAGCAGCACCAGCATCACGTCGATAAACGGCGTGACGTTAATTTCGTGCATTTCGCCGTTATCATCGAGATTTTCGTTAAAACGCATCGCCATAGGATTAACCTAAACGCAGTTTTTGAGCAGTACGCACCGGCTGCGCGTGTGCGCTCGCCTCAAGATCCAGATCGCGGCTTTGCAGCAGCAGCACCTGGGCGGCCACGTCGCCGAGCGTCGCTTTATAGCCGCCGATGGTGCGCGCGAAGATGTTATAGATAACAACCGCCGGGATAGCGGCGATAAGACCGATGGCGGTCGCGAGCAGCGCTTCGGCGATACCCGGTGCCACGACCGCGAGGTTGGTGGTCTGCGACTGGGCGATGCCGATAAAGCTGTTCATGATGCCCCACACGGTGCCGAACAGCCCGACGAACGGCGAAATTGCGCCGATGGTCGCGAGATAACCGTTGCCGCGCCCCATATGACGCCCCGCCGCCGCGACGCGACGCTCAAGACGAAAACCGGTGCGCTCTTTGATGCCTTCGTTATCTTCACAGCCCGCCGACAGTTCACGCTCATTCTGCGCTTCTTCAATAAGACGCGCGCTCAGGCTTTTCGGGCCGAAACGCTCGGCCATTTCACGGGCGTCATCCAGCGTGCGGGCGCCAGCCAGCTCCTGCTGCTCGCGCTTAAGACGGCGTTTGTGGCCTGACAGCTCAACGCTTTTGCTAAAGAAAATCGCCCAGGTTACGACGGAGGCCAGAATCAGGCCAATCATGACGATTTTCACCACGATGTCGGCATGTTGATACATGCCCCAGACGGAAAGATCCGTCTGCATCAAATTATTTCCCACTGTGCATCTCCAGGACGAAAGTCACAAAACTGCTCACAATGATATCAAAATGACATCGAATTGATAGTAGTTCTCATTAGTATTTGCATAGTGCGCCAGCGCCACTTTTTTTTCTTTGCGCTCAGACAGGAAAGCCGTTCAGATGATGTTTTTTCATCTTTAATGCCAGAACGAAATCAGCGCGAGGCGGCGGCGATTTTCCGTGGTAACGTAGGTTTAGACATCCAGACGTTCAGACAGGGGAAATCCATGACCGACAAACACATTGAGACGGCGCTGATCCAGGCCGGACGCGCAAAACGTTACACGCAAGGCTCGGTGAACAGCGTGATTCAGCGTGCGTCATCGCTGGTGTTTGACAGCGTCGAGGCGAAGAAGCAGGCCACAGCCGGGCGCGCGCAGGGCGAACTGTTTTACGGCAGGCGCGGCACGCTGACCCACTTTTCGCTTCAGGAGGCGATGTGCGAACTGGAAGGCGGCGCAGGCTGCGCGCTGTTCCCCTGCGGCGCGGCGGCGGTCGCCAATACGATTCTGGCGTTTGTCGAACAAGGCGATCACGTGCTGGTGACCAACAGCGCGTACGAGCCGACCCAGGATTTCTGCACCAAAATTCTGACGAAATTCGGCGTCACGACCACATGGTTCGATCCGCTGGCGGGCGAGGGCATCGCGCAGCACCTTCAGCCCAACACCAAAGTGGTGTTTCTGGAATCGCCTGGCTCTATTACGATGGAAGTGCATGACGTGCCAGCGATTGTCGCGGCGGTGCGCCGCGTCGCGCCAGACGCCATTATTATGATGGACAACACCTGGGCGGCGGGCATTCTTTTTAAGGCGCTCGATTTCGGCGTCGATATCTCCATTCAGGCGGGCACCAAATATCTGGTCGGGCATTCGGACGCGATGATAGGCACCGCCGTGGCTAACGCCCGCTGCTGGGAAACGCTTCGCGAGAACGCTTATTTAATGGGCCAGATGGCGGACGCCGATACGGCGTATGTCACCAGCCGCGGCCTGCGCACGCTGGCGGTGCGCCTGCGCCAGCATCATGAAAGCGGTCTGCGCGTGGCGCAATGGCTGGCGGCACATCCGCAGGTGGCGCGCGTCAATCATCCGGCGCTGCCGGGCAGTAAAGGCCATGAATGCTGGAAGCGCGATTTCAGCGGGGCCAGCGGCCTCTTCTCTTTTATTCTCGATAAACGGCTGAGCGACGCAGAGCTGGCGCGTTATCTCGATAATTTCAGGCATTTCAGCATGGCCTATTCCTGGGGCGGCTATGAATCGCTGATCCTCGCCAACCAGCCGGAGGAGCTCGCGGCGATCCGTCCGGCGGGCGGCGTCGACTTCACCGGCACGCTGGTGCGCCTGCACATTGGGCTCGAAAATGTGGAAGATTTAATCGCCGATCTGGACGAAGCCTTCCGTCGCATCGCCTGAAGTGAAAAAAAAGCGCCTTATCCCAGGAAAAGAGAGGGTTTGTTGAAGCTGTAGTGCAGATGCGGCGGTACATTTAAGGGTACAATAGGGGCAATTCCGCTGTTCCACAGGATCTCCCATGGCTGTTATCCAGGATATTATCGCTGCGCTCTGGCATCACGATTTTGCCGCGCTGGCGGACCCGCATGTCGTTGGCGTTGTCTGGTGCGTGATGTTTGCCACGCTGTTTTTAGAAAACGGTCTGCTGCCGGCGTCGTTTCTGCCGGGCGACAGCCTGTTGTTATTGGCGGGCGCGATGATAGCCCAGGGCGTCATGGATTTTGTGCCGACGCTTGTGATCCTCACCTCCGCGGCGAGCCTCGGCTGCTGGCTGAGCTACGTACAAGGGAGATGGCTCGGCAATACCCGCATCGTGCGCGGCTGGCTTGCGCAATTACCGGCGAAATATCATCACCGCGCCACCTGCATGTTCGATCGTCACGGCCTGCTGGCGCTGCTGAGCGGCCGTTTCCTGGCGTTTGTGCGCACGCTGCTGCCCACCATGGCGGGCATCTCCGGGCTTTCTAACCGCCGCTTCCAGATCTTCAACTGGCTAAGCGCCGTGATTTGGGTCGGCGTGGTCACCGGCTTTGGCTATGCGCTCAGCATGATCCCGCTCGTGAAACGCCATGAAGATCAGGTGATGACATTCCTGATGATCCTGCCCATCGCGCTGCTGGTGATTGGCCTGCTCGGCGCGCTGCTGGTCGTATTAAAGAAAAAAGCGCACTAAGACTTCCCGGGCGGAGCGCAGGCTCCGCTCACGACAGCGCGCGCAGGCGCGCGGCATCCTCTCCCGGCGTCACCCCAAAATAGCGTTTAAATTCACGACTGAACTGCGACGCGCTCTCATACCCCACCTGCATCGCCGCCGCGCTGGCCTTCATGCCGTTATGCGCCATCAGCAGCCGTGCTTTCTGCAACCGCCAGGTTTTCAGGTATTGCAGCGGCGAGGTGCTGGTTACCGCTTTGAAGTTATGGTGAAACGCCGACACGCTCATGTTGGCTTCCGCCGCCAGTTGCTCCACCGTCAGGCTTTCGGCGTAGCGCGTTTCAATGCGTTTTAGCGCGCGGCTTATCAGGCTGAAATGCGTCTGGCGGCTTACCAGCGCCATCAGCGCCCCGCCGCCCGGTCCTTTCAGTACGTGATAGAGGATTTCGCGCACCAGTTGTTTCCCCAGAATGCGCGCATCCAGCGGCGTTTCCAGCACCTCCAGCAACCGCTCGACGGCGCAGAGGATCTCATCGGTCAGCACGCCGGAATTAATCCCGCAGGAACAGGGCGCTGGCCGAAAGTGGTCATCCTCGCCAATCTCCATCACCAGCGCCTGAAGCTGGAGCAGATCGATATTAATGCGGATGCCCGCGAGCGGCTCCTGAGGCGTGGCGAAGGTCTCGCACTCAAACGGCAGCGGCACCGTGAGCAGCAGATATTCACGCGGATCGTAACGGAAAACCTTATCGTTGAGATAACCCGTTTTATAGCCGGAAAAGAGAAATATGATGCCAGGCTGATAAATCACCGGCGTGCGCGCGCCGGGCGTAGTGCCGTACAGCAGGCGCACCTCCGGCGGCAAAAAACTCAGCGTTTTTTCTTTCTCTTTTAGTCGTTTAATCTCATCGGTGATATTCCGACACACTGCATCGCGGTTCATGAACAGCGGCTCCCGGTCGCCCTTTAATCCGGCGTTCAGTGTGCGCAAAAAAGATGGTTTTCTCCAGAGGCAAAGAGAAATGGGCAAGAGAAAGGCAGGAATGAGCATTGAGGCTGCGCGCTCCCGCGCCGAGAATAGTCGTCAACCTTCCACGCCGTTGCGTGACGTTTCTTTCCTGAGGAGTTTTCGATGAACAACTTTAACCTCCATAACCCGACCCATATCGCCTTTGGTAAAGGCGCCATCAGCGAGCTGCGTGCCCTTATTCCGGCCGACAGCCGCGTGCTGGTGACTTACGGCGGCGGCAGCGTCAAAAAAACCGGCGTGCTGGATCAAGTGCATAGCGCGCTGAACGGCCTCGACGTGCTGGAGTTCGGCGGCATTGAGCCTAATCCGTCTTACGAGACGCTAATGAACGCCGTTGACCTGGTGCGTAAAGAAAAAGTGACGTTTTTACTGGCCGTCGGCGGCGGTTCGGTACTCGACGGCACCAAATTTATCGCGGCCGCCGCGCACTATCCGTCATCGCGCGATCCGTGGCATATCCTCGAAACCCGAGGCAGTGAAATCGCCAGCGCCATCCCGATGGGCTCCGTCCTGACGCTGCCTGCGACCGGCTCAGAATCCAACAAAGGCGCGGTCGTTTCGCGTCGCGCCACCGGCGACAAACAGGCGTTCCACTCGCCGTATGTTCAGCCGCGTTTCGCCATTCTCGACCCGGTTTACACCTACACCCTGCCGCCGCGTCAGGTGGCGAACGGCGTGGTGGACGCCTTTGTTCACACCGTGGAGCAGTACGTCACGTATCCGGTGAACGCCAAAATCCAGGACCGCTTCGCGGAGGGCATCCTGTTGACGCTTATCGAAGAGGGTCCGAAGGCGCTGAACGAGCCGGAAAACTACGACGTGCGCGCCAACCTGATGTGGGCCGCCACCCAGGCGCTGAACGGCCTTATCGGCGCGGGCGTACCGCAGGACTGGGCGACGCATATGCTCGGCCATGAACTGACCGCGATGCACGGCCTGGATCACGCCCAGACGCTGGCGGTCGTGCTGCCAGCGCTCTGGAACGAGAAGCGCAATGAGAAGCGCGCCAAGCTGCTGCAATACGCAGAGCGCGTCTGGAATATTACTGAGGGCAGCGAAGACGAACGCATCGATGCCGCGATTGCCGCCACTCGCCGCTTCTTCGAAACCATGGGCGCCCCGACCCGCCTGAGCGATTACGGTCTGGATGGCAGCTCCATCCCGGCGCTGCTGGCGAAGCTTGAAGAGCACGGCCTCACCGCGCTTGGCGAGCACCAGGATATTACGCTCGACGTGAGCCGCCGCATTTACGAGGCCGCCCGCTAAGCTTTTTGCCTGCGAACTTTCGTTTTTGGCTATTTCGACCAGACTTAACTCACTGACTTGCGCCGGGGCAGCTTGCCCCGGTGTGTTAGCTCAAAAGGAGGAAATATGGCAAATCCAGGCGTAATTAAGCTGCATGACGGCAACCTGATGCCCCAGCTCGGCCTCGGCGTATGGCAGGCGACCAACGATGATGTCGTCACCGCTATCCATAAGGCGCTGGAAGTGGGCTACCGCTCCATCGATACCGCAGCGGCCTATAAGAATGAACAAGGCGTGGGCGACGCGCTGAAAAGCGCGGGCATTGCGCGCGATGAGTTATTCATTACCACCAAACTCTGGAATGATGACCAGAAGCGTCCGCGCGAAGCGCTGGAAGAGAGCCTCGAAAAGCTGCAACTCGACTATGTGGATCTCTATCTGATGCACTGGCCGGTACCGGCTATCGACCGCTATGTCGATGCCTGGAAAGGCATGATTGAGCTTCAGCAGGAAGGGCTTATCAAGAGCATCGGCGTCTGTAACTTTAACGTTGAGCACCTGCAACGCATCATCGATGAAACGGGCGTGACGCCGGTTATCAACCAGATTGAGCTGCACCCGCTGCTGCAACAGCGCCAGCTGCACGCCTGGAACGCCACGCACAAGATCCAGACAGAATCCTGGAGCCCGCTGGCGCAGGGCGGCGAAGGCGTGTTTGACCAGAAAATCATTCGCGAGCTGGCGGATAAATATGGCAAGACCCCGGCGCAAATCGTGATTCGCTGGCATCTCGACTGCGGTCTGGTCGTTATCCCGAAATCCGTCACCCCGGCGCGTATCGCGGAAAACTTTAACGTCTGGGATTTCCGTCTGGATAAAGACGAGCTGAGCGAAATCGCGAAACTCGACCAGGGCAAACGCCTCGGCCCGGATCCGGAACAGTTCGGCGGTTAATCGCGACGGTTGGCGGCAAACAGAAAAAACAGCATACTACGCAAGCCTGTTTACGGACGTTTGAGGACCAGTTCCGATGAAGCACCGCTTAGCGTTAGTTATGCTGTTTTTCTCCGCCAGCACGCTGGCGCAGGGGGACGCACAGACCCCCACGCAATTTCTGAAATCGCTCTACCAGAGTTACGCCAAAGGCAACGAACCGGTGGATTTTGCCAGCACCGGCGAGCAGCAGATCCTCTCCGAACGCCTGCTAAAACTGGTAGAAGAAGATACTCGTCTTTCCGGCGGTGAAGTCGGCTTTCTCGATTACGATCCCATCTGCTATTGCCAGGACTGGGACGATCTGGCCGTTGATAAGATTAACGTGACCAACAGCGACGCCACGCACGCCAAAGCCACGATCACCTTCCGTCCGTTCCGCAGTTCGCCGGATGCCACCACGCAGAGCTTCGCGCTGATTAACGAGAAGGGCCGCTGGCGCATCGACGACATCATGAACGGCAACGGCAGCCTCTATAAGTCGTTGCAGGAGAGCGGCCAGCAGTTACGCGCCGATAGCACAAACAACGATACCGTCTCTCCCTGAATCCGTTGCAATAAAAAACGGCTTGCCACTGGCAAGCCGTTTTTTTGTCTATGGCCGCGTTACTTCGCCGGGCCGCCCGCCAGTTTATCCAGCATCATCACGCTGGACGTTTCGATGTATTTTGGCAGCTCGGAGAAGAGATGAATGATGTGCGCCGATTGCAGATGTTTTTGCAGCAGTTCGCGGCTTTCCCACTCTTCGGTCCAGACGAAACGGCGCGGGTTTTCCGTGTCGCGGTTGAGCTGATACACGATACAGCCCTCTTCGGCGTGCGTTTTTTCGATGACGCCGCGAAACAACTGCTCAAGCGTCTCTTCCTTGCCAGGTTTACTGACGAAAATGGCCACTACCGGAACGGTCATGTTGTACTCCTGCGATCATATTTACTAAGAGAAGCGGCGCGGCTTCTGCCCGTCGCGTTTATTTCGCCTGGGCGCTTAACAGCGCTACCTGAGTCTGCGTCGATACACGCTCGATATACGCGCTCACCTGCGGGCCGAACGCGGCGCCTTTTACGATAGTGAGCGAGCGCAGCAGCGGGAAGAGAATAAAATCGGTGGTATCGATGGCGCGCCGTCCGGCCACCAGCGGCTCAAGCGCATTAAGCTGCGCGTTGACCTGCGCCAGCAAGGCAGGCGTCTGCGCGCGCAGCGCGGCTAAATCGCCAAACGCCTTCTCTTCACGCGCGGTATAGGCGCGGCGGGCCTCAGTGGTCGCCAGCTCGGCGAAATCGCCCTCGGTAAAGCGTGGGATCGCCAGATTAAACAGCGGGGTCGAAACCGACTCGCACCACTGTTTAATCGCCTCATCAACCGGCGCGTCGGTCAGGCGCGGCGGCGCAAGCCCATCCACGTAACGCACAATATCCATGCTCTCTGGCATATACGTCCCGTCGTCCTTTTCGAGGATGGGCACCACCTTGCGCCCGACCATGCGGGTCGGGGTCTCGGCGTCGCCTTCCATAATGACCGAGATCTCAACCGGCAGCTTTTTCAGGCCGACAATCATCAGGGCGCGAACGCAGAACGGGCAGTGCTCGTAGATATGCAGCTTCATGCAACTCTCCATCGGGGGGCGCGGCGACCGTGACTTATCGCTCGCAAAAAAGACTACTGATGAGTAACCTTACTCGATAGTAACATAACGTCTTTGCGTGACAAGCGCGACGAAAACGCCCGACGCGATACCGTTGCCGCCTGGCTTGCAGTAAGCTAGCGCCGTTCACGTGACCCAGGGAGAGAGGATTTGCAGACTGACGCTGACCACCCGGAAAGCCAGAAACCGAAACGGGGCGCCGCCACCCGCCGTCGGCTGTTGAAACACGCCTGCGCCGAATTCGCGCGGCTTGGCTATCACAGTACCAAAGTCAGCAATATCGTGAAGGCGAGCGGCCTGAGCCAGCCCACCTTTTATCTCTATTTCGCCAGCAAAGAAGCCGCCTATGAAGAGCTGGTCAGCGAATTTCGCCTGCGCCTGGAGCGGCTGACCGAAACGCTGCTAATTCGCGATCGCGTCGAGGGCGAAGCGCTGGTGAAAAGCGTGCAGCAGAGCTTTCTCAAGCTGCTCCATTTCCTGGCCGAAGACCCGGCGCTGACCGAAATCGGCTTCTTTCAGCCGCCCGGCTGCGCCCAGACCAAAGCCACGCTGGTTAACGCCATCGCCAGTAATATCGCCAAAGAGCAGACCCTCGGCCTGTTTCGCAATGACATCGACGCGCTGCATATGGCACGCTGCTGTGTGGGCATGATAGACCAGATGGCGCGCGTTCCGGCGCATGAATCCGACCCGCAGGCGCTGGCGCTGGGCTGCGCGCAGCTCTTATGTGAAGGCATCTGGGTGCGCAGCCAGCATCACGACGTCTGAGCCTTTCCCGCCTTCTGCGCCCGGATGACCCGCGTTGGGCGCACAATTGCGCAGTACAATGATTGATAAGCCAAAAGTCATCGGCGAAGATACGCGCTACCGCTTCGCTTCGCGATGCCAGCCACGGTTTTTAACCGTTTGCGTGCGCCGAAGCTTTCCTGAACCAGATTATGCCCATTGCGCCAGAAACCAGCGGCATTACCTTATCGCAATAGCGCTTTTCAAGACCGGCAGCCAGAGGAATGGACGATGCAACACCGTCTCACCATTAAAGACATCGCGCGTTTAAGCGGCGTGGGGAAATCCACCGTGTCGCGTGTGCTCAATAACGAGAGCGGCGTCAGCGAACGCACCCGCGAAAAGGTCGAGGCGGTGATGCGCCAGCATGGCTTCTCCCCTTCCCGCTCGGCGCGCGCCATGCGCGGGCAGAGCGATAAAGTGGTGGCGATTATCGTCACCCGTCTGGATTCGCTGTCGGAAAACCTGGCGGTGCAGACCATACTGCCCGCGCTGTATGAACAGGGTTACGATCCCATCATGCTGGAAAGCCGTTTCTCGCCGGCGCTGGTGCAGGAGCATTTAGGCGTGCTGAGCCGCCGCCATATCGACGGCGTGATTTTATTCGGCTTTAGCGGCATCAGCGAGGTGCTGACGACCGCCTGGCAGGAATCGCTGGTGCTGCTGGCGCGCGACGCGCCGGGCTTTGCGTCGGTCTGTTACGAGGATGACGGCGCGATACGGCTGTTGATGCAGCGCCTGTACGACCAGGGTCACCGCCATATCAGCTTCCTCGGCGTACCGCACAGCGATATTACGACCGGCAAGCGGCGCCACGAGTCGTATCTTAATTTCTGTCACGCGCACGGGCTGACGCCCTGCGATACGCTGCCGGGGCTGGCGATGAAACAGGGTTATGAACACGCCGCCGATGTGCTGAATGAAGAAACCACCGCGCTGGTCTGCGCCACCGATACGCTGGCCATCGGCGCCAGTAAATATCTCCAGCAGCGCGGCGGCGCGCCGGTACAGCTTGCGAGCGTCGGCAATACGCCGCTGCTGAAGTTCCTGCACCCTGAAGCGATCGCGGTCGATCCCGGCTATGGCGAAGCCGGGCGCGCGGCGGCGAAACAGCTTATTGATCAGATAACCGGCCGCGCCGATCCGCGCCAGATAGTGATCCCCGCCCGTCTCGACTAAGCTTCTCTCATGGCATGTTTATTGTGATCGCGCTCTGTTTTCGGGAACGTTCCCGTTCACGCCATGCCGGTTAAAAGTTACTCTGCGCCACAGGCCATCCGCGCCTCGTACCTACCTCTGTGACAGGGCTTCAACATGAGCAAAGTAAACCAACAGGATATCGATAAGCTGATAACCCTCGTGGGTGGCCGCGAGAATATCGCGACCGTCAGCCACTGTATTACCCGTCTGCGCTTTGTGCTGAATCAGCCATCCAAGGCCGATCCGAAAGCGATAGAAGAGCTGCCGATGGTCAAAGGCTGTTTTACCAACGCCGGACAGTTTCAGGTGGTGATTGGCACCAATGTCGGCGATTACTACCAGGCGCTGATCGCCACCAGCGGCCATAGCGCCGCCAGTAAAGATCAGGCCAAACTGGCCGCGCGCCAGAACATGAAATGGCACGAGCGCCTGATCTCCCACTTCGCTGAAATTTTCTTCCCGCTGCTGCCCGCGCTCATTAGCGGCGGTCTGGTGCTCGGCTTTCGCAACGTGATTGGCGATGTGCCGATGCACGACGGCAAAACGCTGGCGCAGATGTTTCCGGCGCTCAAAACCATCTACGACTTTTTATGGCTTATCGGCGAGGCTATCTTCTTCTATCTGCCGGTCGGGATCTGCTGGTCGGCGGTGCGCAAAATGGGCGGCACGCCGATCCTCGGGATCGTACTTGGCGTGACGCTGGTTTCGCCGCAGCTGATGAACGCCTACCTGCTCGGCCAGCAAACGCCGGAAGTGTGGGATTTCGGGCTCTTTACCATCGCCAAAGTCGGCTATCAGGCGCAGGTGATCCCGGCGCTGCTGGCGGGCCTGGCGCTCGGCATGATTGAAATTCGCTTAAAACGCCTGGTGCCGGATTACCTCTATCTGGTGGTGGTGCCGGTCTGTTCGCTGCTGCTCGCAGTGTTCCTGGCGCACGCGTTTATCGGCCCGTTCGGCCGTCTCATCGGCGACGGCGTGGCGTTCGGCGTGCGTCATCTGATGACCGGCAGCTTCGCCCCCATCGGCGCCGCGCTGTTTGGCTTCCTCTACGCGCCGCTGGTCATCACCGGCGTCCATCAGACCACGCTCGCCGTAGATATGCAGATGATCCAGAGCATGGGCGGCACGCCGGTATGGCCGCTGATCGCATTGTCTAATATCGCCCAGGGCTCGGCAGTGGTGGGCATCATCATGACCAGCCGCAAACATAACGAGCGCGAAATCTCCGTGCCAGCGGCTATCTCCGCGTATCTCGGCGTCACCGAACCCGCCATGTACGGCATCAACATGAAATACCGCTTCCCGATGCTGTGCGGCATGGTGGGCTCCAGCATCGCCGGGCTGCTGTGCGGGCTGAGCGGCGTGGTGGCGAACGGCATCGGCGTCGGCGGTCTGCCTGCCATTCTCTCCATCCAGCCTGACTACTGGCAGGTCTACGGCATGGCGATGCTGGTGGCTATCATTATTCCTTTCATCCTGACGGTCTTTGTCTATAAGCGAAAATCCCGCCAGGGAACGCTCTTAGTCGTCTAACTTTTATGGTGGTGCGGGGAGCGTTTCGGCGCTCCCCTTTAGCAACAGCGGGAACGCGTTATGAATAACACTCTGCCGTGGTGGCAAAACGGGGTGATTTACCAGATTTACCCGAAGAGTTTCCAGGATACGTCCGGCAACGGCACAGGCGATCTGGCGGGCGTCACCCAACGTCTCGATTATCTGCAAAAACTTGGCGTGGACGCCATCTGGCTGACGCCCTTCTATCTCTCTCCGCAGGTCGATAACGGTTATGACGTGGCGAACTACACCGCCATCGATCCGGGCTACGGCACGCTGGAGGAGTTCGATACGCTGGTGGCCGACGCCCATGCCCGCGGCATCCGGGTGATTCTCGACATGGTGTTTAACCACACCTCGACACAGCACGCCTGGTTTCATGACGCGCTGAACCGCGAGAGCGCGCACCGCGAATTTTACATCTGGCGCGACGGCACGCCGGAAGAAGCGCCCAACAACTGGCGCTCCAAATTTGGCGGCAGCGCCTGGCGCTGGCACGCCGAGAGCGGCCAGTACTATCTGCATCTCTTTGCCCCTGAACAGGCGGATCTCAACTGGGAAAACCCGCAGGTGCGCGACGAGGTGAAAAAGGTCTGTGAATTCTGGTCCGATCGCGGCGTGGACGGCCTGCGTCTCGATGTGATCAATCTGATTTCGAAAGATCAGGATTTCCCGTCGGACGATCGCGGCGATGGACGGCGTTTTTACACCGACGGACCGCGTATCCATGATTATTTGCAGGAACTGAGCCGCGACGTGTTTCAGCCGCGCGGGCTGATGACGGTGGGCGAAATGTCCTCCACGACGCTTGAGAACTGCCAGCGCTACGCCGCGCTGGAGGGCCACGAGCTCTCGATGACGTTTAACTTTCATCACCTGAAAGTCGATTATCCCGACGGGCAGAAGTGGACGCTCGCCGCGCCCGATTTCGTGGCGCTGAAAGCGATTTTCAACCACTGGCAACAGGGGATGCATGGTGTGGCCTGGAACGCGCTGTTCTGGTGTAACCACGATCAGCCGCGCATCGTCTCGCGCTTCGGTGACGAGGGCGCGCTGCGCGTGCCGGCGGCGAAAATGCTCGCGATGGTGCTGCATGGCATGCAGGGCACGCCCTATATCTACCAGGGCGAAGAGCTGGGCATGACCAACCCGCATTTCACGCGCATCATCGATTACCGGGACGTGGAGAGTCACAATATGTTTGCCGAGCGGCGCGCGCAGGGGCAAAGCCCGGAGACGCTGCTTGCGATCCTTGCCAGCAAATCGCGCGATAACAGCCGCACGCCGATGCAGTGGGACGACAGCGACAACGGCGGCTTTACCACCGGCACGCCGTGGATCGGGCTTTGCGATAACTATCGCGAGATCAACGCCGCGCGCGCGCTCGACGATCCGGATTCCGTTTTTTACGCCTATCAACATCTCATCAGGCTGCGTAAAGCGCACCCGATCTTCACCTGGGGCGACTATCACGATCTGCTGGCGGAACATCCTTACCTGTGGTGCTATCGCCGTAAATGGCAGGGCCAGCAGCTGGTGGTCATGGCGAATCTGTCGCGCGAAGCGCACTGGTGTACGCCGGGCGACTTCGGCGGCGCGTGGCAGGTGTTGATGAGCAACTACCCTGACGCCGCGCCCCGCCCCGGTGAAATCAACCTGCGCCCGTTCGAAGCCGTGATATGGCTGCAGGAGGAAGCGTAGCCCGAAAGGTTAACGCACCAGCGCGTTAACCCGGCTCAGCCACTGCGCGACGCCCGCGTCAAGGTCGGCGTCGCTCAGCACGTGCGTGCCCTGAATCAGCGCTGGCGGCTGCCAGATCATGCCGGTCATGTTGGCCATCGCGTGGAACGGCAGCCAGAATTCTTCTATCGGGTAGCGGTTATAGCCCTCCGGCGAATAGGCCTCTGCGTTGCCGCCGGTCGACACCATCAGCATAAACGGTTTGCCGTGCAGGCGGTCGCCGCCGGTGCCGTAGGCAAAACCGTGCTCCAGTACCTGATCCTGCCACTCTTTTAAAATCGCGGGCGAGCTGTACCACCAGAACGGAAACAGCATCACCACCGCATCGTGCGCCAGCAGCAACGCCTGTTCGCGCTGCACGTCTATTTTAAAATCGGGGTATTCGCGCATCAGCTCATGCACGGTGACCTGCGGCAGCGTCTTCAGCGCATCGATGGCAGCACGATTGACGCGCGATTCATCCGGGTAACGGTGCCCGGCCAGCACCAGAACTTTTTTCATTTTTACTCTCCTCAACGATGGGGTTGAGGTAATGTTGGCATGACGCAGGGTTAACCTGTAGTACAGCTCCAGGCATATCTGTTTCAACCAAAGGTATCAACCATGACGCTTACTCCTGACGTGCATCGCCTCTTGCCTGCGTTTCTGGCCGCCGCGCAGAGCCAGAGCTTTTCCGCCGCCGCCCGCCTGCTGGGCGTGACGCCTGCCGCCATCAGCAAAAGCGTCCGCCAGCTGGAGGCGCGCCTGGGCCGCGTGCTGTTTCAGCGCAACACCCATTTTGTGGTGCTGACGGAAGAAGGCGCGGCGCTGCGCGATCGGGTGGCGCCGCTGTGGCATGCGCTCTCGCAGGCGCTGGAAAAGCCCGCCGACGAGCCGCAGGGGCTGGTGCGCGTGAGCGTTATTCCCGGTTTTGGGCGTTACCGGCTGATGCCGGAGCTGCCCGCCTTCCAGCAGCGTTACCCGCAAGTGCGGCTGGATCTGGCGATGGACCCGCGCCGCGTTAACCTGATTGGCGAGCGGATGGATGTCGCCATTGGCCAGCGAACGGTGCAGGACAGCCGGATAGTGACGCGCGAAATTCGCCCGATGCGCATGATGCTTGCCGCCTCGCCCGCTTATCTGGCGCGGTTCGGCACGCCGCAACAGCCACTGGATCTGCTGCATCATCGCTGTCTGGTGCACCGTAATCCCGGCAACGGCAAACTGCAAAGCTGGCTTGCTGACGAACTGGCGATGGAAGAACAGCACGCCTTTCTTATCAGCACCGTTCCCGACGTCCTGGTCGATGCCGCACTGGCGGATATGGGCATTGTCTCGCTCGCCGACTGGTATCTGGCGCCGCCCATCGCTGCGGGCCGTCTGGTGCCCGTGATGGAGACGCACTGGCCCGCGCCGCAGCCGCTGTGGGTGAAGTATCCGCACCATCGTCTGGCCCCGCGCGTGCGGGCATTCGTCGATTTTTTAATCGAAAAATTCACTGTGTAAATATTTCGTCCTCCAACGCAGACCGTAAGCGCGCTCGCCGCTTTGCTTTGTCCTGCATCAATAAAAACGCAAACTTGTTTGATGCAAATCACTATATATAGACATTAAAATCCCCGGCGGCCCAATATCTTGTATTTTCAGGCTAAACTTTCAGCAATCTTGCGTGGGTGAAAAACCCGCGCTGCTGTGGATAAAACGGGCCAGTTCCGGCGTTACCGGGGGTTTATTCAGTCAAAATCCCTCTGGCCGCGCGACGGAATTTCTGTGGATAACCTGTGCTTAATATGGAGTGATCATGACACCGCATGTAGTGAAACGAGACGGGTGTAAAGTACCTTTCAATTCAGCGCGCATTCACGAAGCGATTCTTCGTGCGGCGCAGGCAGCGGGAGTCGATGACGCAGACTATTGCGCCACCGTCGCGGAAATCGTCAGCAGCCAGATGCAGGGTCGTCGTGAAGTGGATATTCACGAGATCCAGACGGCGGTAGAAAACCAGCTGATGGCGGGCAATTACAAGCAACTGGCGCGCGCCTATATTGAGTACCGCCACGACCGCGATATCGCCCGTGAAAAACAGGGCCGCCTGAATAAAGAGATCCGCGGGCTGGTTGAACAGACCAACTCGGCGCTCCTGAACGAAAACGCCAATAAAGACAGTAAAGTCATCCCGACCCAGCGCGACCTGCTGGCGGGCATCGTCGCCAAACACTATGCGCGTCAGTACCTGCTGCCGCGCGACGTCGTGCTTGCCCACGAACGCGGCGAAATTCACTATCACGATCTCGACTACTCGCCCTTCTTCCCGATGTTCAACTGCATGCTGATCGACTTAAAAGGCATGCTGACGCAGGGATTTAAAATGGGCAACGCCGAGATAGAACCGCCGAAATCGATCTCTACCGCTACCGCCGTGACGGCGCAGATCATCGCCCAGGTGGCGAGCCACATCTACGGCGGCACCACCATCAACCGCATCGACGAAGTGCTGGCCCCGTTTGTGACCGCAAGCTTCGAGAAACACCGCCGCACCGCGGTGGAGTGGGAAATCCCGGATGTGGAGGGCTACGCCCGCGCCCGTACCGAGAAAGAGTGCTACGACGCGTTCCAGTCGCTGGAATATGAAGTGAACACGCTGCACACGGCCAACGGCCAGACGCCGTTCGTCACCTTTGGCTTTGGGCTCGGCACCCGCTGGGAATCGCGCCTGATCCAGAGCTCGATTCTGCGCAACCGCATCGCGGGCCTCGGCAAAAACCATAAAACGGCGGTATTCCCGAAACTGGTGTTCGCGATTCGCGACGGCCTGAACCATAAACCGGGCGATCCGAACTACGACATCAAGCAGCTGGCGCTGGAGTGCGCGAGCAAACGCATGTACCCGGATATCCTTAACTACGATCAGGTCGTGAAAGTGACCGGTTCGTTCAAAACGCCGATGGGCTGCCGCAGTTTTCTTGGCGTGTATGAAGAGAATGGCGAGCAGATCCACGACGGGCGCAATAACCTCGGCGTGATTAGCCTTAACCTGCCGCGCATCGCGCTGGAGGCGAAAGGCGATGAAACCGCGTTCTGGGCGCTGCTTGATGAACGCCTGAAGCTCGCCCGCAAAGCGCTGATGACGCGTATCGCCCGTCTTGAAGGCGTGAAAGCGCGCGTGGCGCCGATCCTTTATATGGAAGGCGCGTGCGGCGTGCGCCTTAAACCGGATGACGATATCGCGGAGATTTTCAAAAACGGTCGCGCGTCGATTTCGCTCGGGTATATCGGCATTCATGAAACCATTAACGCGCTGTCCGGCAACCAGCATGTCTATGACAGCGAGGCGCTGCGCGCTAAAGGCATTGCGATTGTCGAGCGTCTGCGTGAGGCGGTGGATCAGTGGAAAGACGAAACCGGCTACGGCTTTAGCCTCTACAGCACGCCGAGCGAGAACCTGTGCGATCGTTTCTGCCGCCTCGATACCGCCGAGTTTGGCGTGGTCCCTGGCGTGACCGACAAAGGGTATTACACCAACAGCTTCCACCTGGACGTAGAGAAGAAGGTGAACCCGTACGACAAAATTGATTTCGAAGCGCCCTACCCGCCGCTCGCGAGTGGCGGCTTCATCTGTTACGGCGAATACCCGAACCTTCAGCATAACCTGAAGGCGCTGGAGGACGTGTGGGATTACAGCTATCACCACGTGCCCTATTACGGGACCAATACGCCGATTGATGAGTGTTACGAGTGCGGATTCACTGGCGAATTCGAGTGCACCAGCAAAGGCTTTACCTGCCCGAAATGCGGCAATCACGACGCGTCGCGCGTCTCCGTCACCCGCCGCGTTTGCGGTTATCTCGGCAGCCCCGACGCTCGCCCGTTTAACGCTGGTAAGCAGGAAGAAGTGAAGCGCCGCGTGAAGCATCTCGGCAACGGGCAGTTGGGTTAACGCTGTTTTGCCATGGCGGGTAAGCGAAGCCGCACCCACCGTTCGGCAAACCGTTGTAGGGTGGGTAAGCGCAGCGCACCCGCCGTTCGGCAAACCTTTGTAGGGTGGGTAAGCGAAGCCGCATCCACCATCCGGCAAACCGTTGTAGGGTGGGTCAGCGCAGCACACCCATCGTTCGGCAAACCGTTGTAGGGCGGGTAAGCGAAGCGCACCCGCCGTTCGCCCGCCTGCGACGAGGAAACCATGAATTACCATCAATATTACCCCGTTGACGTCGTCAACGGCCCCGGCACTCGCTGCACATTGTTTGTGGCGGGCTGCGTTCACGAATGCCCCGGCTGCTATAACAAAAGCACCTGGCGGCTGAACTCCGGCGCGCCGTTCACTGCCGACATGGAAAACCGCATCATCAGCGACCTCAACGACACCCGCGTCAAACGCCAGGGGCTGTCGCTGTCGGGCGGCGATCCGCTGCACCCGCAAAACGTACCGGCGATCCTACGCCTGGTTCAGCGCGTGCGGGCCGAGTGCCCCGGTAAAGATATCTGGGTCTGGACGGGCTATAAAATCGATGAACTGAGCGCTGCCCAGCGCGAGGTGGTGGATCTCATCAACGTGCTGGTGGACGGCAAGTTTGTGCAGGATCTGAAAGACCCTGCGCTTATCTGGCGCGGCAGCAGCAACCAGGTGATCCACCGGCTGCGCTAAACGTGCGTTTACTCCATGCGGTGTCCGGCTCCCCGGTATACGGCCAGATTTTCGCGTTTGCCGATCGCGATAACAAGCACACAGACAGCGTCATCGTGCACCTGATATACCAGCCGGTAACCGCTCGTTCTTAATTAAATTTTGTAGCAGTCCGGCAGGCCGCTTAACCGGGCGGACTCCACTCTGGGGGCCGTCAGCACGTGCGCCAGTTTCTTTTTGAATTGCGCTTTAACGGTCTCCCCCAGTTTGTGCCACTCTTTCAGCGCACGTGGGTCGAAGACCAGTTTATAGATCGTCCAGATCAACCCTGACGCCCGGTTGCGGATCCGCCAGCCGCTCCCGAACGGTACGCAGCAATGCCTCTTCGCTGTCGCTGACGGTTAATGTTTTAACCGGCATACGGCCATTTTGCGCCACATACTGAAACAGCAAACGCACCGCCTCGGTAGGCGTGATACCCAGTTTTTCCAGCACCGCATAAGCCTCGCTTTTAAGCTTGTCATCAAGCCTTACGTTAATTGTGGCCATTATGCCTCCGCCGTTTTTCAAAATGTAATGCAATATAGCATTACATATGAATTACATCGAATTCTGGAAGACAGCTTCTAAAATCGGCTCAGGCAGGTCATCGCCACCGCCTGAAAAGTGGCGAAATCGCGACACGTTTGCAGCTGTTGCGCCGCGCGCTCGCGCAAAAACGTGACGAACAAATCGTAAATCGTCATCGCCTCTTCATATTCGCGTTTGCTGATGGCGAGCAGGAAAATCACATGCGCGGTCTCCTCGCCCCACGCGATCCCTTGCGGCGCGAGCACGGTATAGACCACCGTTTTGCGCGCCATTAGCCCCAGCGAGTGCGGCAACGCGATGCCGTCGCCAAGCAGAGTGCTGACAATCGCCTCGCGCTCGACTACCGACGGCAGGAAATCCGCGCCCACGTACCCGTCCCGCTCCAGCTCATCGCACAGTTCTTTGAAAAGCTGCTGCTGGGTCATGGGCCCGTCCACCACGCGAAAATGCCGGGCGTCGAAATATTTCTCCAGCATCCAGGGCCGGGTTCTGTCTACCAGTACCAGCTTGCCGATTTGCTCCAGCTGGAAATCGGTCGGAAACGGCGACATCACCACTACCGGCTTATCTTTTTCCGCCACCCGCGCGGTGGAAATCACAAAATCCTCGGCGATGGCGGCGCGCTGCTCGTAGTCGCGCAGCGTGGCGATTTCACTCACTTCCAGCTGCGGATATTTGCGCAGCAGCATCGACTGGATCATGCGCACCGTAGAGTTGCCGGTATCGCACACCAGCAGCACCCGCGGGTTGCGCTGGTAGCCGACGTTATAGTGGCGCTCAAGCCCGACGCCGATGTGCAGCACCAGAAACCCCACTTCGTTTTCGCTGATGGTGTAAGGCGTATATTTGCCCCAGCCGGACACGGCCGCCAGCGTCATATCCCAGGCCATCGGGTAATGCTGTTTAATATTGCCGAGCAGCGGATTGGGAATGTTTATTTGATAGCGCACGCGGGTGATCATGGTGCGGATGTGGGTCAGCAGGTCGGCGCGCAGCTGATCGTCAGTCAGCAGATTGTAGTTATAGTGCGTATTGATATAGCGCAGGATGTAGCCCGCCAGCGCTTCGGCGTCATCGGCGCTGATGGCGCTCGGCTCCAGCTCCTGCACCTGGCGCGCGGCGATATGCACCCGCAGCCAGTTCTCTTCCGCGTCCGACAGCGGTTTCCCGCACAGCGTTTGCAACAGCGCGGTAATGCCGCGCGCCGCTTCGCGCACGTTATCATCGACCTCGTCCGCCACAAAGTCAGGCAGCGGAAAGCCCTCGCTGATACGCCGCACCGCCACAGCGCAATAGAGGCGGATAAACTGTTCACCCTCGTCGGTAAAGCGCAGGCGCGCGTGGGCGAAAATCGTCGGCAGGCCCTCGGCGAGCCGCTCCTGCACGCCTGCGTTCAGCGCCTCTTCGGTAATTAACGGACTGGCACTGTCCTGCTGGGCAAGCTGCCAGAGCAGGTCCGTCAGGCAGGCGCGCAGCGCCATTTCGCTGCCGAACAGCTTCATGCCGTGGCGCGGGCGGGTTTCAAGCGTGAGGTTATAGCGGGTAAAGAGTTCGCGCACTTCCGCCATGTCGTTTTGCAGCGTGGCGCGGCTCACAAACCACTCCTCCGCCAGATCTTCAAGCTTCAGGGAAAATGCGGAGGTCAGAAAACGCACCGCCAGATAATGCACGCGCTCCGGCGCGGTTCGTGGAATACGCAGCGCCTTCGGGCGGCTCGCCTGGAGCGCCTGGTAGCGCCCCGCATCCTCAACCGTCAGCTGATAGCCGCTGCCGCGGTTAAGCACCAGCTGCACGCCGTGCTGACGCAGCAATGCATTGAGCGCGCTGATATCCGCCCGCACGGTGCGCGTCGTGACGTTTAACCGGCGCGCCAGCTCATCCTGCGGCAGCGTTTCGTTTTGCAGCAGATCAAACAGCCGGGACAGACGTTGACTCGGGAATCGCACACCGGTTTCCTCTCGTTAAACGGGCGCGCCATCGCGCCCGCGGACGGCTTCAGGCCAGGGGATATATTTATCACGGTGATAAATATATTCTCCAGCCTTAACGTAAAACGGCCTTACCCTACCAGAGTGCGCGTCATCGCCAGCAGGCGGCGCACATCCTGTGGGCGCGTGTCGCCGCTGGCTTTGTCGATAATCGAGCTGTAAATATGCGGGATGACTTTACTCACGCCCGCCTCCAGCGCGATGCGCAGGATCGCTTCGAAGTTATCGAGATCGATGCCGCCGGTCGGCTCCAGCCAGAAATCATGCCGCGCGCAGGCGTCCGCCACGGCCTGATACTCCTCGCGGCAGGCAAGGCCGCCCATCGGGAAATATTTCACCGAGCTGCCGCCCATATCCTTCAGCAGGGCAATCGCCGTTTCTACCGGCACGACGCCATCGGGCGCGCGGCTGCTCAGCGGGCCGGTGGAGATTTTCACAAGGCCTGGCGTGCCCGTCGGCGACACCAGCCCGTTCACCACGGTCTCGCGCTGTCCGAGCAGCGCACGGCTTGTACCCACGCCGGTAAAGACCTGGTTCACATGCTGCGGCTGTAACTCACGCGCGATGGCGCTGACCATCGCTGACTGGTTCGGGTCGCCCGCGCCAAGCCCCACCGACAGCGCGTTATCGATGCGTTTCGCGTAGTCCCGCATATCCTCGACGGCGCTCGCCACGTCCGGGTAGTTTTTCGAGAGCACACCCACCAGCACATGCCCTTCGGCGGCTTCATAAATCGCGCTGGCGTTTTCTTTCGAGCCCGCCAGCACGTTCAGGCACACACGGTCGCGGTAAAAATTCGGGGTGAGTTTCATGCGTCTGCCTCCTGATTCAGGGCATCCCGGATGCGCCAGAACACAATGTCCAGCTGCGCGGCGCTGACGCTGCGCACATCCGCTTCAATAATGCCCTCGTTGGCTTTGTAGCCGCGAAAATAGATGGCGTATTCGCCCTGCTTCAGCGCGCTGACCAGCTCGCCGGTGTGGATGCCGGTAACGGCTTCGTCAAATTTGATTTCGCAGCGGGCGATATCGCGCCCCGCGCTGTCCCACACTACGCGGGCGGTCACGCCGTTGAGCATGTTGAGCTGGTCGATAAACGGCGTCATTTTCGCCACCATCTGCGCGCCGCTCTCTTTCGGCGCGCTGAGATAATGCTCGATAGCGCAGGTCAGGCCGAGAATACCCTCTTTGCCGACTTTCATCGCGCGTCCGATGCCGTTCGCCTGACGTTTTACCCACTCAACGTACTGCGTTTTGCCGATCACCAGGCCGCTCGACGGTCCTTCAATCGCCTTCGCGCCGCTGTAAATCACCAGATCGGCGCCCGCGCGGTAGTAGCCTTGCAAATCCTCTTCGGCGGCGGCGTCGACAATCAACGGCAGCTGATGCTCGCGCGCCACCGCGGCAGCCTGCGCGACGTTCAACATGCTTTTCTGCACGCAATGGTGAGATTTTACATAAAGGATCGCCGCCGTTCGCGGCGTGATCGCGGCGGCCAGCTGCTGCGCGGAACACTCGTTGGCGTAGCCTGCCTCAACCAGCTTTCCGCCGCCGAGCGCCACCATCGTGCCGACCGGCGCGCCGTAATTCACGTTATGGCCTTTCGGCAGCACAATCTCATTTTGCTCGATAGCGGTGGTATGCAGGTTCTCAAGCAGCCAGTCGCTCTCTTTGACCAGCACCGCCGCCACCGACTGCGCGAGCCCGGCCGAAGCGCAGGAAACAATGGTCGCGGCCTCCACCTCCAGCAGTCTGGCGATGTACGCGCCGGTTTTATTCACCAGGTCTTTCATCTCGAAATAGTGATTGAGCCCCTCCGTCACGGCCTCAGTCACCGCCTGGCGCGGCGTGGAGACGCCTAAAATCGTCATACGCCCGGAGGCGTTAATCACCTGTTTCAACTCATATTTTTCATACACTGAAGGCATCTTCCGCGCTCCCTTGTTCGGTCATGTGCCAGGCGCCCGCCCGCACGGCGGCGAGCGGCACCAGTAAATAATCGCCGTGCAACGTCTGCTCGTCGGCATCGGTAAAAAGCGCTGGCTGGCGGCGCAGGTCGAAGACCGTCAGATCGGCGTCGGCCCCTGGCGTCAGTCGCCCTTTATGGGCCAGACGCAGCGCCTGCGCGGCATGGAGCGTTACGCAGTCAATCACCTGCGGCAGCGACAGCCCGATGGCGAGAAATTTCGACATCACGTGCGCGAGACTTCTCACCGGGCCGTTGATGCGGTTGCGGCAGTAGATATCAGAGCTGATGGTGTGCGGCAGAATGCCAAGCGCGATGGCCTGGCGCGCCACGTCAAAGCTAAAACTGGCGCTGCCGTGGCCGACATCCAGGCGCACGCCGCGCCCGAGCGCGTCGCTGATACTGGCGCGCAGCCCGCCCTGCGGCGTCAGGATACGGTTCGGCTTGCCGTTAAAGCAGTGGGTAATGATATCGCCCTGGGATAACCGCGCGGCGATCTCATCCAGCGGCGGCGGGCCGTTGCCGATATGCACCATCAGCGGCAGATGGCCGTTCTCCTGCTGAATGGCTTTGGCGCGCTCAAGCGGCGCGATGCCGTTATCGCCCACCACGCTGCTGCTCATCCGCGCTTTCAGGCCGACGATAAAATCGGGGTGACGAGCGATGGCGTCGCGCGCCGCCGCGGCGTCGATATTCGCCATATCCGCCAGCTCGTTCTGGGCAATCAGGCCCACCTTCGAAACATTAAGCAGCGCCAGCACCTCGGTCGTCACGCCGCGCGTCAGCGCGTAAAAGTCGTCGATGTCATTCGCGCCGGTGCTGCCCGCGTCCACCACGGTGGTGACGCCGGTCGTGATGCCGACCGCGTCCGGCTCGTCGTGATAAATTGGCGATTTCGGGTAGCAGTGGACGTGCAAATCTATCCAGCCGGGGCTGACGTAATGCTCGCCATTGAGGTCGCGCGTGGCGCGCGCCTCGCCGGTCACGCGGCCCAGCGCAGCGATTTTGCCGTCTTTGATGGCGATATCCGCCAGCGTATCGTCCACCAGTCGCGCCTGGCGCAGGATCAGGTCAAACATAGGCTCTCCTCAGAGGGCGGGCGCCGGAGCGCCCGCGCGGTTAACCGATCGCCACAGGGAACAGCGAGCCCAGGATCATCGCGCCGAGGATAGCCCCGCCGGTGATAGGCTTCTGCCAGAGATAAAACAGCAGCGCGCCCACCAGCGAGCCCACGCCAATCGGGATCGAGGCGGTCATGGCGCTCAGGATGATAAGCGGCCCGAGGAAGCGCCCGGAGGCGTTGCCTGCGCCCATCATCACATCCGCCCCGTAGGTGGAATCGCTCTGATTGATGGTGAATTTGCGCGCCAGGATGATGACATAGCCGATGGCGAGGCCAATCAGCAGGCCGGTGACCAGCGAGGCGGCGAAGTTCGCCACCGGGAAGACGAAGCCCGCGCCCAAAAGCAGCGCCGGAACGCCCAGCCCTACGCCGGTCTGGATGGCGCCGCCGATATCCAGAATCCCCACCAGCGAACCTTCGATAATGCGCGCAAAGAGGAAACTCGCGCCGAACGCCGCCACCGCGCCATACACGCCGGTGTCGATGCCCGCTTTGAGCATCGCCACAAACGCCACTTCGTTAAACGCGCCGATGCCGTAGAGGTAGTACATATGCGTCCCGGCGAATACGCCGGAGGAGAGCAGGCCGACGAAGATCGGGAATGACCAGTCGGCGTACCAGAAACCTTTGTTCTCTTCCATCATGCGCTCCTTATTTGCCGCTCAATGAGTTGTGAATCAGACTCAGCCAGTCCGGCACGGTCAGACGGAAAGATTCGATCATTTTCATGTCGAAGCCGCGGAAGAAGGCGCTCAGCACGAACAGCAGCACAATGGCGGTCATCATGACTTTGGTGACGCGGTTCCAGCCGCTCTCTTCAACGCCCTTGCCGATAAGAATGCCAAGCACCAGGCCCGGCACGGCGTTGCCCATAATCAGCTGCGCGGCGCCGCCGAACACGGTGGCCCAGAAGCCCGATTTTTTCCCGGCGTCGATGGCGGCCAGCCAGAAAATCACCGGCATGACGGTGTTCACCAGCAGATTAGCGGCGGGCACCAGCACTTTAACGGCGGTGACCTGAAGCGCTTCCGGCACGGCAGACGCCGTGGTGTTGAGGAACGCCACCACCGCCATACCAATCAGGCCGCAGGCGACCGCCATTTTTTTCGGATTGTGCAGGGTGTCGGCGAGATTGCGGTTTTTCACCATCAGCGCCGCCGCGCCCCAATTGGGAATAATGCGGTGATCGACATCCTGGGTGAACGCGCCCGCCGCAACGGACGACGCCCAGGCATTGAAGAAGAACCCTAACCCAAAGGAGAAATGCGAGGCCGGATCGCCTTCGCAGGAGTTCAGCTCTCCTAACGTACGAAAGGCGCCCATCCCTTGCGTGGTGGGCGCATGGAACATGCGTGCGGCCCCGGCACCCACGCCGACGCCGACAAGGCCGCCGATGATGAGCGATTTTATTAAAATTATCAGGAACATTGGTCTGCCCTTTTAGTAACGATCAGCTGTGTTGCGTGACGAAATCCACCTTGTCGAGATTGATGGCGGTCACGTTGACGGTGACGTCCAGCTCCACGCTGAAGGCCCGTCGCTCCCGGCGCAAAAAGAAAAACAGAAACGCTTCTTTGCGCACCGTTTCCCGCGCATGAACAACCTGCACATCCTGTGGCTCAATACGCAGTAAGATGTGCGGCGAGGCTTTCATCACCGCCGCCTGTACCTGATTCAGGGCATCGGCGAACGCGCGTGCGCGGGCGTCGCCTTTGCCTTTCACTCTCACCGTGGTGGTGAACTGTTCTTTCATGTGTCAGGCGCCGTATTTCTTTTTCCAGGCTTCCACCAGCCGCTCGCCCAGCTCTTCTTTATCCATAAAGCCGAATCCCAGCACGTTGCAGCCCTCGTTGATGGCGGTAACGCCCTCTTCCACCGAGCGCATCCCATATTTGGCCTTGTAGCCATATTTGGTTTGGGCGGTGATAGCGCCCGCGCCGCCGCTGCCGCAAAAGGAGATGCCGAACGTCGCGCCTTCGGTTTTCATGACGTCGCCAAGCTTCATGTCTGCCGCGACACCCGGCACCACGACCGCGCGTGCCCCCGCTTTCTCCGCGCCCGCCGCCACTTTCTGGCCCTTGCCCAGACGATCGCCAATCACTACCGTAATCTGTTCCATGGTTCGCTCCTGAAGGTTAAAGATTCTCTTTCGCTACCTCGAAGTGCACCGACAACAGCCAGGCCTCTTCATCGGGCAGGTTGCCGAACTGCGCCACAATTTCACGCGCCAGCGCCATCGAGCTTTCGGAGATCTCCTCAAACAGGCTCTCCTCAACCTCCGGCAGCGGCTCGCCTGTCACCGAGCGGTGCGCCATCGCCCGCACGTGTGAACTGAGCATTTGCCGCTGCACGGCGTTGGGCGTTATCTGGTGGCGCGCAAGGAGCGCGTAAACGGCCTCCAGCATCCGCCCGGCAAGCGTCGCGGCATCGTCCGCGTGTTGACATCCGGCGTTGTTCATTACCGCTCCGTTATTCACTCTGCATACCTGATTAGTTGCGCTGGGGTAACACTAACGGCGGGTGTTAAAGGTTTGTAGCGAGTTGTTTTCCACTTCGAAGTGGAAAGGAGAGAGGCGGCAGTGATCTGTTCCACATAAAAGCTGTGAATGGATATAAACCACTATATAAATGTGATGAATGTCACTGGCAGCCGTGCCGGGCGGGGAGAAAAGAAAATAACGGGCTTGCGACGCCGCGCGCAAAAGATAACGGCGAATAAGCGGGGCTTATGACAGGGTGTAAAGCGAACGTGCGGCGGCGAACCGCCGCACAGAAAAGGGCTTAGCGATACTTCTTGTGGTAGGTATTGCGGGTGGTTTTGAATTCTTCGGCGCTCGCCTGGGCCTCTTTGATTTTGCCTTCGTCAACGAGTTTGAGCGCGCCGTCAATCTGGCTTACCAGCGTATCGAGACCGTGGCGGAAATCTTTCATTTCCGGGCTGTCAGCCGGTTTATCTTCCAGCTTCGGCGGAGTTTCTTTTTTGGCGTCCAGCGCCGCCTCGCGCATTTTCGTCAGCGCGGTTTTCATTTCGGCCGCATCGCTGGTCTTCTGCACGACTTTCAGGTTTTCATTCAGGGTGTCCATGTTGTCTTCCAGATCCGCCCACGCCGCGGCGCTGGTGAACAACAGAGAGGAGACCGCTAACATCGCTAACGCTTGCTTACGCATTGACTCACCTTTTTATTGTTATGACGAAAAAAAGGCGCCGCAGCGGGCGCCCTTGCCTTACTTACTCACCGGCGATTTTCATCTCCGGCAGCAGTACTGAACCACACTGAATATTGCTACGTGTTTCAATATCGTCACCAATGGTAACCATATTGCGCCACATCTCTTTCAGGTTGCCGGCAATGGTGATTTCGCTCACCGGATACTGGATTTCGCCGTTTTCCACCCAGAAGCCCGCCGCGCCGCGCGAGTAATCGCCGGTGATGCCGCTGACGCCCTGGCCCATCAGTTCGGTGACGACCAGGCCGGTGCCCATCTCTTTCAGCAGTTGCTCAAAGCTCAGGCCGCGGCCTTTGATGCGCCAGTTGTGAATGCCGCCCGCGTGACCGGTGCTTTTCAGCCCCAGCTTGCGCGCGGAGTAGTTGGTAAGCAGCCACTGCTGCAGCACGCCGTCTTTGATAATGTCACGGCGCGAAGTCGCTACACCTTCGCTGTCGAACGGCGTGGAAGCGAGGCCTTTCAGAAGATGCGGATGCTCTTCAATCGTCAGCCACTCCGGCAGGATCTGCTTGCCGAGTGAATCGAGCAGGAAGGTGGATTTACGGTAAACCGCGCCGCCGCTGATGGCGCCCACCAGATGACCAAACAGCCCGGTCGCCACTTCACGGCCAAAAATCACCGGCGCTTTCATGGTTGGCAGTTTGCGCGGCGAGAGGCGCGACAGCGTGCGACGGGCGCACTCTTCGCCCACCCACTCCGGCGATTCCAGATCGCCCAGCGCGCGGC
The DNA here is from genome assembly GCF_963888145.1 of Cronobacter sp. EKM101R. NCBI lineage: Bacteria > Pseudomonadati > Pseudomonadota > Gammaproteobacteria > Enterobacterales > Enterobacteriaceae > Cronobacter > Cronobacter sp. EKM101R. The sequence continues at coordinate 65,994 of NZ_CAWPHW010000033.1, read as the reverse complement.
CAATCGTATAGGCGTAATCGCGCTCCATGTCGCCGTTTTCTTCGGCGATAACGCAGCTGGAGAGCGAATGGCGCGTCGAGCTGTAGCTCTGCAACATACCGTGGCTGTTGCCGAACACTTTGATGCCGTAGTGGCTGTTAAAACTGCCGCCTTCGGTATTGGTGATGCGTTTATCCGCCTTTAAGGCCGCCTGTTCGGCGCGCGCGGCATAGTCGATAGCTTGTTCCGGTTCGATCTCGGCCGGGTGGAAGAGATCGAGATCCGGGGCGTCAAAGGCCAGCAGATCTTTTTCCGCCACGCCCGCGCACGGGTCCGGCGAGGTGTAACGGGCGATATCCAGCGCCGCCTGTACGGTGCGGGCGATAGCGTCCGGGCTTAAATCGGTCGAGGAGGCGCTGCCTTTGCGATTCTGGTGATAAACCGTGATGCCAAGCGCCCCGTCGCTGTTGAACTCGACGTTCTCCACCTCACCGTAGCGGGTGCTGACGCTGATGCCGGTCGTTTTGCTGACCGCCACTTCCGCGCCGTCCGACTTGCCGGACGCCAGCTCCAGCGCCTGAGAAACCGCCTGTTCCAGCGCTTTGCGCTGCGCTTCAACTTGTGTGATTACTTTCATCGCGAGTGCCATAATGTAAGGTGAAACTGAAAAGCCACATTTTGTGAGTCTAACAGAGAACCATTTCGCAGTGCGCGCCTTAACTGGTAGTATTAGCCTCTTTTTTTGAGGAGCCTGAGATGACAAAGCAGCCCGATGACTGGCTCGATGAAGTGCCCGATAACGAAAACGACGACGATGATGATGAGATTATCTGGGTCAGCAAAAGTGAAATTAAACGCGACGCCGAAGAGCTGAAGCGCCTTGGTGCCGAACTGGTCGATCTTGGTAAGAACGCGCTGGAGAAAATCCCGCTGGATGACGATCTGCGCGCGGCGATTGAACTGGCGCAGCGCATTAAGAAAGAAGGCCGCCGCCGCCAGATGCAGCTTATCGGCAAAATGTTGCGTCAGCGTGACGATGAGCCGATCCGCCAGGCGCTGGATAAGCTGAAGAACCGCCATAACCAGCAGGTGGCGCTGTTCCATAAGCTGGAACAACTGCGCGATCGTTTGATTGAAGAAGGCGACGACGCAGTACCGGACGTGCTGAACCTGTGGCCGCAGGCGGATCGCCAGCAGCTGCGCTCGCTCATCCGTAACGCCAAAAAAGAGAAAGAAGGCAATAAACCGCCGAAATCCTCACGCCTGATTTTCCAGTATCTGCGTGAACTGGCGGAAAGCCAGCAGTAACTCCCCCGGCTCAGGCGCTGCCTGAGCTGTTTTCCCTCTTTCTATTCCTTTTAGTGATGGTATATCGCCGCTGTTCAGGCGTGGCTTAACGTCGCGTATTATTCCTTTCTTTTCAGCTGAATCGTTAAAGCTAAAACGTCCATTACTCACACTTTTAGTTGCTGTGTTCCATACATTTTCATTCTTAATGGCTGCTTAGTCACAGTTGCCAGCGTAAAAACAGGCTTTTTTTAGACAGTTGAAAACGATCACGTTTTCTTTACCTGCGATACGCCAGGCTGCACGGGCAAAACAAAAATCGATTCAGCTAAAAGGAAGAAAAGATGAACAAAACCGTATGGCTTACCCCGCTTGCCCTGCTGATTTGCGCTCAGGCGAGCGCGCAAACCTGGGTGCTGACCGATGCTGAACAGGGCGTCGAGAAAGGAAACTGGCAAATCAGCAGCCAGAAGCTGAAGCTTTCCGGCGCGCCGTTCAGCATTGAGCAGAAAGTGCTTCATGGCGGCAAGCAGGAAGGCAGTAAAATCATCACCATCACCAGCAAAGACGGCCTGACCATTACGTTAAGCCCGACGCGCGGTATGAACCTGCTGCGCGCCGACGGCTTTGGCGTGCGCATGGGCTGGGATTCGCCGGTGAAAGAGGTGGTTAACCCGGCCTATATCAATCTGGAAAGCCGCAACGGGCTGGGCTGGCTGGAAGGCTTCAACGAGATGATGGTGCGCTGCGGTTATGAATGGACCGGCCACCCGACCACTGCGGACGGCCAGCTTTACACGCTGCACGGCAAAGCGGGCAACACCCCAGCCTCGCGCGTGGAAGTGGAAGTGAGCGACAGCGCGCCGTATGAAATCAAAGTGCGCGGCCTCCTGAAAGAAAGCACGTTCAAGAAAGCGGATTTGCAGACCCTGACCGAGTTGCGCTACGTGCCGGGCAGCAACAGTTTCAGCATTAACGATGTGCTGACCAACCACGCGGATTACCCGCACGACTACCAGATTATCTACCACAGCAACTTCGGCCAGCCGATTCTGGAAGAAGGCGCGCGCTTTATCGCGCCGCTGGAAAAAGTGAGCCCCTTTAACGATTACGCCAAAGGCGGCCTGAAAGCGTGGAACACCTACAGCGGGCCGACCAAAGACTTCGACGAGATGGTCTTCAACCTGACGCCGCTCGGCGATGCGAAACAGGAGACGGTCGCCGCGGTGGTTAACAAGGCGGGCGACAAAGGGGCGGCGATCAGCTTTAACCTGCGACAATTGCCGGTGCTGACGATGTGGAAAAACACTGACACCCTGAAACAGGGCTATGTGACCGGCATCGAGCCAGGCACCAGCTACGCCTACCCGGTCACCATCGAGCGCGAACAAAAACGCGTGAAACAGCTCGCGCCAGGCGAAAGCACGCGCTTTGACCTGACCTACACACTGCTGCATAACGCGCAGCAGGTCTCTGACGTCGAAAAACGCATCGCCGATATCCAGGGCGATAAACAGACCGCGCAGGAAGAGACGCCCATCGCCAAAGAGTGAGCCGGGCCTTAAAAAAAGCCTCCGCATGCGGAGGCTTTTTATCAGCGGGAGCGGCTCAGAGCGCCTGCGCTTTTTCGGCTTTTTTCGCCAGCGCATCCAGCAATTTCTGATGAATGCCGCCGAACCCGCCGTTGCTCATCACCAGGATGTGATCGCCCGGCTGCGCGGTTTTGACAATCATCTCCACCAGCGTGTCGATGTCGGCGCTCCAGTGGGCTGGCTGAATGCAGGCATCCGCCACCTCCGCGACCTGCCACGGAATATGATGCGGCTGGAAGAGGAACACTTCGTCGGCGCGCCCGAGCGACGGCGCCAGATCGTCTTTGCAGACGCCCATTTTCATGGTGTTGGAGCGCGGCTCAAGCACGGCGATGATGCGCGCCGTACCGCCCACTTTGCCGCGCAGCGCGGCAAGCGTGGCGAGGATAGCGGTCGGGTGATGCGCGAAATCGTCATACACCGTGACGCCGTTGGCTTCGCCGCGCAGCTCAAGACGGCGACGCGCGTTCACGAACGAGCCGAGCGCCTGGGCGGCATCGGCAGGCGTGACGCCCACATGACGCGCCGCGGCGATGGCCGCCAGGCCGTTCTGCATATTGTGTTCGCCCACCAGCTGCCACTCCACCTGGCCCACACATTCGCCGTCCAGCCAGACTTCCCATTTCGAGGCGTCGTTAGTGAGTTTTTTCGCCTGCCAGCGGCCCTGCTCGCCGAGCTGTTCCTGCTCGCTCCAGCAGCCCATCGCCAGCACCTGTTTGAGGTTGATGTCGTTTTCGGGCCAGATGATTTTCCCCTGCCCCGGTACGATGCGTACCAGGTGGTGGAACTGTTTCTGGATAGCTTTCAGATCGTCAAAGATATCCGCATGATCGAATTCGAGGTTGTTCAGCACCAGCGTGCGCGGCGCGTAGTGAACAAACTTGGAGCGTTTATCAAAGAACGCGCAGTCATATTCGTCGGCTTCAATCACAAAGAACGGGCTGCCCCCAAGGCGCGCGGAGACGTCGAAGTTGCCCGGCACGCCGCCGATGACAAAGCCCGGCTTGTAGCCGCAGGCTTCGAGGATCCAGGTGGCCATGCCGGCCGTGGTGGTTTTGCCATGGGTGCCCGCCACCGCCACGACCCAGCGGTCGCGCAGCACGAAATCGTGCAGCCATTGCGGGCCGGACATATAAGGAATGCCCTGCTCCAGCACCGCTTCGACGCACGGATTGCCGCGGGTCATGGCGTTGCCGATCACCACCAGATCCGGACGCGGCTCAAGCTGCGAGGCGTCATAGCCCTGAATTAAGTCAATCCCTTGCTTTTCCAGCAGGGTACTCATCGGCGGGTAGACATTCGCGTCCGATCCCGTCACTTCATGACCCAGCGAGCGCGCCAGCATCGCCACGCCGCCCATAAATGTGCCGCAAATTCCCAGTATATGAATACGCATAGGTACAGTCCTTATTAAAACTGAGGCACATTCTACCTGTTTGAAGCGGGGCGAATAAACGCATTTCAGGATAATCCGCATTTTGCTGGCGCGATTCACCTGTGCGCTACAATTTGAATGTTTGTTAAGATTGTTGCGATCGCTTTACTCAACTTCAGGATGCAGGGAAAGTGTTATGAAAACGTTAGGTGAATTTATTGTCGAAAAGCAGCACGAATTTTCTCACGCCACCGGGGAACTGACGGCGCTGCTGTCGGCAATAAAGCTTGGCGCTAAGATCATCCACCGCGATATCAATAAGGCCGGTCTGGTCGATATCCTGGGTGCCAGCGGCGTCGAAAACGTACAGGGCGAGACGCAGCAAAAACTCGATCTGTTCGCCAATGAAAAGCTCAAAGCCGCGCTTAAGGCACGCGATATCGTGGCGGGCATCGCCTCCGAAGAAGAAGACGAGATTGTCGTTTTCGAAGGCTGCGAACACGCGAAGTATGTCGTCCTGATGGATCCGCTGGATGGCTCTTCTAACATTGATGTCAACGTCTCTGTCGGCACCATTTTCTCTATCTATCGCCGCGTGACGCCAGTCGGGACGCCGGTCACGATGGAAGATTTCCTGCAACCGGGCAGCCAGCAGGTCGCCGCGGGTTATGTGGTTTACGGCTCCTCCACCATGCTGGTGTATACCACCGGCTGCGGCGTGCACGCCTTTACCTACGATCCGTCGCTCGGCGTATTCTGCCTGTGCCAGGAGCGTATGCGCTTCCCGGCCAGCGGCAATACGTACTCCATTAACGAAGGGAATTACATTAAATTCCCGATGGGCGTGAAGAAGTACATTAAGTATTGTCAGGAAGAAGATAAAGCGACCCAGCGCCCGTATACCTCGCGGTATATTGGTTCGCTGGTGGCGGATTTCCACCGTAACCTGCTGAAAGGCGGGATTTATCTCTACCCGAGCACCGCGAGCCACCCGGAAGGCAAGCTGCGCCTGCTGTATGAGTGCAACCCGATGGCGTTCCTGGCCGAGCAGGCGGGCGGCAAGGCGAGCGACGGCAAGCAGCGTATCCTGGATATTAAACCGGACAGTCTGCACCAGCGCCGTCCGTTCTTCGTCGGCACCGAGCAGATGGTGAATGACGTCGAGCAGTTTATCCGCGAATTCCCGGACGCGTAAACGCGCGTTGGGTGGTACAGATAAAAAAGGCAGCCACGGCTGCCTTTTTTGTTGGGGATAAAGAAATACGGCGGGTGCGCTGACGCTGACCCGCCCTACGGTTATCTCACATCTTATTTGTAGGGTGGGTAAGCGCAGCGCACCCACCAGACACCCGTAAACCCTTAACCTGCCGCCTGCAACCGGAACGACGCCATCGCTTCCACCAGCTGTTGCGCCTGCTCTTCCAGCGAGCGGGTCGCGGCGGAGGATTGCTGCACCAGCGCCGCGTTCTGCTGGGCGGTTTCGTCCATCTGGCTCACGGCGATATTCACCTGCTCAATGCCGCGGCTCTGCTCCAGCGACGCATCGGCGATTTCACGCACCAGCTTTGTCATTCGCAACACCTCTTCGGCGATCTCATCCATCGTCTCCCCGGCCTGCAGGGCCAGCTCGCTGCCCTCGCCCACCTGGCTTTGCGAATTACTGATAAGCGTGCGGATCTCTTTCGCCGCTTCGGCGCTGCGGCTCGCCAGCGTGCGGACCTCACCGGCAACGACCGCGAACCCGCGCCCCTGCTCGCCTGCGCGCGCCGCTTCCACCGCCGCGTTCAGCGCGAGGATATTGGTCTGGAACGCAATGGCGTCAATCACGCTCAGGATGTCGCCAATCCGGTCAGAACTGCCGGAAATATCGCGCATCTTCTCAATCACATAACAGACCATCTCGCTGCCGCGATCAGCGGTATCGGAGACCGCTTTCGCCAGCTGATGCGCCATCCCGGCGTTATCGGCGTTCTGTTTCACCGTCGCGGTGATCTGCTCCATACTCGCCGCGGTCTGTTCAAGCGACGTGGCGGTCGATTCGGTACGCTGCGCCAGATCGACGTTACCCGCCGCCAGCTCGCGGCTCCCGGTATCGATCTGCGCGCTGGCGTCACGCACGCGCATCACCGATTGCGCCAGCGACAGACGCATCGCCTCGATAGCGCTTACCAGACGCCCCAGCTCGTTATTGCTGGTCGCAGTCAACGAACGGGTCAGATCGCCTGCCGCCACATGTTCAAGCTGCTCCACCGACTGCGCCAACGGTCTGAGCAACAAGTGCCGCAACGCCAACCAGACCAGCGTCATCACCGCCGCGGTCAACAACGCTACCAGACCAATCAGCGCCAGCATCACCTGTTTTTGCGTCAGCACGCCGTCCACTTCCTGGCGTCCGCGCGCCTCGCCCCAGCGCTGAAACGCCTGCACGTCAGTGTCAAACGCGCGGGTCAGCGGGATAAGCCCGTTGCCGAGCAGATCGTAGTAGTCATCCGGGCTCTGCTTATTGAGCGCGGCCATCATCGGCGCGAGCCCCTGCCCGTTCAGCGCGTTAAAGCTCTGGTTAAGTTTGCCGAGCAGCAGCGCGCCCTGTTCGTCATCGACCTCACTGGTGAGCACCGTTTTCAGCAACTGCTGACCGCGCACCAGCTCGCCCGCGATCGTTTTCACGGACGCCGTCGCGTCGTCCACCATGCCGATTTCCATCTGGCGCACCGCCTGGCCTGCCTCGTTGCGCGCGCGCAAAAGCAGCGTATACCCTTCGTTCAGACGCATCATTTTTTCGCCCTGTAGCGCGTTAATGCGCTGTAAGGACGCAGAACTTTGTGTGAGTGAATAGATGCCCATGGCGCTCACGAGCAGAAGCAAAAAGGCCATAACCGCCAACAGCGCCAGCAGGCCGGTACGGATAGAGAGATTTCTCAACATGGTGGGGTCCCGGTAATCGCGATAGCTTAATCCATTGAAGAAAAAACTATCGGCAATTACCGGAGAAAGTTTATACAGATCAGTCAGATCAATATCTTATTACTGAAAACTTAGTGCGGCGTCACACGGGTGACGTCGGCGCTCTGGCGGTTTTCCCACAGCACCGTCAGCCCGCGCTGCAGCGCGATAAAAATAAACAGCAGCAGCCCGATGGCGATTTTGGTCCACCAGGAGCTTAACGTGCCATCAAAATTAATATAAGTCTGGATAAGCCCCTGGATAGCCACGCCAAACAGCGTGCCGAGCACCGTTCCCACCCCGCCGGAGAGCAGCGTGCCGCCGATGACCACCGAGGCAATAGCGTCCAGCTCGACACCCACGCCCGCCAGCGCGTAGCCCGCCGAGGTGTAAACCGAAAAGACAATGCCCGCGAGCGTGGCAAGCCCGGTAGAGAGCATATAAATGCGCACGGTCACGCTGCGGGTGGAGATGCCCATCAGGTTCGCGGACGTGGCGCTGCCGCCGATGGCGTAAACCTGGTTGCCAAACCGGGTGCGGTGCGCGAGGAAAATCCCAATCACCACCACGCCCAGCATCAGCAGGCCCATTGCGCTCAGCCGCCCGCCGCCAGGGATTTTCCATGCGAGGCTTGAGAGCGTGTCGTAAATCGGGTGGTCAATCGGGATCGACTCCTCAGACACCAGATAGCTGACGCCGCGCAGAAAGAACATCCCGGCGAGCGTAATAATAAACGCCGGGATTTTGAGCGCATCGATAAGCCAGCCCATTAACGCGCCGAACGCGCAGCCCATCAGCAGGATCAGCGGGAACGCCACCAGCGGCGACATGCCCCAGAAGCCGATCGCTTTGGCGAGGAACACGCCGGTAAAGGCGATCACCGAGCCGACGGAGAGATCGATGCCGCCGGAGAGGATCACAAACGTCATGCCGACGGCGATAATGCCGAGAAACGCGTTATCGGTCAGGATATTGCAAATCACGCGCGTGGAGGCGAAACCGGGGAATTGCGTCAGGCAGTAGAGGTAGCCGAGCACAAATACCGCGAGCGTGATGGTGAGCGGCAGGTTACGTTTTATCATGGCGGCGCACTCCTTTAATCAGACCAATAAATCGCGGCGACTGAACAATCAGCACGCACAGCACTACAACCGCTTTCACAACCTGGTTCAGCTCCGGCGGAAAGCCCGACAGCAGAATCCCGGTATTCATCCCCTGAATAATCAGCGCGCCGACGACCGACAGCGCCAGGTTAAAGCGCCCGCCCATCAGCGACGCGCCGCCAATCACCACCGCCAGAATCGCGTCGAGCTCAAGCCACAGCCCGGCGTTGTTGGCGTCCGCGCCGCGGATATCCGCCGCGACGATGATCCCGGCAATCGCCGCGCACAGGCCGCTCAGCATATAAGTAAGCATGACGATGAGCCGGGTGCTGACGCCCGCGTTTTTCGCCGCGCGAATGTTGATGCCGACGGCTTCAATAAACATGCCGAGCGCGGTTTTGCGGGTAAAGAGCCAGAACGCCAGCAGCGTCAGAATCGCGATAATGACCGGCGTCGGGAAGAAAAACAGCGAGCCGCTGCCAAGCCAGGCGAGCGACGGTGAGTTGAACGTCACAATCTGCCCGGACGTAATGAGCTGCGCCACACCGCGCCCGGCGACCATCAGAATCAGCGTCGCCACGAAAGGCTGAATTTTCAGCACCGCCACCAGAATGCCGTTCCAGAGGCCTGCCAGCACGCCGACGCCGAGCGACGCCAGAATCACGACGGCGAGACTGTGCCCGCCCACGGTCAGCGTCGCGGCGGTCGCGCCCGCAATCGCCATCACCGCGCCGACGGAAAGGTCAATCCCGCCGGTGGCGATGACCAGCGTCATGCCGATCGCGAGCAGCGCCACGGGCGCGGCGCGGTTGAGGATATCTATCGGGCTGCCGAAGAGCCGCCCGTCCTGAAGCACTATCTGGAAAAAGTGGTCCGCCACCAGGCCGTCGACCAGCAGCACCAGCATCAGCGCCGCGATTTGCGGCATGCCGGGCGGAAAGCGCAAGCGCCGCTTCGGCGCGCCCGTATCCGGTAATGAACGAGGCATCACGCGTAGCTCCTTATGCCGCAATGGCATTCATAATGGCGCCGACCGAGAGATCCTCAAGCGGGATCTCCGCCACCTGCTGGCGGTCGCGCAGAATAATCACCCGGTCGGCGTAGCCCACCAGCTCTTCCAGCTCAGACGAGATGACCAGCAGGGCCAGCCCGTCGGCGCACAGGGTTTCGATAAGCCGGATGATCTCCGCATGGGCGCCGACGTCGATGCCGCGCGTCGGCTCGTCGAGGATCAGGAACTGCGGTTTCGTCAGCAACCAGCGTGAGAGCAGGACTTTTTGCTGGTTGCCGCCGGAGAGGAATTCAATCGGCTGCTCCGGGCCCGGCGTGCGAATGCCGAGCTGACGGATAAAGCGGGCGGCAATTTCATCCTGCTCGCGCCGCGGGATCGGACGCAGCCAGCCGCGCTGGGCCTGTAGCGCCAGAATGATATTTTCGCGAACTGAAGCGGCGCCGATGATGCCATCGGTTTTCCTGTCTTCAGGGCAAAAGCCGATTCCAAGCCGTGACGCCTGCTGCGGCGAGCGCAGCGTCTGCGGTTTGCCTTTAATGGTGGCGGTGCCGCTGTCTGCCGGGTGGATGCCGAAGATGACTTCCGCCGTTTCGGTGCGTCCTGAGCCGAGCAGGCCCGCCAGGCCGACGATTTCGCCGGGGCGCACCTCAAACGTAAACGGCGCGATAACGCCTTTTTTGCCGTAGTCCTGGAATGCCGCGACCGGTTTTTCACTCAGCAGCGTGCGCCCGGCGCGCTGCAGCGCGTTACTGTCAAGTTCGCGCCCCAGCATCATTTTCACCAGTTCGATTTGCGGCAGCTCGGCGGTGTCGCGCGTGCCGACAAATTTCCCGTTACGCAGCACCGTGATGCGATCCGTAACGTCATAGACCTGATCGAGAAAATGCGTGACGAAGATAAGACTGACGCCCTGCGCGCGTAGCTGGCGCATCAGGGTAAAGAGCATCTCGACCTCTTTGGCGTCGAGGCTGGCGGTGGGTTCATCGAGGATCAGCACGCGCGCCGAGAGATCGATGGCGCGGCAGATAGCGACGATCTGCTGCATGGCGACCGAAAAGCGGTTCAGCGGCTCACGAACGTCAAGATGAAACCCGTAGGATTCGAGCAGCGCCGTGGCGCGCTTTTCCATCTCTTTACGGCGCAGCAGGCCAAAGCGGCGCGGCTCACGGCCAATAAACAGGTTGTCCGCCACCGACATGTTGGGCAGCAGGTTAACTTCCTGGTATACGGTGCCAATGCCGAGCTGTTGCGCGTGTGCGGTGTTGCGCGGCCGCACGGCCTCGCCGCCGAGATAAATGGTGCCGCCATCGGGCTGGTAAACGCCGGTCAGCGCTTTAATCAGCGTCGATTTACCGGCGCCGTTTTCGCCGAGCAGCGCCATGATTTCCCCGCGACGCAGGCTGAAATCGACATGGTCGAGGGCCTTTACGCCAGGAAACGTTTTGCTTAAGCCTTCCGTTCGCAGGATTTCCTGATGGTTATCGTTATTCATGGTCGGACTCTCCTGTCGCCTCAGGATGGCGGGTTGTTGGTTCACATGGCGTTGGTTGGGGCGCGGCGGGTGCGCTGCGCTTACCCGCCCTACAAGTTCCTATAGCGCTGGTTGGGCACGGCGGGTGCGCTACGCTTACCCGCCCTACAGGTCAAAAAGCGGGCCATATGTAGGGCGGGTAAGCCACGCGCACCCGCCGTCAGGGCCGTAAGAAGCGCATCACGCCGGTGAATCAATACCCCATCGTTTTCTTCTTCTCTAACATCTCTTTGGCGGTATCCGGCAGATACAGCACCGACTGGGTAATGGTCAGCTTCGGAGGCTGGGTACCGTCCTTCTTGAATTTCTCCAGCGCGTCAAACGCCGGACCCGCCATGTTCGGGGTCAGCTCCACGCTCGCGTTCGCCTCGCCGTCCACCATCGCTTTGAAAATATCCGGTACGCCGTCGATAGAGCCCGTCAGGATATCTTTGCCCGGTTTCAGCCCGGCCTCTTTAATGGCCTGAATGGCGCCGATCGCCATGTCGTCGTTATGGGCGTAAACCATGCAGATGTTTTTGCCGTTGTTCTCGGCCTTGATAAAGCTCTCCATGACTTCTTTACCTTTCGAGCGAGTAAAGTCGCCGGACTGAGAACGGATAATCTTGATGTTCGGCGCTTTGGAAATCGCCTCGGCAAACCCTTTCTTACGATCGATAGCCACGCTCGCGCCAACGGTGCCCTGCAACTCCACCACGTTGCACGGTTTGCCCGCGGCAGTTTTCACCAGCCAGTCGCCGATAAGCTTGCCTTCCAGCACGTTGTCGGCGGTGACGGTGGTCATGTAGAGCGACTTATCTTTCACATCAATGGAGCGGTCCAGCAGCATCACCGGGATCTCCGCGTCTTTCGCCTCTTTCAGCACCGGCTCCCAGCCCGTCGCCACCACCGGCGCGATAAAAATCGCGTCCACGCCCTGGGCGATAAACGAACGTACCGCTTTAATCTGGTTCTCCTGCTTCTGCTGACCATCGGCGACTTTCAGCGTGATGCCGCGTTTTTGCGCCTCGCTTTTCGCAACGCTGGTTTCCGCCGCGCGCCAGCCCGATTCAGAGCCGACCTGTGAAAATCCCACGGTTAACGGGGCAGCCAATGCCATAGACGACATGGCTGCCGAAACTGCTGTGACAACAAGTAAGCGCTTCCACATAAGGGTATCCTCGTAAGGTTATTGTTGGGTAAGAGTCCACCTCAGGCGAAACTATAGACAAGCGTGGATGTAACTGAATGCGTTACATCACAATTCAAAAAAGTAACGAAAAAGTTAAAAATCAGAAGACACGGGATTCCACGCCAGCCGTTATGCGGCGCGGCAAGCGCCAGCACGGCCCTGGACAAAAATTTTTAGCGTAAAAACGCCCGGAAATAGCGCTTTGTAAACGTTTTCAGTAATTTATTGAGGATGTAGCTGGCTTTATGGATTAACGTGTCATGGGAAAACGCTGAAAGCAGCAGCAGGCGCGCAGGCGAAAGAAAAGAGTCCACGACATTCCAGTGCAGTTGGCTATAATACCTGGCACTTGTTTGCCATACATTTTTAAGGAAACAGACATGAGCTTACTGAACGTACCTGCGGGCAAAGATCTGCCGGAAGACATCTACGTTGTTATTGAAATTCCGGCTAACGCTGATCCTATTAAATATGAAGTGGACAAAGAGAGCGGCGCGCTGTTCGTTGACCGTTTTATGTCCACCGCGATGTTCTATCCGTGCAACTACGGCTACATCAACCACACCCTGTCTCTGGACGGCGACCCGGTTGACGTGCTGGTCCCGACGCCGTACCCGCTGCAGCCGGGCTCCGTGATCCGCTGCCGTCCGGTTGGCGTGCTGAAAATGACCGACGAGTCTGGCGAAGACGCCAAACTGGTTGCGGTACCGCACACCAAACTCTCTAAAGAATACGATCACATCAAAGACGTGAATGACCTGCCGGAACTGCTGAAAGCGCAGATCACGCACTTCTTCGAGCACTACAAAGATCTGGAAAAAGGCAAGTGGGTTAAAGTGGAAGGCTGGGAAAACGCTGAAGCCGCTAAAGAAGAGATCCGCGCCTCTTTCGAACGCGCGAAGAAGTAATTCGCCGCGAATGAAAAAACACCGCCCGAAGGCGGTGTTTTTTTATGGGCGTTACGCCAGCGTTTCGTCCCGGTGCGCCGCCAGACGGAAGACGCTGACGGAATCCAGCAGCTTCTCGGCCTGATACTGCATCGACTGGGCCGCCGCGGCGGACTCCTGCGACAGCGCGGCGTTCTGCTGCGTCGAAGCGTCCATCTGCGTCACGGCGATATTCACCTGATCGATGCCGGTGCTCTGCTCGCGGTTCGCCATCGAAATGGTCTCCACCAGCTCGCTCACGCGCTGCACGCTTTTCAGGATATCTTCCATCGCGCTGCCCGCGCCTTTCACCAGACTGTTGCCCTCGTCGATACGGCTGACGGAGCGGTCGATCAGGTTACGGATATCCTGCGCCGCCGAGCTGGAGCGCTGCGCCAGCGCGCGCACTTCCGCCGCCACCACCGCAAAGCCGCGCCCTTCCGCGCCTGCGCGCGCCGCTTCGACCGCCGCGTTGAGCGCCAGAATGTTGGTCTGGAAGGCGATACCATCGATAACGCTGATGATGTTGCTGATTTCGGTCGAGAACTGGTGGATTTCACTCATGGTCTGCACCACGCGCTCAACCACCTGACCGCCCTGCCCGGCCACCTGACACGCATCGCGCGCGATATCGCTCGCAAAGCGGGAGTTTTCGGCGTTGTTTTTAACAACCGATGTCAGTTCTTCCATCGACGCCGCGGTTTCTTCCAGCGCGCTCGCCTGCGCTTCGTTGCGCGCCGAGAGTTCACGGCTGCCGGTGGCGATTTGCGTCGACGCGGTAGCGATGGTTTCGGTGCCGTTGCGCACGCCCGCCACGATGCGGGTGAGGTTGACGTTCATCTCCTGAAGCGCGCTCATCAGCTCTGCGGTTTCATCGCGACCGCTGATGGTAATCGCCGTCTGCAAATCGCCGGCGGCGACGTTACGCGCGATGGTCACGGCCTGCGCCAGCGGACGCGTAATGCTGCGCACCAGCCAGAAGGTGATCAGAATGCTCGCGATAAGCGTCAGCGCCATCGTGATAAGCAGCATGGTGCGGGTCTGCTCATACTGCGACAGGTTGCGCGCTTCGGTCTGACGGGTCAGCGCATCCGCCTGCTTCAGCGTTTTCGCCACTACCTCGTCAATCATACGGGTCGGCTCGCGATCGATGCCGCTCACCAGCTTATCGACGCGCTGGGCGCTCGTCGGGTCGGCAATGTTGTACTGCGCAATGGCCGCCAGATAGCTTTTTTCCAGCCCTTCGTGCAGCGCCATGGTCTGGCGGACTTCATCCACGTTCATACCAAGCTGCGGCAGAAGCGTGGTCAGGCGATTCAGCAGCGCCTGGGTTTTATCACTCTGATCGACAAACGCGGCTTTGTATTTATCAAACGCCGCCTGCCCCTGCGTGCCGCGCAGCAGGGTGTTTTTCCACTCCTGTACCTGAATTTTGAACTGCACCTGCGCGTTACGCGCGGTGTCGATGCTCTCTGCTATCACCTTTTCCGTGGCCATAATATTGTTATTTTGCTCAAGCCCGTCGGCGTTGATCATCAGGCCGCGAATGCCGATAAAGAGCACCGCGATAAGCAGTAACGCCGCCAGCAGACCGAGTCGTTGCCCGATTGTCAGGTGGTTTAATTTCATACGTTGTTTCCCATGGTGTAGGCGCGCCTGAAAGGAGGCGCTTCGGATCTATCGGCCTGCGAAATACGAGCTTTATGGGGGGCGAACGCGTGGAAATGGTAGCGGCAGTTAAGTACTTAATTAGTCACGCTAAAACTTTTATGGCAGTTTTATGACAGCGCGGATTTACGGGCGAATACCAGGGGGCATCGCTCACCCCTTGCGGTTTTTCTGCGTGGAAGAGCGGGACAATAAGGTAAGAGCCTTACGCAGCGCGTGGTAAACCGGCACGCCTTTTCTCATCATTTCGCCCAATAAAAAACCACGCCGGAGCGTGGTTTCAGGGAAGAACGATTTTACCTGTCGAGCCAGTTACCGCTCTCGATGCGGGTAAGCCCTTCGGTAGAACGCTGGTACACATACATCCAGGCGCTGCCGTACGGCGTCTGGATAAGCTGGCGTTTATACTCGCCGCGCGCAGTGCGCAACGCGTCCAGCTCCGCAAGCGTCGTGGCGTCGATACGATACACCTCGCCGACTACCGAGCCCTCTCCTGGCACTGCCCCAGGGTAGTGCCCCAGGCTGAAGAGCTGGTAGTTTTCGATGTCGTAATCGCCCAGCCACTGAGCGTTCGTCATCCAGTGGCTGTTGCCTTGTTTGCGTCGTAAACTGCCGTAGACAAATATTCGCATTGCTAAAACTCAAACTGATAGAGCACATCAAGTGCCTGATCTACGCCAGACACCGCTTCCAGATACAGCTTAGGCATCAGGCGATACCTTAGCGTGAGCGTCGCCAGCGAGTCAAAAATGCCCACGCCGTATTTCACCTGGAGACCCGGCAGTACATAGCCACTGACCACCACCTGGGAGGAATCGCCCACCCCTTCGGTGTCCAGCGCCAGATTGCTTACGCCAAACGTCTCGCCGATTTTACCCACAACCTGACCACTTTGTGCAACCCCCAGGCCAATTAGCATGGAAGTCATGGCGTCGCTGTCGCTCTGGCCGCTCTCAAGCCCCTGGCCGCGCAGAAGATAAGAGAGCGCCTCCTGCTGCGACATGGCCGGGTCGGAGAAGACTTCCACCTTCGGCTCGTCGGTTTCGCCAGTCACGCGCACGCCGGCTATTACGTCGTTCTCGGTGGCGTCAGGGTTGCGGATCGCCTCGATATTCAGCAGCGGCCTGTCCGGCGGGCCGGAGAACAGCAGCTCGCCTTTACGCACCAGCAGATCCTGGCCGTAAGCGTGGAAGCGCCCTTGCGGAATATTGATCTGCCCGTTCAGGCCCAGGCCCTGTTTATCCTGCGCCACTTTCAGATCGCCCGTAAGACGCGCTTTCAGCCCAAAAGCATCTATCCGCACGTTGTTTCCAACGTGAACGATAAGATTACTATTGATTGGGATGGATGCGCGCTGCTCCTCTTCCGGTTTCAGATTTTCATCGAGTAAAACTTCATCACTGGAGACGCCAACCGCGCTTTCCGGCAGATCGTGCACCACGATGCGCGCCCAGGGCACATCGACGCTGCCATCAAGCGTAATCAGGCTCGGCGTCGCCTCAAGCACCACATCCGGCGAGACATCCAGGCGCACCATCGGCGGTACGGTTATCCGCACGCGACTGCCGCGCGCCGCCACTCTGGCGCGCCAGTTATCGATCTGGCTCCAGTCGGCGTTACCATTAAGCGTGATTTCGCCCTGTTTTGTGCGTACCACGCCCTGCAACGTCGAGCTCATGCCGTTGAAGTTCATCGCCAGCTGGCTCGGCTGCATCTCGAACGGCATAAAGTTGCCTTCGATATCCACGCCGTTAAGTTGCATCTGGCCGAACAGTTGCGGCTGGCGGGCGTCGCCGCCAAGCCGCAGGTTCGCGCTCAGAATACCCGCCGCTTTCTCGCCGCGCGAAAAGACCGGATTGGCGATCGCCAGCGAGAAATTACGAATATTGATATTCCCGGAAAGGTTGCGGCGATCCTGCGGGTCCGCCACCTGAATATCGCCATCGAACTGGCCATTATTCGCCAGACGAATCAGCCAGTTGAGCCGCGCGCGGTTATTGCGCAGCTCGGCGTTCAGGTTCAGCGTGTCGAACGCCACCAGCAGCGGATTGCCGTTAACCAGTTGGGTCACGCGCACGCCGCGTCCGGCGAGCTGCACCTGCCCCTGCGGCAGTCCTTCTTTCGTCGTATCCCAGCTGACATCCGCTTTACCCGTAAAGCGCCCGCTCGCCTGGGTCTCTTCCGGCATAAACGGTTTGAGCATCGCGAGATCAAAACGGTTGAGGTCCACCTGCGCGCGCCCGGCGGCCCCCGCATCGATGGTTTGCGGGACGCACAGCTCGGCATTCGGGTTGCGCCAGCAGTGCGGGCCGATAGCGATTTTCTGCTCCTGACCGCGGTAATCGAGCGTCAGCGCGCGGCTCAGCGTCCACGGGCCGACCGGCGTGGCGAAGCGCGTATTATCTATCTCGCCGCGCCAGCGCATCGCCTGACGGTCAAAACTGCCGCGCAGGTCGAGCTGCCCGGAGACCGGTTCACCCTGCACGCGCAGCGCCATCTGGTGTGACTTCTCGTTACCTTTGGCCGCAAGCGTAATCAGCCGCAGGTTGATATCGCCCTGCACCAGACGCTCAACGCGCAGATCCAGCGAGCCGCCTATCTGATCGGTGGATTTCACATCGCCGAGCAGGCGCACCTGCGCGACGGAGAGTTCCTGCCAGCGCAGATTACGTGCGGTGACATCGGCGTTGAGTTCCGGCGCTTCAACATTACCGCGGATTTTCACCAGCCCTTTCGCCGTGCCGCCGAGGCCCGGCAGCGCGTTATCGAGCGCCGGGGCGTCAATCGTCGCGTCCAGCGCCAGGTCTTTAACGCCAAGCTCGCCCTTCACATCCGCTTTATTGCGGCCAAGCTCCAGATGCAGGCCAGGGATCGTCCACTGAAGATAACTGTTGCCCTTCAGCTGGCCGTCGACCTTCACCTTGTTCTGTTTGACGTTGCCCGCAAGCTTCAGCGCCGGCACGTCAAGCTGCCAGGTGCCGCCATAGAGGCTGCCGCGCAGCTTCATCAGCCCGTCGAGTTTCGATGGCCATTCCGGGTACTGCTTCGCGGTGTTAATGCCTTTCAGCGCCAGTTCACCGCGCCAGCTGATGGCCTGCTGCCAGTCGAGCAGCGCCGTCAGCGTGGTGTGGCCTTCGAGCGCCGCGACGTCCAGCTTATCAATGTTGATCTGCTGCTCATTGCCTTTGCCGTCGAGCGTAATGGTGGCGGGCGGCAGCTGATCGCCTTTCACGGCGGTACGGAACGACAGCGCGTAGTCGGTCATTTTGCCGGAGAACTTCAGCTTCAGATCATCCGCCTGATACTGCTTCGGGCCGGTCAGCGGCCAGTAGAGCTGCTCGCTGGTGATATCCAGATTGAGCGGCAGGCCCGCTTCGGCAAGCTTCGTCTGCCCGCGCAGCACCACATCCACCGGGCCGGAAAGATTGACGCCGAATTCCAGCTGGTCGCGCAGCGCGCCGCCCACTTTGAGCTTCACTTTCTCGCCCTTGAGCGGCTCCACGTTCAGCGTGCTGTTGAGCGTAATATCCACCGGCCAGTTGTTGCGCAGTTCCGCGCTGCCGGTGGCGTTCACCGTCCCCTGGTCAGAATCGATATCCAGCGTATCGAGCTTCGTGACGCCATCCACGCTGCTGATTTTCACCAGCAGATTGCTCACCGTGATATCGGTGTCGCCGGTAAGACGCAGCTGTTCGCCGTGAAAATTCTCCACCGTCAGGTTCAGCGGCAGATGCACATCGGCCATCTCCGGCAACACCGGTTTAGCGAAGAGTTCACGCAGCGTCTCGCCGAGGGGTTTTTCCTGCGGCTGCGGGTTGTTGACCTTCGGCTCGACCACCTCTTCCTGCGCGACATCCGCCGCTTTGGGCAACGCGATCAGCAGCCCCTGTAAGGAGGTGGGTTTGAGCGTCAGATTGCGGTCCTCCCAGGCCAGCCCCGAGCTGAAATCCATTACCGACACCCGCGTATCGTCGATTTTGATATTGACGTTATGCAGCGCCGCTCGGCTCAGCGTGATCGGGTACGGCGTGGAGAGGTCGAGCGGTCCGCTCTCTTCCTCTTCCACTTTCTTCGCAGGCGGCATTTTTTTGGTGTCGACGACCACGTTCACATCTTTCAGTGAGAAATCATTCACGCACAGGCTGCTGTCGCGCAGGCAGGCGAGCTTAACGGAAAGATGGATCTCCCCGGCGTTGACGTCCACGCCCGGCTGCTGGTAGCGCAGCGATGTCAGCGTCAGGTCACGCCAGCCGCCAGTGACGCGGCCGATCTCCAGCCCCGGCACCCAGCGATTCGCGGCGTTGAAAATCAGATGTAAGCCCGTTGTGGTGCCGATCAGAAACCCGACGGTCGCGATAAGCAGCACGATAACGGCCAGCACGGCGAGGCTGATTTTTTTCATACGACTCATAATTCAGGCCCCAGACCGATGTAGAACTGCAAACCATGCTCCTCTTTATCGCCGACCGGCACCGCGAAATCGAGCTTGATCGGGCCGACCGGCGACTGCCAGCGCACCCCGACGCCCGCGCCGGTTTTGAAATTGCTTTGCTTGATGTCGTTAACCGCTTCGCCGGAATCGACAAACACCGCGCCCCACCATTTGCCGGTCACGTTGTATTGATACTCCAGCGAGCCGGTGGCGAGTTTTGAGGCGCCGGTCAGCTTACCGTCGTCGTTTTCAGGCGAAATCGATTTGTACTTATAGCCGCGGATGCTGCGGTCGCCGCCCGCGAAGAAACGCAGATCCGGCGGCACGCGCTCGAAATCGTTGGTTTCAATCCAGCCCAGATTGCCGCGCGCCACAAAGCGATGCTTGTCGTAGAGCGTACGTATCCAGACGTTTTGCGCCTGTAGCACCACGAAATCGACATCTGAGCCCCAGGCGCTGTCGGAGTAGTCGATGGAATAGCGCTGCGAATCGCCCCACGTCGGCATCAGGCCGCCGCGTGAGCGGGTGCGGCTTAACATCACGCCCGGATAGAGCAGCATCGTGGTATGGGTGACGTTGGCCTGGGTAAAGTGATCCAGGCTCCAGCGCAGGTTGATGGCGCGCTGCCAGCCGCTGGAGAGATCCCAGTAGCGTGAAACCGCAAGTGTGGTGGAATCGGCTTCGGTATCGTTCAGATCGGTGCGCTTAAAGCCGCCCTGCACCAGATAATATTGCTCAAGCGGGTTCTTCAGCAGCGGTATTTTGTAGCTGAAATCGAGCTGCTGTTCCGGCGCGGAGATGCTGGTCGAGGTGGTCAGGCTGTGGCCGTAAGAGTTCGTCCACGGCTTGCGCCAGCTTGCTTTAAGGCGCGGCCCGACGTCGGTGGAGTACCCGGCGCCGACTTCCACGGTGTTTTTAATGCGCGGCGACACCACACCCCGCAGCGGCAGCACTTTGGTCTTCCGGGATTTTTCGAACTCCGGCGCCACGACGACCGAATTAAACCAGCCGGTGGCGGATAAACGGCGGCTCAGCTCCGCCACGTCGCTCGACTGGTAGTAATCGCCTTTTTTAAACGGCACAAGATTTTGCAGATACTCTTCGCGGATCTGCGAACCGCTGAAGGTGACATCGCCGAAGCGGTAACGCGGGCCGCTGTTGTAGTCGATATCCCAGAACGCCAGGCGGCGCTCTACCGAAACGCCAAGCTGGCTTTTAATAAATTCGCTGTCGAAGTAACCGCGACGCAGCGCCAGGCTGGTCAGCCCTTTTTTGAAACTGTCGTAGTCGTTATGGTTCAACACCGTGCCAATGGCGGGACGTTTTTTCAGCAGCGCCAGATAATCTTTATCGTCGCGCGCGCCGCCGCGCAGGATCACATTCGTTCCGCCGATAAGCACCGGCTTGCCGGGATTCACGCGCGCCAGTAAGACCTGACGCCGTCCGCCAGGCGGCGGTTCGCGCAGTTCAAAGTCAATAGTCGGTTCGTAATAACCCAGCGCTTTCAGCCCGTTGCGGATGGCGTCATCGACGCGCGCGCGAAAGCGGCGGTCCGGCGTCACTTCATCTACCTGAATGGTGGAAAGCTGAGCGCGGACGTTTTTTTGCAGCGCGCCGGTCAACCCTTCTACCTGCAAACGGACGGGCGCAGCGATCGAGGCGCTCGCCATCAGCAGCGTGGCCCAGCACAAGTTACGGATTAATGGCACGTTTTCTCCTGAATATCCCTTATTCCCACCCCTGGAAGGAAACCTGATGCCGCTCCGCGGCCTGACAAAACTCCGGTAAATGGAGTTGAAATAAAGACGATCACCCAAATATTTCTTATGTTTAATTTAGTCGTATTTAAAAGGTTTATTGTGGGCAAAGAGCCGCTTCGTGACAACCGCAGGCGAGAATTTGCACGCGCAACATTTTTCAGGAGGTCGGCCCCATGAGTTTTTTTGATAAGAAACAGATGATTACCGAAGAGGAAGCCCTGCCGGGACGCAACACCCGTATGCCAGTGGCCGCTTTACATACCGTCACCGGCCATTCAATGACCAATGTACCGGAAGGGATGGAGGTCGCGCTGTTCGCCATGGGCTGCTTCTGGGGCGTGGAACGACTCTTCTGGCCGCTGCCGGGCGTCTACAGCACCGCGGCGGGCTATACCGGCGGCTATACGCCAAACCCGACCTATCGCGAAGTGTGCAGCGGACAAACCGGCCATGCCGAAGCGGTACGCGTGGTTTATGACCCGAAAGTCATCAGCTATGAACAACTGTTGCAGGTTTTCTGGGAAAACCACGATCCGGCGCAGGGGATGCGTCAGGGCAACGACGTCGGAACGCAATACCGTTCGGCGATTTACCCACTAACGCCAGAGCAAGAGGCCGCGGCTCAAGCAAGCCTTGATCGTTTTCGCGCGGCGATGGAAGCGGCAGGCGACTATCGCCACATCACTACCGAGATAGCCCCGGCCACACCGTTCTACTATGCCGAAGACGAGCACCAGCAGTATCTGCATAAAAATCCGTACGGCTACTGCGGTATCGGCGGAATTGGCGTCTGTCTGCCGCCGGAGGCGTAACAATTCATCACTCATCGTTTTATCTGAATTTTTGATAAGTGATGAGAGGCGCTAAGTCGCGCGCCCATGGTATGCCTCAACCGACCCTGGTTACGGAGACATGCCATGAAACTTACCACGCTGTTACGTTCGTTGATCCCGGTTATCACCGGTCTTAGCGCTTTTTCCGCCTGGGCTGGCCCCCAGGCGCATGCGGTCTGCGCTTATCACCATACCGCAGGCGATGACGCCATCATGATGTACGGTATGCCGAACCACGCCATGCTGCATGACTTTTTCGGCAATACCCATACCGACGCTTATACCGACTACGTCCGGCTGCGAAACCAGCCGGAAACCACCTGCGACAACAAAGCGGACAGCTCCGCCTGGTGGGCGCCCACCATGAAGCTGCCTGACGGACAAATCGTTAAGCCTGCCTATCAGAAAACCTACTACCAAAGCACCAATGTCGATAAATACCCGCTGACGCCCTTCCCGCTCGGGCTGGAGCTGCTGGCAGGCGATCACCACGGCACCGGGCCTAACCGGCGCATCACATTCCTGTGCGGCAACGGCAAGGGCTATACCAATACGGCAGGCGAAGTGTGCGGGCTGCGCCAGCAAGGCGACGCGGTGCAGTTTAATATCGGCATCCAGTTCCCTAACTGCTGGGACGGCGTCAATCTCAAACCGGTGCGCGGCAGGATGAACGCCACCTACACCAACGACGCGGGCGCGTGCCCGGCGGAATTCCCGGTGAAGATCCCGACGGTCAATATGAACGTCGCCTGGGTGCTGCCGCAAATCACCTCGCTGGATACGGCGAAAATCGAGCTGTCGATGGATCCGCAGATGGATGGCGAAACGCGTACCGAAAAATGGGGCAGCATCTACACCGCGCACGGCGACTTTATGAATGGCTGGTCGGTAGAGTCGGCGCAGTTTATGACCGATGAATGTATGAATAACAATATGGACTGCGGCGTTAAGGTGCCGTTCAGCTACACGCGCGCCAGTGCCGATACGTATGTCAGCAGCGCGGAGCCGGGCCGTAACTTTGGCGACGATACCGTGTTGCAGGTGCAGGATGACTGGCGCAACGGCGGACGTACCGCCAATAAAGAGATCATGTCGCTGGTAAAATTCTCCATCCCGCCGCTGCCGGAAGGCTACTCCGAGGCTGACGCGGCGCTGTTTAAATATGAAGTGCGTATTTACGGCGGCAGAAATGCCGACGGTGCCGATCAAGTGTTCTTCTATCCGACCGACACGAAATGGGATGAACATACGGTGACCTGGAATAACCGCCCGGGCTGTAATTATGTCTCCGATGGCATTATGTATACCGGAAAGGCGCGGGACTATCGCTATGTGGACGTGGATAAAGCCGTGCGGGCCGCGCTGGCCGCCGGGAAAACGGAAATAGCCTGGTATATCGGCGGCGACCGTAAGAACAATAACTACACGTTCAACCCGGCTGGCACCAAAGAAAACCTGCTGCTGATGATCTCGGCGTATAAAACCACGCCGGAAATCTGATCCTTCGCCCCGCCGCCGCTTATCTGCGCGGCGGGCACTTTCTTCACCCGTTGCGCAAGCCCTCTGGCAGGCCCGCCGGGGCTTACGCTATACTACCCTTTGAATTTGCAGGCCTCCTTCTCTACAGATCTGCGTTCACCGTGTTTTCACACAATAATCAACTTCCCTTCCGAGGATCCGGCCATGGCTGGATAAGATATGTTAAACAGTATTTTACTGATACTTTGTCTCATTGGCGTCAGCTCCTTTTTCTCGCTTTCCGAGATCTCGCTTGCCGCCTCCCGTAAGATCAAACTCAAGCTGCTGGCCGATGACGGCAACATCAACGCCCAACGGGTGCTGAAGATGCAGGAAAACCCCGGCACCTTCTTTACCGTGGTGCAGATTGGCCTCAATGCCGTCGCCATTCTTGGCGGTATCGTGGGCGATGCGGCGTTTTCCCCGGCGTTCTACACGCTGCTGGTGCGGTTTATCTCTCCTGAGGCCGCCGAGCAGGTGAGCTTTATCCTCTCCTTTACGCTCGTCACCAGCCTGTTCATTCTCTTCGCCGACCTGACCCCGAAACGCATCGGTATGATTGCGCCTGAAGCCGTGGCTTTGCGTATCATCAACCCGATGCGCTTCTGTCTGTTCATCTTCCGCCCGCTGGTGTGGTTCTTTAACGGCATGGCGAATGTGATCTTCCGCATCTTCAAACTGCCGATGGTGCGCAAAGACGACATCACGTCCGACGATATCTACGCGGTGGTGGAAGCTGGCGCGCTCGCGGGCGTGTTGCGCAAACAGGAGCATGAGCTTATCGAAAACGTGTTTGAGCTGGAGTCGCGCACCGTGCCGTCCTCCATGACCTCCCGCGAAAACATCGTCTGGTTCGATCTGCATGAAGATGAGCAGAGCCTGAAGAACAAGGTAGCGGAGCATCCGCACTCCAAGTTCCTGGTCTGCAATCAGGATATCGACCACATCATCGGGTATGTCGACTCCAAAGACCTGCTGAACCGCGTGCTGGCGAACCAAAGCCTGTTGCTGACCAGCGGCGTGCAGATCCGCAATACGCTGATCGTGCCGGATACGCTGACGCTCTCCGAAGCGCTGGAAAGCTTCAAAACGGCGGGTGAAGACTTCGCGGTTATCATGAACGAGTATGCGCTGGTGGTGGGGCTAATCACGCTGAACGACGTGATGACCACGCTGATGGGTGACCTGGTCGGTCAGGGGCTGGAAGAGCAGATCGTCGCGCGCGACGAGAACTCCTGGCTTATCGACGGCGGTACGCCGATTGACGACGTCATGCGCGTGCTGGATATCGACGAGTTCCCGCAGTCGGGCAACTACGAAACCATCGGCGGCTTTATGATGTTTATGCTGCGCAAAATCCCGAAACGCACCGATTCGGTGAAGTTCTCCGGGTATAAGTTTGAAGTGGTGGATATCGATAACTACCGCATCGACCAGTTGCTGGTGACGCGTATCGACAACAAGCCGGGTGTGCTGACGCCTAAACTGCCGGACGAGGCAAAACGCCGCCTGAGCCTCAAAACACTAACGGCCCCATCGGGGCCGTTTGTCTTACTGCATACGCACAACGCTGTCGTTACGCCATCTCGGTCTGGAGACGCATAACCTGACGGTTGACTTCGGACATGACGGAGTAGTGCTGTTTGTCCTTCACTTTCGGGACGAGGATTTTGCCTTTATCAAACTCGAAAGCGCCAACATCCTTGATATACAACCGTCCACGAAACAGGATCTTCACGTACTTCGCCACCTGAAGCGGGTTGTAACGTTGGAAAATTTTCATTGTTCTCTCCTGCTGAATTACGCCCTCGTGGTACCACATTTGGACCATCATGATTAAGGCGCAAAATTTGTTGCCAGATGACTATAGACCAGTTCGTCGGGAGGACCCACTCTGCCTGACTTTATTTACGCTTTTATTACATTCTTTCAGAATTTTCTTTTCAAAACTCTAAAAAGCGCAGGAGAATGCCACTTTTTACGCGGGTTATGTGCGTTCGCCCGCAAACTGGCACTCTGGTTGCGTGAAAACAGAAAATTAACAATTAAGCTAAAAAGCAATGGACCCAAGTGGTCCGATCACCTGCAAAACAAAGAAGGAGCCACCTATGACCCTGCGCGGAATGCTGGCGCTGAGCTGCCTGCTGCTGCCGCTGATGGCCTCGGCACACAATTTCAAAGAGAACGAGCGCGTGCCGCCTGTCGGCATTAATGACAAAGGCGAACTGATGCTGAATAAAGATCAGTTTAGCTACAAAAACTGGAACAGCGCGCAGTTACCTGGAAAAGTGCGAGTGCTGCAACATATTGCCGGACGGACCTCAGCGAAAGAGAAAAACGCGGGGCTGATTGAGGCCATCAAAGCCGCGAAATTCCCGCATGACCGCTACCAGACCACAACGGTGGTCAACAGCGACGACGCTATCCCCGGCACCGGCATGTTTGTTCGCCACAGTATTGAGAGCAACAAACAGCAGTACCCGTGGTCGCAGTTTATCGTCGACAGCAACGGCGTAGCCCAGAAAGCCTGGCAGCTGGAATCGGGAAGCTCGGCGATTGTAGTGTTGGATAAAGACGGGCGCGTGCGGTACGCGAAAGACGGCGGGCTTACGCAGGAAGAGGTGCAGCAGGTGATGAACCTGCTGCAACAGTTACTCAGTAAATAGTGACCCGGAAGCTGGGGTTCAGGAACGATTCACGCGGCGTGTAATCCAGCGTTTTGCCCTGCCAGTCGTGAACCTGCGCCCCGGCGGCGACCGCCACGGCGTGGCCTGCCGCCGTATCCCAGACGTTGGTCGGCCCGAAACGCGGATAAAGCTGCGCCTCCCCTTCCGCCACCAGGCAGAATTTCAGCGATGACCCCACGGATGTGGTCTGGTGTTCGCCAAGCTGTTGCAGATAATCTTTAAGCTCGGCGTTGTCGCCGTGGGAGCGGCTTATCACCACGCGCGGCGGACGCGCGTCGCGCACCTGAATCTGCTTGCGCACGCCGCACTCTTCTTTCCACGCTTTGCCTTCCGCCGCGCTGTACATGACGTTCAGTACCGGCGCGTACACCACACCGAGCACCGGCTTGCCGTCTTCAATCAGCGCGATATTGACCGTGAACTCGCCGTTGCGCTTGAGAAACTCTTTGGTGCCGTCGAGCGGGTCCACCAGCCAGTAGCGCTGCCAGTGCTGGCGCACGTCCCAGCCTGGCGGATCTTCTTCGGAGAGCACCGGCACCTGCGGCGTCAGCGCTTTCAGCCCGGCGACAATCACCGCGTGCGCTGCGATATCCGCCGCCGTCACCGGCGAATCATCAA
Source organism: Cronobacter sp. EKM101R (assembly GCF_963888145.1). Classification (NCBI taxonomy): domain Bacteria; kingdom Pseudomonadati; phylum Pseudomonadota; class Gammaproteobacteria; order Enterobacterales; family Enterobacteriaceae; genus Cronobacter; species Cronobacter sp. EKM101R. Next base: position 39,559 of record NZ_CAWPHW010000033.1, on the reverse strand, counting down.
CCTTTTGGGTGGCTTCCAGCGGCTTGTGACCCTCGTAGACTTCCATGATGGCGCTGCCTGCGTCGCGCGCCAGTTGGCAAATCTGTTCTAACATTGTCATCCACCTCTTTCTCGTTTCGCAGTCCGTCGCGGCTGCGGATTTAACACCTTGTTTTATCGATATGATTTTTATATCGCATTGCGTCTTGTTCCGCTATCTGTGAAGCGATTCCGGTTTCCCTGCTCTTTTTTCTGGCAGGATTCACATTTTTGTAAGCAACAAACGATAGATACATAAACTTTTGTGGCTTCGATCTGAAAAAGGACCTGCCTGATGATTAAGTTTAGTGCAACGATGATAGCCACGCTGGTCGCCGCCAGCGTGAACGCCGCCACGGTGGACCTGCGCATTCTGGAAACCACCGACCTGCACAGTAACATGATGGACTTTGACTATTACAAAGACGCGCCTACTGAAAAGTTCGGTCTGGTGCGAACCGCAAGCTTAATCAAAGCCGCGCGCCAGGAGGCCGCCAACAGCGTACTGGTGGATAACGGCGATCTTATCCAGGGCAGCCCGCTTGGCGACTACATGGCCGCCAAAGGCCTGAAAGCGGGCGACGTTCACCCGGTGTACAAAGCGCTGAACACGCTGGATTACGCCGTCGGCAACCTCGGCAACCACGAATTCAATTACGGTCTCGATTACCTGCATAAGGCGCTCTCTGGCGCGAAATTCCCCTACGTCAACGCGAACATCATCGATGCCAAAACCCAAAAGCCGCTGTTTACGCCTTATCTGATTAAAGACACCGAAGTAAAAGATAAAGACGGCAAGCCGCATACGCTCAAAATTGGCTATATCGGTTTTGTGCCGCCGCAAATCATGACCTGGGATAAAGCGAATCTCAGCGGCAAAGTCACGGTTAACGATATCACCGACACCGCCCGCAAATATGTGCCGCAAATGCGCGCGGAAGGCGCCGATCTGGTGGTCGTGGTCGCGCACTCCGGGCTTTCCGCCGAGCCATACCAGGCTATGGCGGAAAACTCCGTCTATTACTTAAGCCAGGTGCCGGGCGTTGACGCCATTCTTTTCGGCCACGCGCACGCGGTCTTCCCGGGTAAAGATTTCGCCGCCATCAAAGGCGCGGATATCGCAAAAGGTACGCTGAATGGCGTTCCGGCGGTGATGCCGGGCATGTGGGGCGATCATCTGGGGATCGTCGATCTGGTGCTGAATAACGACAGCGGCAAGTGGAAGGTGACGCAAAGCAAAGCCGAAGCGCGCCCGATCTACGACGCCCAGGCGAAGAAATCGCTCGCCGCTGAAGATCCGGCGCTGGTAAACGTCCTGAAAGCGGATCATGACGCCACGCGCCAGTTTGTCAGCCAGCCGGTCGGGAAATCCGCCGATCCGATGTACAGCTATCTGGCACTGGTGCAGGACGATCCGACCGTACAGGTGGTGAACAACGCCCAGAAAGCGTACGTCGAACACTTTATTCAGGGCGATCCGGATCTGGCGACGTTGCCGGTGCTCTCCGCCGCCGCGCCGTTTAAAGTGGGCGGCCGTAAAAACGATCCGGCAAGCTTTGTAGAAGTGGAAAAAGGCCAGTTGACGCTGCGCAACGCCTCCGATCTGTACCTCTACCCGAATACGCTGGTAGTGGTGAAGGCGACCGGCGCGGAAGTGAAAGCGTGGCTGGAGTGCTCCGCCGGGCAGTTTAACCAGATTGATGTCAACAGCACGAAACCGCAGGCGCTGCTGAACTGGGACGGTTTCCGCACCTATAACTTCGACGTTATTGACGGCGTAAATTACCAGATAGACGTGACGCAGCCCGCCCGCTATGACGGTGAATGTCAGGTGGTAAACCCGAAAGCGGAGCGCATTAAAAACCTGACGTTCAACGGCAAGCCCATCGACCCGAAAGCGACGTTCCTGGTGGCCACCAATAACTATCGCGCTTACGGCGGGAAGTTTGCGGGCACCGGCGACAGCCATATCGCCTTCGCGTCGCCCGATGAGAACCGCGCGGTGCTGGCCGCCTGGATTGGCGCCGAAACCAAACGCACGGGTGAAATCCACCCGGCGGCGGATAACAACTGGCGTCTCGCGCCGATTGCGAGCCGCCACAAGCTCGATATTCGCTTCGAGACATCACCTTCCGACAAAGCGGCGGCATTTATCAAAGAGAAAGCGCAATACCCGATGATCAGCGTTGGCAAAGACGATATCGGTTTTGCGGTGTATCAGCTGGATCTGACGAAATAACAGCGATCAGCGCCGGATGTGGCGGCAGCCGCATCCGGCGCTCACGCCAACCACTCCCCACGTAAGCTGGGTAAGGCGCAGCCGCACCCGGCATCCTGTCTTCATCCCTAAAACCCCGCGCTCAGGCCGCTTGCTCTCCACGGTTCGCCATCACCTGCGGCAGATTGACTTCTATCCAGTCGGCCAGCGCGGCCACCTTCTCGCTCACCGCCACGCCGAGCGGCGTCAGGCTGTACTCCACGTGCGGCGGCACCACCGGGTAAGAGACGCGGTCGATAAAACCGTCCTGCTCCAGCGCCTGTAACGACTGCGCCAGCATCTTTTCACTCACGCCGCCCATTTTCCGGCGCAGATCGCTGAAACGGTGCGTGCCGTCGCGCAGCGCCACCAGGATCAGCACGCCCCAGCGGCTGGTCACATGTTTCAGCACATCGCGTGACGGACACGCTTCGGCAAACAGATTGCCGTCGCGTAACTGCTCGCTCAGGGTAGGAAGGGTCATTTCATACTTACCTTTTTGTACGTACTTACTAAAAGTTAGCTTGAGTGATAGTGTGCCACAACACCCACCTGATACAAAGGAAAAGACCATGATTGCGATTACCGGAGCCACCGGCCACCTTGGCCAGTGCGTGATTGATACCCTGCTGAACACCGTGGCGGCGCAGGAAATTGTCGCGATTGTCCGTAACCCGGCGAAAGCCGCGGCGCTCAGCGCCAAAGGCGTCCAGGTTCGCGCGGCCGATTACGGCGACGTCGCGGCGCTTACCGCGGCATTCGCGGGCGTGGAAAAACTGCTGCTCATCTCTTCAAGCGAAGTGGGCCAGCGCGCGCCGCAGCACCGCAACGTTATTGACGCTGCGAAAACCGCTGGCGTTAAGCTCATCGCCTACACCAGCCTGCTGCATGCCGACCGCTCGCCGCTGGGGCTTGCCGACGAACATGTCGCTACCGAAAAGATGCTCGCGGAGGCCGGTATTCCTTACGTTTTGCTGCGTAACGGCTGGTATACCGAAAACTATCTGGCGAGCGTGCCGCCTGCGCTTGAGCACGGTGTATTTATCGGCAGCGCCGGCGACGGGAAAATCGCCTCCGCCAGCCGTCAGGATTACGCCGAAGCCGCTGCAAAAGTGCTGACGCTTGATAACCAGGCCGGTCGCGTTTACGAACTGGCGGGCGACAACGCCTGGACGCTTCGCGACCTGACCGCGCTGTTAACTAAAGAAACCGGCAAAACGGTCGCGTATCAGAATCTGAGCGAGGCGGATTTCGCCGCGGCGCTCGCGGGCGCGGGCCTGCCGGAAGGCTTTGCGAAACTGCTGGCGGATTCCGATATCGGCGCGTCTAAAGGCGGCCTTTTTGACGACAGCCGCCAGCTCAGCGCGCTTATTGGCCGCCCCACTACCTCGCTTGAAACGAGCCTGCGTGAGAGTCTGAAACCGTAATATTAAATCTGGCAGGCTGCTTTCCCTGTGCCTGCCGGATACAATGCGAGCGCCTGCCAAAGGCGCTCAAAACAATAAACCGAAAACAGGGATCTTCATGAAAGCACACCTTCTCACACTCCCGCTGCTGCTGTGCAGCGCCGCCGCGTGGTCCATGAGCTGTGATAACCCGCGCAGCCCGTATGACGTCACTTACTGCGCCGCGCTGGAAATGGTTCAGGGCGACCGCGATCTCAACCAGCAATATAAAAGCACCATGTCGGCGCTCTCGCCTGCGCAAAAACAGGTCGTGAAAAACGCCCAGATCTCCTGGCTGAAAGTACGCGATCACGAATGCGCGGAAGGCTCCACGCTGCTGCTCGGTTGCGCGAATGAGAAGATGGCCGCCCGTATTACGCTGCTGAAAAGCATTGAGCGTGAGTGCCGTAACGCCGGCTGCAACGATGCCGACCTCTCCCGCATCGAATAACCGTCAGGTTAATTAATTGTTAATTACGGTGGCGAAGGCCACCGTTGTTCTTATAATGGGGCCTTACCTTTCGTGGAGAGCCCTTGTGCAAGGCGTACCCGATCAGTTCACCGACGAACGCGACAGCGCCCGCTTCCGGCAATTGCCTGCCCTGCCAGGCGTTGAGCTTTATTACGCCTATATCGCGCAATACGCCTTTGAGCCCCACACCCATGAAGCCTTTGGCATCGGCGCTATCGAGCTCGGCGCCGAGCGCTTTCGCTATCGCGGCGCGCAGCACGTGGCGGCGGTCAATTCGCTGGTCACCATGAACCCCGATGAACTGCATACCGGCGAGGCGGCGACCCAGCAGGGCTGGCGCTACCGGATGATCTATCTGGAGCCCGAGACCCTGGCGCAACTCACCGGCGAGCGTCACTGGTGGTTTGGCGACGTGGAACGTCACGATCCGCTACGCGCTCGCCAGACCGGCGAGCTTATCGCCGCGCTCTGGTCAGCGCCGGATACGCTGGCGCAACAGGGGCTGTTGCTCGATCTTATCGATACGTTCCGCCCTTACGCGCGCCACCCGCCGCAGACCACCGAAGGCGCGCACCGTTTTGACCGGGTGCGCGATTTTCTCTACGAAAACTATATGCAGCCGCTGACGCTGGATGCGATAGCCGCCGAAGCGGCGCTCAGCCCTTATCATTTCCAGCGCCAGTTTAAAGCCCGCTATGACGTCACGCCGCATCAGATGCTGATGGCGGTGCGGCTGTGGCGCGCCAAACAGTTTCTCGCCGCCGGACTGCCTCCCGCCGAGGTCGCCGCCGCCGTGGGCCTTGCCGATCAGCCGCACCTCACCCGCGCCTTTACCCGTCGCTACGGCATAACGCCCGCACGCTACCAGAAACAGGTGGCGCGTTAGCCTCCCGCCCGCGTTGTGCCCGGCTATAATTCAGGCACATTTATAGGGGAGAAGACCGATGGAAAATCTGGCGGACTGGCGCTGGCTGAATGAACCCGCACGCTGGCGGCATGAAAGTGACGTTCTGCATGTCACGACCGATGCGCAAACCGATTTCTGGCAAACCACCTGGTATGGCTTTCAGCGCCATTCCGGGCATGTTTTTGGCGTGGAAGTGCCGGGCGGGTTTACGTTTCAGGTACGCGTGGAGGGCGATTTCACCACGCTGTATGACCAGGCGGGGCTGTTCCTGATGGCAGACGAGCAGCACTGGCTGAAGGCGGGGATTGAGTATAACGACGCGCAGCCGATGATTGGCAGCGTGCTGACGCTTGAGCGCTCCGACTGGGCGACCGGGATTTTCCCTGCGGCGCAAAAGCATTTCTGGCTGCGCCTGACGCACCAGAACCAGTGCCTGCGGCTTCAGTACTCCATTGACGGTGAAACCTGGCCGCTGCTGCGCCTGTGTCCGTTCCCGGACGCTGAACGCTATTTCCTCGGCGCGATGTGCTGTTCGCCGTCGCGCGCCGGGCTGGACGTCGTGTTCACCGATTTTCGCCTCGGGCCGCCCAACGGCAAAGATCTGCACGATCTGAGCTGATGCGCAGCAAGCTGGTACAAGACGTGCGTTTTCGCCCGCCGCTACACTCATGCGCTGAACAGCGACGTGGGTGGTAATGATGTTAACTGGCGTGTTATATGCCCTTCTGGCGGGGCTGATGTGGGGGCTGATTTTCGTCGGCCCCTTGCTGGTGCCGGAATATCCGGCGGTCTTGCAGTCGATGGGGCGCTATCTGGCGCTGGGCCTGCTGGCGCTACCGCTGGCGTGGGCCGGACGCCAGCGGTTAAAGCAGCTCGCCGGGCGCGACTGGCTGACCGCGCTGGCGCTGACCATGATGGGCAATCTTATCTATTATGTCTGTCTCGCGAGCGCCATTCAGCGCACCGGCGCGCCCGTTTCCACAATGATCATCGGCACGCTGCCGGTGGTCATTCCGGTTTTCGCCAATCTGCTCTACAGCCGTCGCGACGGCAGGCTGCCCTGGCGGCGGTTGTGCCCGGCGCTGGCGGCGATTTTCTGCGGGCTGGTTTGCGTTAATTTCGCCGAACTACGCCACGGTCTGCCGGGCTTCACGCCGGGCCGTTACGCGAGCGGCATCGCGCTGGCGAGCGTATCGGTCGTTTGCTGGGCGTGGTATGCGCTGCGTAACGCGCGCTGGCTGCGGGAAAATCCCGACAAGCACCCGATGATGTGGGCGACGGCGCAGGGACTGGTGACGCTCCCGGTATCGCTGGTGGGTTATGTTGCGGCGTGTGTGTGGCTTTCGGCCGATAACAGCGGTTTTGCGCTGCCCTTCGGCCCGCGTCCTGGCGTGTTTATCGCCCTGATGATCGTCATTGCGCTCTGCTGCTCATGGATTGGCGCGCTGTGCTGGAATATCGCGAGTCAGCGCCTGCCGACGGTGATTCTGGGGCCGCTTATTGTCTTTGAAACGCTGGCTGGTCTGCTCTATACCTTTTTGCTGCGCCAGAGTATGCCGCCGCTGCTGACCCTGACCGGCATTGCGCTGCTGGCGGCAGGCGTGGTGATGGCGGTACGGGTGAAAATCGTGCCGGTCGCGGCGCGCGTGACGCAAGAGGCGCCATAAAAAAAGGCCCGTCAGTGACGGGCCTTAAGGCTCAGAAGGTTTCCCAGTTCTCGCTGCCGCCTGCCGGCGCGGCTTTCAGGCTCGCCGCCGGGGCTGGCGCGCTGAAGGATGGCGCCTGCGGGGCAACGCTCGCCGTGCGGCTGTGGGCGCGGTTGAGTTTAAATACCGCGACCGCTTCGTTCAGTTTGCCTGCCTGATCTTCAAGGGCAGCGGCGGCGGCGGCGGACTCTTCCACCAGCGCGGCGTTCTGCTGCGTTACTTTATCCATCTCGGAGACCGCAAGGCCCACCTGATCGATACCGCGGCTCTGCTCATCGGACGCCGAGGCGATTTCACCCATGATATCGGTCACGCGCGTCACCGCGCCGACCACTTCTTTCATGGTTTCACCCGCTTCGCGCACCAGCTGTGAGCCCGCATCGACGCGGTTGCCGGAGTTTTCGATAAGCGCTTTGATCTCTTTCGCCGCCTGGGCGCTGCGGCTTGCCAGCGTACGGACTTCACCCGCGACGACCGCAAAACCACGGCCCTGCTCGCCCGCGCGCGCCGCTTCCACCGCCGCGTTGAGCGCGAGGATGTTGGTCTGGAACGCGATGCCGTCGATAACGTTGGTTATCTGGGCAATCTGGTTAGAGCTGGCGGCGATTTCATCCATGGTGCGGACCACGCCGTCCACCACTTCACCGCCTTTCAGCGCGGTTTCCGACGCGGTACGCGCCAGTTGCGTCGCCTGACGGGCGTTATCGGCGTTCTGTTTCACCGTCGCGGTCAGTTCTTCCATGCTGGCGGCGGTTTCTTCCAGCGACGCGGCCTGCTGTTCGGTACGCGAGGAGAGATCGTTGCTGCCTGCGGAGATTTCGCTCGCGCCGGTGAAGATGGTGTCGGTGCTGTCGCGCACGGTGCTGACCGTACGAGCCAGCGACTGCTGCATCTCGTGAACGTTGCGCGCCAGCAGCGCCATTTCGTTGTGGCCTTGCGCATCAATAGGCTGCGTCAGGTCGCCTGCGGCAATCGCGCGGATGTGGCTGATAACTTCATGCAGCGGCAGCAGCAGCACGCGGCGCATCGCCACCCAGCTGATGATAATCACGGCCAGCACCATCACCATAATCGCGGAGAGGATCCACAGAATGCGCTGGTAGTCGCTTTCGTTGTCCTTCACGCCCTGGCTTGAGAGCTTCGCCTGGTCAGCGCGCCATTCGCGATAGACTTCCTGCATGGCGTTTTGCTTCTGCTCGGCATTCTGCTTGAACATCCCTTCCAGATTGCCTTCGGCCAGGAACTTGTTCATTTGCGCAAGCGTCGAGGAGTAGATGCGGTACTGTTCTTCCAGACGGTCAACCAGGCGCTCATCCATACCCGGCGTTTCCGGCAAGCCAAAATATTTATCGTAGTGGCTTTTCGCGTCCGCCAGCTGTCGGCTGGCTGTCGTGACCAGCTCATTGAGCTGCCCACCGTTGATCTGGCTCGCCATATTGCCTTGCAGGCGCAGCATGCCGCGGTTAAGCGTGACGCGCGTCTGGTTGAGGCTTATCCAGGCGTCGGTAAATTCCGCCACGTTCTGGCTGGAGATTTGCGACACGTTAAAGTTGTCTTTGTCGTTATTGAGCGCGCTAATGAAAACGCCCGCGGCGATAAGCTGCATCGCGCCCAGCACGATCAGTACAGTAATTAAAAGGGTTATGACTTTTATACGTTTAAACATGAAAGACCTTTTTGCAGGTGTAATCCAGTGTGTATCTATCGGCAGGTCATTCAGGTTATTTAATCAGCGAGGCGGCAAACGGCGGGGTTTCCAGTTATTTCCTGATAGCGATCAGCCAGTTAGCCATAAAAATATTTTTGTGACACACCTCACATTTTAATCCCCCTCCTCTAAAGGGTTATAGCCTCGCCTTAAAGATGCATTTAATATGCATCTTATTAAATGATGAGTGAGGTACTGCTATGGCCTTCCGTGACCAACCCCTTGGCGAACTGGCGTTAACCATCCCGCGCGCCTCCGCGCTGTTCCGTAAATACAACCTGGATTTCTGCTGTGGCGGCAAACAGACGCTGCTGCGCGCGGCGACGCGCCAGGCGCTCGATCTGGATGTGATTGAAAGCGAACTGGCGGCATTAGCCGAGACGCCGCTGGAGAAGGACTGGCAAGCCGCGCCGCTTGCTGAGATCATCGATCACATCATCGTGCGCTACCACGACCGCCATCGTGAACAGCTGCCGGAGCTGATTTTGCAGGCCACCAAAGTAGAGCGCGTCCACGCCGATAAACCGGGCGTGCCGAAAGGGCTCGCGAAGTATCTGAGCCTGCTGCATGAAGAGCTGACGAGCCACATGATGAAAGAAGAGCGCGTGCTGTTCCCGATGATTAAACAGGGCATGGGCAGCCAGGCGACAGGGCCGATTAGCGTGATGGAGAGCGAGCACGATGAGGCGGGAGAACTGCTGGAAGTGATTAAGCACACCACGAATAATGTGACGCCGCCGCCGGAAGCCTGCACGACGTGGCGCGCGCTGTATAACGGTATTAATGAGCTGATTGACGATCTGATGAATCATATCAGCCTTGAGAACAACACCCTTTTCCCGCGTGCCCTCGCAGGCGAAAAATAAAAGGCGCCCTGTCGAGCGCCCCGGTAACTTGACCTTTTGGGCCCGATACGTGGGCCCTTTTTTATGGCTTAGCGGCGGAAGTTCGCCAGGCGTTTCTTGCCGATAAACAACCAGCACACACCCAGCACCACAAACCACAGCGGCGTCACCATCAGCGCCTGGCGGGTATCGTCTTCCAGCGTCAACAGCGCGATAACAAACACGAAGAACGCCATGCAGACCCAGCACATCACCTTACCGAGCGGCATTTTGTAGATCGATTTCTCATGCAGCTGCGGGCGCTGCTTACGGTATACCAGGTAAGAGCACAGGATGATGGTCCAGACGAACATAAACAGGATCGCCGACACGGTGGTGATCATCGTAAACGCGGTAATCACGTTCGGGTTGATATAGAGCATCACCACACCGCCCAGCAGGCAGATGCAGGAGAAGGTCAGCCCTTTCGCCGGTACGGCGCGTTTAGAGAGTTTGGCGAACGCTTTTGGCGCCACGCCGTCCTGCGCCAGACCGTAGAGCATACGACTGGTGGAGAAGACGCCGCTATTGGCGGAAGACGCCGCTGAGGTCAGCACCACGAAGTTAATCAGGCTCGCCGCCGCAGGCAGCCCCACCAGCACAAACAGCTCGACGAACGGGCTCTTGGTCGGTACGACGGAGCTCCACGGCGTCACGGACATGATGATAATCAGCGCGAAGACGTAGAACATGATGATGCGAATCGGAATCGAGTTGATCGCGCGCGGCAGCGATTTCTCCGGGTCTTTGGTTTCGGCGGCGGTGGTGCCCACCAGCTCAATACCCACAAACGCGAAGACCGCAATCTGGAAGCCCGCGAAGAAACCGCTCAGCCCTTTCGGGAACCAGCCGCCTTCATTCCACAGGTGCGCAAAGGACGCTTCAACGCCGGTCGGCGATTTAAAGTGCATCAGCACCATCACCAGCCCGACCACGATAAGCCCGACGATAGCGACGATTTTGATCATCGCGAACCAGAACTCCATCTCGCCGAACATCTTCACGGTGGCGAGGTTAAGAGAGAGCAGCAGCACGACTACCGCCAGCGACGCGACCCAGTCCGACAGGCCGGGGAACCAGAACTGCGCATAGGCGGTAATGGCCACGACATCCGCCATGCCGGTGACGACCCAGCAGAACCAGTAGGTCCAGCCGGTGAAATACCCCGCCCAGGGGCCGAGTAAATCGGCGGCGAAATCGCTGAAAGATTTATATTCGAGATTCGAGAGCAGAAGCTCGCCCATCGCCCGCATGACGAAAAACAGCATAAAGCCGATGATCATATAGACGAAAATAATCGACGGGCCGGCGAGGCTGATGGTTTTGCCGGAACCCATAAATAACCCGGTGCCGATAGCGCCGCCGATAGCAATCAACTGTATATGACGATTCGTAAGATTGCGCCGCAGCGACTGCTCAGCCGGCGCCTCAGCAGCGTCAGCCACTTTGATCTGATCTGACATGTTCTTTTCCTGTACCTGTCTGTGTTGTTGAGGCTCTGCTGGCCTCTATTTACGTGTCGAAATGACGATGTCACTGGAAAAACATCATCGATATTAGGTAAGAATCGGAGGGTTGAATACTAAGATTTAAATATAATGTTAATTTTATGTTTAAAATGGGTGGCAAATCACTTTCACTTCGCGAAATGCATCACAAAAATACCCGCAATCCGCGTATTATCAAAATAAAATCGCGTTATTTCACTTACGGAAAAACAAATCCCCGCCGCAGCGGGGATATGAAACCCTTACAGGATTTCCAGCAGTTCGACTTCAAATACCAGAGTGCTGAACGGCGGAATGGACGCGCCCGCGCCGCGCTCGCCATAGGCCAGGTTGTGCGGAATCGTCAGTTCCCATTTGGAGCCGACCGGCATCAGGGTCAGCGCTTCAATCCAGCCCGCGATAACGCCGCTGACCGGGAATTCCGCCGGTTCGCCGCGCGCGACGGAGCTGTCAAACACGGTGCCGTCGATAAGCTTGCCGGTGTAGTGCACGCGCACGCGATCCTTACGGGAAGGGATCGGGCCATCGCCCTGCGTCAGAACGCGGAATTGCAGGCCGGATTCGGTGCTGTTCACCCCTTCGCGCTCGCGGTTTTCGTCCAGATATTTCTGGCCTTCTACCGCCATCTCCTGCTGGCGTTCGCGACGCACGGCGTCGGCGCGTTCGTGGATTTCACGCAGCGCGCGATGCACCACGTCAACAGGAACGGCTGGCTGGTTGCCTTCCAGCGCGTCACGCAGCCCCGCCACCAGCGCTTCCGGCAGCAGACCCTGTAGGCCCGACTCGCGCAGTTGCTGTCCGACCTGTAAGCCAATGCCGTAGCTTGCCTGCGCTTCAATGGTGTCAAAAGAAGGGGTTGTCATGGGGTTATCCTTTCTCAATGGGAAAATTAGCGGGCAGCATAACAGCAGCGCCACGTTGGGTAAAATAATCCTCCGGCAAGGTGGTAAGGTCAGGGATGCCAGCGCGCTCACGAATGCGCGCTTTACTACCGGCATCAAACAGTTAGAACGCTATAATGGTACACTGGCGCGGCGAAGCGTTTGAGTGAATGAGGAGAAGACATGCCCGGACGAATTAAACCGTTGCTGGCGCAGGTATGGCATGCCCCGGATCACCTCCGGCTGATGGACCCGCTGCCCCCCGCGCACCGACGCGGCATTATTCTTTGCGCGGCCGTCATCGCGCTGTGCTTTTTATGGCCTTCTCCCGATGAGCCGGAAACCCCGCCGCGACGCGACGCGCAGCTGGACTTCAACCACACCCCGGAAGCGCCGGTGCAGCCGCAGGTGGTCGCGCCATCCGGGACGCCGGAGGAAAACGTCCAGCAGCCAGCTTCCAGCGCGCCGGTGCAACCGTTCCAGAATAACGATATTGAACAACAGTGGCGCACCTATCGCGTGGAATCCGGCAAAACGCTGGCGCAGCTGTTTCGCGATCACAGCCTTCCGCCGGAAGATGTGTACGCGATGGCTAAAGTGGAAGGCGACGGCAAGCCGCTCAGTAATCTTCAGCAGGGGCAGATGGTGCAGGTGCGGCAGAACGCCAGCGGCGTGGTAACGGCGCTGACTATTGATACCGGCGATAATCAGCAGGTGCTGTTTACCCGCCAGCCGGACGGCAGTTTCCTGCGCGTGCGCTGAGATTTCAGCGCGTCAGAAAAGCAAAACGCCGGCACAAGGCCGGCGTCTTTACGTGCAGTTGAGTAAAAACTTACTCAGCAACCACGTTTACAGTCAGTTTAGCGAATACTTCGCTGTGAACCTGGAAGTCCACTTCGTGTTCGCCAGTGGTACGCAGAACGCCGTTCGGCAGACGAACTTCGCTCTTAGCCACGTCAACGCCAGCTGCAGTTACAGCGTCAGCGATGTCGCGAGTACCGATGGAACCGAACAGTTTACCTTCGTCGCCCGCTTTGGACGCGATGGTAACAGAGCCCAGCGCATTGATTTTCTCTGCGCGAGCTTCAGCAGCGGACAGAACGTCAGCCAGTTTGGCTTCCAGTTCAGCACGACGTGCTTCGAAGAACTCAACGTTTTTCTTGGTAGCCGGCACAGCTTTGCCCTGCGGAACCAGGAAGTTACGAGCGTAGCCCGCTTTAACGTTTACCTGGTCGCCCAGGCTGCCCAGGTTTGCTACTTTATCAAGCAGAATAACTTGCATTACCTTATCCTCTCAAAGTCGTATTAATGGACCGTGACCGATTACTGATGACGATCAGTGTACGGCAGCAGGGACAGGTAGCGAGCGCGTTTGATAGCGCGAGCCAGCTGACGCTGATATTTTGCACGGGTACCGGTGATACGGCTCGGGACAATCTTACCGCTTTCGGTGATGTAGTTTTTCAGCGTAGCGATATCTTTATAGTCGATCTCTTGAACGCCTTCCGCGGTGAAACGGCAGAACTTGCGACGACGGAAATAACGTGCCATTTGGCTAGTCTCCAGAATCTATCAATTCAATCTGCTCGGCATGCAACACCATTTTGCTCAGTCCGTTCTTTGCCTTGTGGCAACTGATGAACCCCTGAACGGTGATTTGCGTGCCGACCGTTATACTGTGAGTAATGGCCTGGTTCTCGTGCCCGCTGATTATTACAGGCATCTGGCACCACGCCTGCCGGTGGAAACCGGCCTCCTCCTGCACAGAACGATGCTCAAGCACGAACTGGCAATGAGGAATTCCTGATGGGCTGACCTTTCGAAGGGGTGCCCTGCACACGGTGCCGGACAACACCAGACGGTTGGCCATCAGAATTACTCTTCAGAATCCCCAGCTTCAGCATCATCAGCGGTTTCGTTAGCGAAATCATCGCGACGCTCACGGCGCTCGTCTTTCGCTTTAACCATCGGAGAGGCTTCAGTTACGGCGTGTTTGGTGCGCATAACCATGCTGCGGATAACGGCATCGTTGAAGCGGAAGGTAGTTTCCAGCTCATCGATAACTTCCTGCGGCGCTTCAACGTTCATCAGAACGTAGTGGGCTTTGTGCAGTTTGTTGATCGGGTAAGCCAGCTGACGGCGGCCCCAGTCTTCCAGACGGTGGATCTTGCCTTCTGCACCAGTGATGGCAGCAGAGTAGCGCTCGATCATGCCCGGAACCTGTTCGCTCTGGTCAGGATGGACCATAAAAACGATTTCGTAATGACGCATCGAATTGCTCCTTACGGATTATTCAGCCTCCTGTCTGGGTCAGCCGCGGCCCGGGGAGGCAAGGAACGTGATTAAAGGGCGGCTGAAAAATTGACGCGTCATTCTAATGGCGGACCATGACAAACACAAGGCCGCTGGTAAAAAAAGCCGCAATCCCGGTTTGCGCGGTCTTTAAAGATGGCGAAGGAAAAACGCGACCGTCGCGTCCAGCGCTTCCGGCGTAATCCGGTGCTTCACGCCCGGCTGCCACTGGCAGGTCAGGTTTTTATCAAGCGCCCGTTCACGCAGCGCGTCGGCTAAGCGCAGGCTTTGCGCCGCCGGCACAACGTCATCGTCTTCGCCATGCCACAGCAGCAGCGGGCGGTCCGCCAGACGCGGCAGCTGGCTTTGCGCGTCCCAGGGTGCCAGCGCGGCCCTCACTGTTTCAGCTTCAGCGGCATCCGGCGGAAAAAGCGTATGGGAGAGCGAGGTAAACCAGCCGGAGCCCATCAGGCTTGCGACGCATTTCACTTGCGGATGATGCGTCATGATGCCAAGCGCGGTCATCCCGCCCATTGACGCCCCGCCGACCGCAAGCCTGCCGTCAGCCACCAGCCCTTCATTGATAATCGCGTCACGCAGCGCCGGGTATTCCGTCAGCGTTTCGTGAAGGATTTGCCAGAACTGCGTCATCCGCCTTTGCGCATCGCCGCTAAAGCGCGCGCCGTGATCGGGCGCATCCGGCATGATCACCCGGAACCCGGCCTGCGCCAGCGCGACGGCGAAATAGCTGTAGACCGTTTTGGACGACGCAAAACCGTGATAAAACAGCACCGTCGGCAACGCCTTGTTACCCATTCCCGCAGGCGTCGCATGCAGCACCTCATTATCCGCAAAACGGCGGGTCGAAATTTCAATCATACTTATCTCCTGCAAAACGTCTTTTTGGCCGACAGGCCATGATGCTAAAACCAGCGCAACGCATGGATTTTTATCATGTTGAGAGCCAGATTACGCTTTTGCGATTTTTCATGCTCAAAAGCGCGCCTTAGTCGGCAGAACCGGCACAGGGCGGGTCCTTATTCCCTTACACTTACTACAATTAATGCCTGAGGTAACGAGAATGCATATGCGACGGCTCATCCCTTTATTGATGGTGGCGACATTAACCGCCTGTAGCGCCCTGCAGGGCACGCCGCAGCCTGCGCCGCCGGTGGCGGATCACCCGCAAGAGATCCAGCGCTACCAGACGCAGGGGCTCGTCAAAATGGGCACCGTCACGACGCTGCAGTATGGTTCGCCGGATGACGCGCTGCGCGATATCGCCGCACAGGCAGGCGCCGCAGGCGCGGATTACTATCAGGTCATCGCCAATGATGACACTCTGCTGCCTGGCCGCTGGCACGCCCAGGCGATTTTGTACCGAAAGTAAGCGTAAGCCGTCGTTTTATTTAGCGAAATTTACACTGCCTTTGCGTGCATTGATCGTACCTGCTGCACAATAACTTTCGGACTGCGCCGGGAACCGGAGCGCTGCATTTATCGAAAAGGTGTAAGGGAGCTGACAATGAAACGATCGCTGGCATTAACGTCGCTGTTGTTATCTGCGGGTCTGATTACCACTTCTGCGCAGTCTGCTGAAGAGGTCAATGCCGACAGGGTCACTGGCTTAAATGAAATTGGCGTGATTTCGGTGAATGATATTTCCGGCACGCCGCAGGAAATTGAAAAAGTCATTGCCTATAAAGCGGATGAACAGGGCGCTGCCTATTATCGAATTATTCAGATGCATGAAAATCAGCGGCCCGATAACTGGCATGTACAGGCAATTATCTATAGTTGAACGTTCTTTAGCTAAATTTCGGTTTTTATTTGGCTTTGCCATGATCTAAATCAAAATAGATTGAAACAAACAGTTACATTTACCTATTAAATATTACTGCTCAGCTGCCGTTGAAGGTGCCAAATACTCGTGCACAAGAGCTTATTTATGACACTTTCATTTCAACGCTGGGGACTGGGCGCGAAGCTCTCATTCCTTACGGGCGTCGCGGTAGCGGCCCTTTTTTTATTGTTCACCTTCGCATTAAGTCACAAAGCCAGCGAGCAACTGGAAGCGCTGGCGCTTGAAGATCTGCATAACCAGACCACAAGCGTGGTGGATATGGCGCAGATGTTCGACAGTAGCCTCAATGAAGAGGTGGCAAGCTTCACGAAACTCTTCAACAGCTTTATTCCGCAACCTATCAGCCGTGATGAAAGCCAGATGCAGAGCATCAACGGCATCAGCGTGCCCATGCTCAAGGGCGGTGACACCTCCCTGCATGAAAACAACGCGCTGCCCGACGACTTTCTGACCCGTACCGGGGCCATCGCCACGCTGTTTGTCCGCAGCGGCGATAACTTCGTACGCGTGGCGACATCGCTGCGTAAAGAGGACGGCAGCCGCGCTATCGGCACGCAGCTCGATACCGCAAGCCCGGCGTTCGCGCCCGTGATGAAAGGCGAAACCTACCGCGGCCTGGCGCTGCTGTTCGGCAAACGCTACATCACGCAGTACGAACCGGTGAAAGACGCCAGCGGCAAGGTTATCGCGATTTTGTTTGTCGGGGTGGACATCACCCACTCCTGGCAGGTGATGCGCAATAAAATCCTGAACCGCCGTCTGGGCGAAAGTGGTCACTTTTACGTGATCAACCGCGCGCCGGGCAAAACCTACGGCCAGTTCCTTTTCCACCCGAGCGACGAAGGTAAACGCCCGGCATGGCCGGACGCCATCTTAAAACCGGTACTGACCGAGCAGCAGGGCACGCTGGAGATGGAAAAAGAGGACGGCCGCACCGCCCTTCTGAGCTTTACGCAACTGCCGGGCTGGAACTGGGCGATTGTCGGCGAAGTGGATAAAGCGACGCTGCTCAGCGGCGTGACCAGCATGCGCAATCAGTTCCTTGCGGCGGGCGTTATCGTCTCGCTGCTGTTTGCCGCCGCCTTTGTCTGGACCGTACGCCGCTGGCTCACTACCCCGCTGCGCAACGTCATTACGCTTGCGCGTCAATACGCCGCAGGCGATCTGCGAGAGACTATCGATACGCGTCGCCAGGATGAAGTGGGCCAGCTTATCGACGCCATTAACGGCATCGGCAACGGCTTACAGCAGATTGTGAATCAGGTCCGCGACGCCGCAGGCGATATCAGCCACGGCACCCGCGCGCTGGCGTCCGACAGCGGCGAGATCAGCGAGCAGATCAACAAGCAGGCGAGCAGCGTCGAGGAAACCTCGGCGAGCATGGAACAGCTGGCGGCCACCGTGTCGCAAAACGCCGCCAACATGGAACAGACGCAAAGCCTGGTGAAAGAGGCGTCCGACGCCGTTCAGCACGGCGGCGAAACCGTTAGCAACGCGGTCACGACCATGAACGACATTCGCAGCGCCTCACAGCGCATCGCGGATATCACCCATGTGATTGAGTCTATCGCCTTCCAGACCAACATTCTGGCACTGAACGCCGCCGTAGAAGCGGCGCGCGCTGGCGAGCACGGTAAAGGCTTTGCGGTCGTGGCGCAGGAAGTGCGTGCGCTGGCGGCACGCAGCGCCAACGCCGTGAAAGAGATAGAACAGCTCATCAGCGACACGCTCGCTAAAGTCAGCGAGGGTCACGCGCTCTCTGAGCAGACGCGCAAGGCGATGGAAGCCATCATCAGCCGTATCGGTCAGATCAATCAACTGGTGACGGAGATCAACCACGCCTCGCACGAGCAGTCTGCCGGTATTGGTCAGGTGAATATCGCCATGCATCAGATTGGCGAAGCCACCCATATCAACGCCGAGCGCGTGACGCGCAGCGAGCAGACCGCGCAGGTGTTGCGTGAGAAAGGCAACCACCTGAACGAACTGGTGAGCCTGTTCCGCCTGAAGGCGTAATCAGCCCGCCCCACCCGTGGCGCGCAGCAGCGCCTGCGCCAGCACCGGCTCCGCCAGCGGAGTGTCGCCACGGGTATCCAGCATCATCCGGCACCAGGCCTGCGCGAGCGGCGGCGTCAGCGAACGCAGCACCTGGGCGCCGGTCGCCAGTAAAAAGAGCTGCGTGGTAATGGCGCGCCCGGCCGCTTCATCGGGCCTGCGTAATTGCCCCGCCAGCTGTCGCCAGGCGCGGTCGAAATGCCGGTCCTGCCCTTTTACCGCGTCAAACTCATTGCTCAGCATCTCCAGCACGCCTGGCTGGCGCGTCAGTACGCGCAATACGTCAAGGCACATGATGTTGCCGGAGCCTTCCCAGATACTGTTAACCGGCATTTCACGGTAAAGGCGCGGCAGTTCGCTCTCTTCGCAATACCCGATGCCGCCGAGCGCCTCCATCGCCTCCGCCACAAATGAAATACCGCGTTTGCAGACGCCATATTTCGCGGCGGGCGTGAAGAGGCGGGCGAACGCCACCTCGTGCGGCGATTCGCGCTGCTCCCACGCGCGGGCCAGACGAAACAGCAGCGCGGTGTGCCCTTCCAGCTCCAGCGCCATGCGCCCGAGCACCTGGCGCATCAGCGGCTGATCGATAAGATTCTTGCCGAACGCCTGACGCTGATGCGTGTGGTAGAGCGCTACCGCCAGCGCGCGGCGCATCAGCCCATGGCTGCCAAGCGCGCAGTCAAAACGCGTCATGCCGCCCATACGGAGGATCTGGCGCACGCCTTCGCCCTCTTCACCCAGCAGCCAGCCGAGCGCGTCGAGAAACTCTGCCTCGCTGCTGGCGTTCGAGCGGTTGCCGAGTTTATCTTTCAGACGCTCCAGCCGCACTGCGTTGCGCTGTCCGTCCGGCAGAAAGCGTGGTACGAAGAAACACGAAAGGCCGCCTTTGGTTTGTGCGAGCACCAGATGCGCGTCGCTTTGCGGCACCGAGAAAAACCATTTATGGCCCACCAGCCGGTACGCCTCGCCGGGGCCGCGCCCTGCTACAGGTTCCGCACGGGTAGTATTACTGAGCACATCCGACCCGCCCTGTTTTTCCGTCATGCCCATGCCGATAAGCAGCCCGCGCTTTTGGGCGCCGGGTAGCAAATGGGAATCATAGCGATCGCTTGCCAGCGGCGTCCGCCAGTCGGCGAATAGCGGCGGCAGATGGGCCTGTAACAGCGGCGTGGCGGCGAATGTCATGGTAATCGGACATAACGTGCCTGCTTCCACTTGCGCGTGCAGAACGAAACGCGCGGCGCGGGCGACCAGCGCGCCATCGCGCGCCGTCTCAAGCCACGGCAGATTGTGAACCCGGTTAGCGCACAGCCCCTGCATCAGCAGATGCCACGCCGGATGAAAGCGCACGTCGTCGAGACGTTCGCCGCGCGCGTCATAGCGCAACAGCTCTGGCGGATTGGCGTTCGCCAGTCGTCCCAGCTCCAGCGATTCCGCTGTGCCGAGCTGCTGGCCGATACTTGCGAGCAGCTCCGCGTCCCAGCCCGCGCCTTCGCGCAGCACCGCCTCGCGTAGCGCCGTATCGGAAAGAAAAAGATTGCTGTTATTGAGTGCGACGGGCTGATTGAACACCGTGTGGGTTTGCCAGTGCATAATCCCTCTCCTTACCTGTGACCACTCGGTTAAGTATGGAGGGAGAGGGAAAAGAAACCGCCCGCTTGCTTCACAAAAGCGAAAACCCGTCAGCCAGCGATATAGTGAGGGATGAAACGCGAGGTGTCTTTGGTGATAAGCGAGCCATCTTCGCGAATGCCGATGCCCGCAGGCTCATCGCCGACGATCCAACTGCCGAGCAGCGTATAGCTGTCGCCAAAGCGCGGCAGCGCCTGAAACGCCTGCCAGATAACGGGCTCGTTGCCGTAATCGCCTTCTTCATGAGCCAGCACCTGGTCGGCGTTATCAAACAGCGTCACGTTGCCGCCTTCGCGTGAAAACAGCGGTTTGCGAACGTACCCTGCGTAACCGGAAAGCGCCTGCGCGACGTCATGCCGCTCGCGCGCGAAATCGTCGTTAAACCACGCCGGTAACAGGTTGGGATGGCCGGGAAACTGCGCCCAGAGCAGCGGCAACAGCCCTTTATTGCTGAGAATGCTTTTCCACAGCGGCTCATACCAGCGCTCGGCGCGCTTACAGAGCAGCGGGCCGTTGTCGTCGCGCATCATCCACTCCAGCGGATAGAGCTTAAACGCCTGCCGGATGACGTTATCGTCCATATCCGTCAGCACGCCGCCAAGGCCAAGACCGATCTCTTCGATATAAATAAAACGCGTCTCAAGGCCCGCCTGCCGCGCGCAGTCTTCCAGGTACAGCACCGTGCCGCGATCCTCTTCGGACTCCTGACAGCAGCTGAAATAGAGCGGCTCAGGCGTCGCTATCTCAGCAAGACGCGCGATGAGCTTCTCCTGGAGGCTGTTGAACTGATCGGCATCGCGCGGGATAACGCCCTGGCGGCGCGCATCCTCCAGCCACTGCCACTGGAAATAGGCGGATTCATAGAGCGAGGTGGGCGTATCGGCGTTGTATTCCAGTAACTTTACCGGCCCCTGCCCGGTCCAGACAAAATCCATGCGCCCGTAGAGCGACGGATCCTGGTCTTTCCAGCTTTGGGCGATGGCGTCCCAGTAAAGCTCAGGAATGGCGAGCCGCTCCAGGATACGCGCATCGCGCACGGCGCGGTCGACCACGTCAAGGCACATCTCGTGCAGTTCCGCGGTGGGCGCTTCTATCTGCTCTTCAATCTGGCGCAGCGTAAAGCGGTAGGCGCGGCTTTCATCCCAGTAGATTTCATCATCGATGATATGAAAGTGAAAACCGTGTTCGTGCGCGATACGCGCGAGATCCGGGCGCACCGGCGTCTGATGGCGCAGCATTTAGCCTCCCCAGCTACTGCGGGAGCTGGATGAGCGGCCAAAGCCGCCGCGGGAAATCGTTGTGGCGCTGCGGGTCACGGTGCTGTGACTGCTGGCGCTGGCGCCGGAGCGCTGCCCGCCGCGCCAGACATAATCGCCAGACGCGTTTTGCCAGACGGGGCGCGTGTAGTAGTAGTGATAGCCGGAGCTTGAGGTGTAATACGACGATGAGGAGTCATCCAGCTCGCGCTTTTTGTCCCTGTTGCTCGCCAGCAGGAAGCCCGCCATCATCGGCACCCAGGTTTTCGCCGCGCTGTCGTAATAGCAGTTATTGCCATACGCGGTGCTACAGGCGTCCCAGGTGAGCTTCGGCGGGATATCTTTTTCAAATTCGGCTTTGGCGGTATTCCAGGCGTTGGTGCAAAGATCGGCCGGATTCCCGTCCTCACGGCACTCCTCGGGCGTCGAGTAATAGACCCCGTCGCCGTCATTGTCGTTATCGCCAGAATCCTGACAGGCTTTGAGGCCGAAAAACGCCGCGCCGCCCATGATGGCGAGCGTGAGTATTTTCGGCCCTTTTCGTTCCGGCTCCGGGCGTGGAAGAAATTTCAGATCCGAGGTATTCGCAACCGGATGTCCACTTTTTTTCTTGCCACGTCTTTTCCTTGCTGCCGTCATATCCTTCCTTGTGATTGCCTTTTACCAGGTCATACAGGCCGCGTTCAGAATACCGCCCGCCAGCGACGCCACGCCCATAAATATGGCGGCCGCAACGTTACGGTTAATAATTTTCTCGCTCAGTTTCGGCATGTATAAACGCACGCCGCCGTAGATTATAAGCTGGACGACGAGCGCGATCGCCCCCCAAATCAGATAGTCTGTAATGCTGACGGAGTTGATCGCCGCACTGGCGAGCGGCACCACATAGCCTAAAATCGCGCCGCCGAACGTAATCGCCGCCGCGCTGTTATTCTCTTTGATTAATGTCCACTCGTCATGAGCGGTAATGCGGGTGTAGATGAACATGAAACAGTTAATCATCGCCAGCCCGATAAAAAAGTAAGCGCAAAACGCCATCAGTCCGTGGAATGTCTGCACGGTTGCATCTCCTGAGTCCAGTTAGAGGTATTGATTAAACAGGCAAATAGCCTGTGGCGCTTATAGTAGCAGCGGAGTTTATCGTTTCTGGCGCTTTAATAAAACTTTACACAGGCGGGGCGGGAAACGTCAGGCAATAAAAAACCCTCCGCAGAGGGTTTCAAGATTAGCTGCGCTGACGCACGGCTTCGAAGAGGCAGATGCCGGTCGCCACCGAGACGTTCAGCGAAGAGACGCTGCCCGCCATCGGGATGCTGATAAGCTCATCGCAATGTTCACGGGTAAGACGGCGCATCCCTTCCCCTTCCGCGCCCATTACCAGCGCCAGGGGGCCGGTCATTTTGCTCTGGAAGAGGGTGTGATCCGCTTCGCCCGCGGTGCCGACGATCCAGACATTCTCTTCCTGCAACAGACGCATGGTGCGCGCGAGGTTCGTAACGCGGATCAGCGGCACGCTTTCCGCCGCGCCGCAGGCGACTTTTTTGGCGGTCGCGTTGAGCTGCGCGGAGCGATCTTTTGGCACGATCACCGCATGCACGCCCGCCGCGTCGGCGCTGCGCAGGCAGGCGCCGAGGTTATGCGGATCGGTCACGCCGTCCAGGATCAGCAGGAACGGCTGGGCGTGCGCCGCGAGCAGATCCGGCAGATCGTTTTCGCCATACTGACGCCCCGGCTTCACGCGCGCCACGATGCCCTGATGCACCGCGCCATCCGCTTTTTCATCCAGCCACTGGCGGTTTGCCACCTGTACCGGCACGCCCTGCGCTTCCAGCGCGTGGATCAGCGGCAGCAGACGTTTGTCTTCACGTCCTTTAAGAATAAACACTTCCTGAAAGCGCTCGGGCGCGCTTTCCAGCAGGGCCTGCACCGCGTGGATGCCGTAAATCATTTCACTCATGAATGGTACTCGTTATGGGCGGCGAGCCGCCCGGTGTTAGGCAATACGTGATCAATCGGGCCTGGCGTGCAGGCCCCGCGATTACTCGTCGCGCTTTTTCTTCGCCGCGCGCTTCGCTTTGGTCGCGGCCGCGATTTTTTGCGTCTTCGCCGACGGTTTTTTACCGCTTTTCGCCGGTTTGTCGCTCTTCTCCGGTCGAGCGGCGCCGCCCTCTTTCGTTACCTTTCCGCGCCCTTTCTCGTTACGAAAGGCTTCGTTAGGCTCGAAATTCTGACGTTTGCCGACCTGACGGCGGCTGCGATTTTTACCGCCACCGCCACCATTCCCGCCCCTCTTCTCGCGCTCGCGCGCGGTTTTACCCACGTTACGCGGTCCGCGCTCGCTGGAGATCAGCGAGAAGTCGATTTTGCGCTCGTCCATGTTAACCGCTTCGACTTTCACTTCGACGCGATCGCCCAGGCGGTACGTCTGACCGCCGGATTCGCCGATCAACCGCTGACCGACCTGATCAAAGCGATAGTAGTCGTTGTCCAGCGACGAGACATGCACCAGGCCGTCGATGAAGAGATCGGTCAGGCGCACGAAGAAACCAAAGCCGGTGACGCTTGAAATCACGCCGGAGAAGGTCTGTCCGACCTGATCCTGCATGAAGTCGCACTTCAGCCAGTCCGCCACTTCGCGGGTGGCTTCATCGGCGCGGCGTTCGGTCATGGAACAGTGCTGGCCCAGTTGCAGCATCTCTTCCATGGTGTAGTGCCAGCCGCCGCTCTCGGTAGTGTTGCCTTCGTGACCCTGCTCTTTCGCTATCAAATATTTGATAGCGCGGTGCAGCGTAAGATCCGGGTAGCGGCGAATCGGCGAGGTAAAGTGCGCGTAGGATTGCAGCGCGAGGCCGAAGTGGCCGCGGTTTTCCGGATCGTAAATCGCCTGCTTCATCGAGCGCAGCAGCATGGTTTGCAGCATCTCGTGATCGGGACGATCGGCGATGGAATCCAGCAGCGCGGCGTAATCGCGCGGCTCCGGCTTGTTGCCGCCCGGCAGCTCAAGGCCCAGCTCCGCCAGCACAGAACGGAACGAGGTAATCGCTTCGTTGGTCGGACGGTCGTGAATACGGAACAGCGCCGGCTCTTTATGCTTCTCGACAAAGCGCGCCGCCGAGATGTTGGCGAGGATCATGCACTCTTCGATAAGCTTATGCGCGTCGTTACGCTGGGTCTGCTCGATACGATCGATACGGCGCTCGGCGTTGAAGATAAACTTCGCTTCTTCGCTCTCAAACGAGATGCCCCCGCGCTCGGTGCGCGCCTCTTCCAGCGCTTTATACAGCGTGTGCAGCTCTTCGAGATGCTTCACGAGCGGCTGATACTGGCTGCGCAGATCTTCATCGCCCTGAAGGATATGCCACACCTTGGTATAGGTCAGGCGGGCGTGCGAGCTCATCACCGCTTCATAGAATTTATAACCGGTGAGGCGGCCTTTGGCGGAGATGGTCATTTCGCAGACCATACAGAGGCGATCCACCTGCGGATTCAGCGAGCACAGGCCGTTGGAGAGCACTTCCGGCAGCATCGGAACAACCTGCGACGGGAAGTAAACCGACGTGCCGCGGTTGCGCGCTTCGTTATCAAGCGGCGTCGGCGGGCGTACATAGTAGCTGACGTCGGCGATAGCCACCCACAGGCGCCAGCCGCCGCCGCGTTTTTTCTCACAGAATACGGCATCGTCAAAGTCGCGCGCGTCTTCGCCGTCAATGGTGACGAGCGGCAGGTTGCGCAAATCAACGCGCCCTACTTTGGCCTCTTCAGGCACTTCTTCTTTCAGGTGCGCAATCTGTTCTTCGACGGCTTTCGGCCAGACGTAAGGGATTTCATGGGTGCGCAGCGCCATATCGACGGCCATGCCGGTGCCCATGTTGTCGCCAAGCACTTCCACTATCTTGCCGATAGCTTTGGTGCGGCGGGTCGGGCGCTGGGTCAGTTCGACGACCACCACATAACCCATGCGGGCTCCCATCACCTCTTCCGGCGGGATCAGGATATCGAAGCTCAGACGGCTGTCGTCCGGCACGACGAAGCCGACGCCCGCGTCGGTGAAATAGCGTCCGACAATATTGCTCTGCTTGGGCACGAGCACGCGCACAATGCGCGCTTCGCGGCGGCCTTTACGGTCTGAGCCGAGCGGCTGCGCCAGGACGATATCGCCGTGAATACAGGTTTTCATCTGCTCCGAGGAGAGATAGAGATCGTCTTTACGTCCTTCGACGCGCAAAAAGCCGTAACCGTCGCGATGGCCGATCACGGTGCCTTTTTGCAGATCAAGACGTTCCGGCAACGCATAACACTGGCGACGGGTAAAAACTAACTGGCCGTCGCGCTCCATGGCGCGCAGGCGGCGACGCAGCGCTTCCAGCTGCTCCTCGCCTTCAATACCGAGTTCGGACGCCAGTTCATCGCGGTTAGCCGGTTTTTCACGTTTTGTTAAATGCTCGAGGATAAATTCCCGGCTCGGGATGGGGTTGGCGTACTTTTCAGCTTCTCGTTCCTGAAAAGGATCGTGTGACATAGCGGTTCCTCCGTTGTCATCAGTGGCGCGAATGCGTCATTCCACCAGCAATAATTTGTAGAGCGGCTGGTTTTCCTGCACTAAATCGGCCAGCGTGTAGTTATCCAGTTCCTGAAGAAAACGCGCCACTGCGTCACCCAGCACCTGTTTCAGGCGACACGCAGGGGTGATGTGACAGAACGCGCTACTACAGTTCACTATAGACAGGGGCTCCAGCTCACGCACCACATCCCCAATGCGGATGGTTGCGGCTGGTTTGCCAAGGCGGATCCCGCCGTTTTTACCCCTCACGGCGGTGACATAGCCCGCACGACTAAGTTGGTTGATAATTTTGACCATATGATTGCGGGATACGCCGTACACCTCAGTGACTTCAGAAATGCTGGTCATGCGGCCTTCCGGCAAGGACGCCATATAGATCAAAGCCCGTAGCCCGAAATCGGTAAAACTCGTTAACTGCACATCAACCTCAGAATATGGGAGGGGAAAAACGCGGTTCGCCCAGAGGGCGATATGTTGATGATAAACCAGCCAGATGTCAGGCGGCTAATTTATTTGAAAAAGGCGGGTAAAAACCGGGTAAACAAAGGGCGCGTTTGCCGCGCCCTGATAGTGTTATGCGTCGAACGGATCGCGCAGGATCATGGTTTCGGTACGATCCGGACCGGTAGAGATGATGTCGATCGGCACGCCGGTGACTTCTTCAATACGTTTGATGTAGTTCAGCGCCGCCTGCGGCAGGCCGTCACGCTCTTTCACGCCGAAGGTGGATTCAGACCAGCCCGGCATGGTTTCGTAAATCGGCTCGATACCTTCCCAGTCATCCGCCGCCATCGGGGTGGTGGTGACTTCGCGGCCATCCGGCATACGGTAAGCGACGCAGATTTTCACCTCTTTCAGCCCGTCCAGAACGTCCAGTTTGGTCAGGCAGAAGCCAGACAGGGAGTTGATCTGCACGGCGCGGCGTACCGCTACCGCATCCAGCCAGCCGGTACGACGGCGACGGCCCGTGGTGGCGCCGAATTCATTGCCTTTTTCACACAGGAATTCGCCGATGTCGTCGAACAGCTCGGTCGGGAACGGACCTGCGCCAACGCGCGTGGAGTAGGCTTTGATGATGCCGAGCACGTAGTCCACATAACGCGGGCCAATGCCGGAACCGGTCGCTACGCCGCCTGCGGTGGTGTTGGAAGAGGTCACATACGGGTAGGTGCCGTGGTCGATATCCAGCAGCGTGCCCTGCGCGCCTTCAAACATGATGAAGTCGCCGCGTTTACGCGCCTGATCCAGCAGGTCGGAAACGTCTACCACCATGCTGGTCAGCACGTCGGCAATCGCCATGACGTCGTCGAGCACTTTCTGGTAGTCAACCGCTTCGACTTTATAGAAGTTCACCAGCTGGAAGTTGTGATATTCCAGCACTTCTTTCAGTTTGTCAGCGAAGGTGGCTTTATCGAAGAGATCGCCCACGCGCAGACCGCGACGTGCGACTTTATCTTCATAGGCCGGTCCGATGCCGCGACCGGTGGTGCCGATGGCTTTGGCGCCGCGCGCTTTCTCACGTGCGACGTCGAGCGCAACGTGGTAGTCGAGGATCAGCGGGCAGGCTTCGGATAACAGCAGACGTTCGCGAACCGGGATCCCACGGTCTTCCAGTTCCTTCATCTCTTTCATCAGCGCGGCAGGCGACAGCACGACGCCGTTACCGATGATGCTGGTGACGTTATCGCGAAGAATGCCTGAGGGAATAAGATGGAGGACGGTTTTTTCACCGTTGATTACGAGAGTATGGCCGGCGTTGTGACCGCCCTGGTAGCGCACAACATATTTAGCCCGTTCAGTCAGAAGATCGACGATCTTCCCTTTACCTTCGTCACCCCATTGGGTGCCCAGTACGACGACGTTGTTACCCATTTTTCAAAATCACCGTTTGCTTAAAAAAGGATTCTAACACCAGCTTTGCTGATGTTCAGCCCTTTTTGTATACAAATTTCGTCGATTTTGCCCGATTTTTATTCAGTTAATCGTTTTCCTCAACATGTAGTAGATCACTATCCCGGCAACCACAAGACCACCACCGAAACGGCGCAATAAAGTGTCCGGCATTTGCGTCATAGAGAGGATCATCCGCCGCCACAGACGTGGAAAAAGCAGCGGTCCAAGCCCTTCAACCACCAGCACCAGCGCTAACGCCAGTAAAACCGTTGTATTCATTGTGCGTAAAACCTGCATAAAAAAAGAGCCGGTGATAACCGGCTCTTGTTAAGGGTTAGGGCTTAGCGTGCGCTATTGGCCGGCGTTTTCATATAGCGGAAGAAATCGCTGTCCGGGCTCAGCACCATGACGTCCTGATTGGAGTTGAAGCTGTTTTCATACGCACGCAGGCTACGGATAAAGGCGTAGAAATCCGGATCCTGGCTGAACGCGTCCGCGAACAGTTTCGCGGCTTCGGCATCGCCTTCACCACGCAGGATACGCGCCTGACGTTCGGCTTCTGCAAGCGTACGGGTCACTTCGTAATCCGCCGCCGCGCGCAGTTTTTCCGCTTCTTCCTGGCCCTGCGAGCGGTGACGACGGGCGACCGCTTCACGTTCAGCGCGCATACGGTTGAAGATAGCCTCAGAGACTTCCGCCGGCAGGTTGATCTGCTTGATACGCACGTCAACCACTTCAATACCGAGCGCCGCCATGCTGTTCGGGTTGATAACCGGCACTTTGCCATTGGTTTCTTCGGTTACGCGTTTCGCCGCAGAAGCGATAGCGTCATCCGCCGCTGGCGTTTCGACTTCATCTTCAGTACCCGCAGAACCGGAGTTCAGCGCTTCGCGTACCTCAGAAGTCAGGCGACCACGGGAATCGGTAACGATGTCTTTGACGTCAAGACGACCGATTTCAGAACGCAGACGGTCCGAGAACTTACGTTTCAGCAGGACTTCCGCCTGAGAGAGATCGCCGCCGCCTGTCGCCAGGTAGTAACGACTGAAATCGCTGATACGCCATTTGATATATGAATCGACGATCAGGTCTTTCTTCTCTTTGGTGACGAAGCGGTCCGCCTGGTTATCCATGGTCTGGATACGGGCGTCCAGCGTCTTCACCGACTCGATAAACGGCAGTTTAAAGTGCAGGCCAGGCTCGTACACTTTCGGCTTGTTATCGTTGTCGCGCACGACTTTACTGAATTGCAGGATGATGCCGCGCTCACCCTCTTTCACCACAAAAATCGAGGTGTAAAGCACCACCAGCACGATGATGATTACCGCAATGACTGACTTACGCATCGTTATTCACTCCCTTCGCGCTGGTAATCGTTACGCTGCGCGTTGGCACGGCGTTGATCCATAATATCGCCACGGCCAGAGGACGCGCTGTTGCTCGCGCCGCTGTTGCCGCTGCCGGAGGCCGGCGGCAGACGCAGCAGCGGGTTGCCGCTGTTGTTGTCGTCGCTCGCGGCAGGCGCGGAACCGCCTTTCAGCATCTGATCAAGCGGCAGCACCATCAGGTTTCCGCCTTTGTCATTGACCAGCACTTTACGGGTGTGGCTAAGCACTTTTTCCATGGTTTCGATATACAGACGCTCGCGGGTGATTTCCGGCGCGGCTTTATATTCCGGCAGGATCTTCGCAAAGCGCGCCACTTCACCCTGCGCTTCCAGGATGGTCTGCGTTTTATACGCGCGGGCTTCTTCCAGCGTACGCTGCGCCTGACCGTTCGCGCGCGGCTGGACTTCGTTGGTGTACGCTTCCGCTTCACGGATGTATTGCTGCTCGTTTTCACGTGCGGCAATCGCGTCGTCAAACGCGGCTTTCACTTCTTCCGGCGGACGAGCGGCCTGGAAGTTGACGTCCAGCAGCGTAATGCCCATGTTGTACGGACGAATGGTTTCTTCCAGCTCGCGCTGGGTATCGCTACGAATAACGGTACGGCCTTCCGTCAGAATGCGGTCCATAGTGTATTTGCCGATAACGCCGCGCAGGGCGCTGTCGGTTGCCTGACGCAGGCTGTCGTCGGCGTTGGCGACGCTAAACAGGTAGCGACGTGGATCGGTGACGCGGTACTGCACGTTCATCTCAACGCGCACCACGTTTTCGTCAGAGGTCAGCATAATGCCGGAGGCAGCCAGCTCGCGCACGGCTTCCACGTTGACCGGCACCACTTCATCGATAAAGGTCGGTTTCCAGTTAAGACCAGGCTCAACCAGATGACTGAATTTGCCAAAGCGCGTCACAACGCCGCGCTCAGCTTCTTTAATGGTATAAAACCCGGTGACGGCCCATAAGATGACCGCAGCGGCCGCGACGATGCCTACAATGCGCCCACCGACCGGGCTGCGCGGCTCTTGCGAAGAACCGCCGCCTTTACCACCGCCAATACCGCCCAGCTTTTTACTGAGCTTACGGAAGATATCATCCAGATCCGGCGGCCCTTGCTCGCGACCACCTTTATTTCCCCCAGAGTTGCCGCCAGGCTTGCTGCTTCCCCACGGGTCGCGGTCCTGTCCGTTATTACCGGGCTGATTCCACGCCATGTTTATGCTCCATATTTGTTATGCGGTGATATACCTTTCGTTCTTCAGGCGGCGTGATGCCGTGCGTTTTCGCCATGCCAGGAGCGAAAAGCGCGGGCGTCATTACCCCGCCTGAGTCCATCCGGGTACCCCCCAAAGGGGAATATTTTCAGGCTTCGGCCAGCCGGTTAGACCACGTAGTCAACCAATGCCGGTTCCTGTTTACAGAGGCGACGCCAGTCAACAATCGGCATGCGAACGTGCAACCCGACGCAACCGTCCTCCTCCATCCACTCTTTTTCGATCGCCTGAAGCTGGTAAAACCGGCTCCGCAGACGTCCGGCTTCCGGCGGAAGGCGCAGCGCATGCTGGACTATTTCGCCGGAGAGACGTTCCGTCAGGGCCTGGAAAAGCAGTGGCACGCCCGCCCCCGTCTGTGCGGAAAGCCACACGCGGATGGGCACATTCTCGTCGTTTCTGTCGATACGCGGCTCGAAATCCTCCAGCATGTCGACTTTATTCATCACCAGCAGCGTCGGGATCTCGTGGGCGTCTATCTCTTCGAGCACGGTATTAACCGCCTCGATGTTTTCCGCCATGCGGACATCCGCGGCGTCAATCACATGCAGCAGCAGCGTCGCCTGACGCGTCTCCTGCAGCGTGGCTTTAAACGCGGCGACCAGGTCATGCGGCAGATGACGGATAAACCCAACGGTATCCGCCAGCACCGTTTCGCCGACATCCGCGACGTCTATGCGGCGTAAAGTCGGGTCGAGCGTGGCGAACAGCTGATCCGCTGCATACACCTCAGCCGTGGTGATTTGGTTAAACAGGGTGGATTTGCCGGCGTTGGTGTAGCCCACCAGAGAGACGGTGGGAATATCGGCTTTGGTACGCGACCGACGTCCCTGCTCTCGCTGCTTCTCGACGCGCTCCAGCCGCGAGAGGATCTGAGTAATACGGTTACGCAGTAAGCGACGGTCGGTTTCCAGCTGGGTTTCACCCGGCCCGCGCAGGCCGATACCGCCTTTCTGGCGTTCAAGGTGAGTCCAGCCGCGCACCAGTCGCGTAGCTAAATGGCGCAACTGCGCCAGCTCAACCTGCAGCTTACCTTCATGGGTACGCGCACGTTGGGCGAAAATATCAAGAATCAGGCCGGTGCGGTCGATAACGCGACACTCGCACAGACGCTCCAGGTTACGTTCCTGGGCCGGGGTCAACGCATGATCAAAAAGGACAACTGACGCCCCAGTGGCTTTGACTGCATCGGCAATCTCAACGGCTTTACCTTCACCAACAAAATACTTTGGGTGCGGCGCTTTACGGCTACCGGTAATCACCTGTAATGCTTCGACACCGGCGGAAGAGACCAGGGATTCGAATTCCTGGAGGTCTTCCATATCTTTGTCTTGCGTAAAATAGATGTGTACCAGCACCGCCTGCTCACCGGCATCATAACGGTCAAACAAGCGTAAACCCTCTTAAAATACCAGCGGGGAACACAGACGAACTGGTCCCCCGACATGGAGCAACAGCCAGGCCTTACTCGGCGTCTTCGCTATCCTGAGAGGCAGCGGAAGATGGCTGTGCGTTGTTGCTGTGATGGTAGTTGTTCGAACCGCCACCCGCGTTGTTGCTATGGTGAGAAACCGGACGAGACGGCACCACGGTCGAGATCGCGTGCTTGTAAACCATCTGGCTGACCGTGTTTTTCAACAGGATCACGAACTGATCGAAAGATTCAATCTGACCTTGCAGCTTAATACCATTCACCAAATAAATAGAAACTGGAACACGTTCCCGACGCAGAGCGTTGAGGAACGGATCTTGCAAAGATTGCCCCTTAGCCATTCTATCTTTTCCTTATATGCTTGTTGTTTATACTCTTGAACCCTTGGGCTCTGAAAAACTGCGTAAAAATCCGCGCACGATACGGTTCAATTGTACACATTCATTGTTGCTTCGCACCAATAACCTGTAACACATCGCTGTACGCCTGTTCAGGCATTTCACTGTCGAGCCAGTGTACGCCTTCCCAACCGCGCAGCCAGGTCATTTGCCGCTTCGCTAACTGTCTCGTGGCGCAAATACCTCGATAAACCATTTCGTCATATGAAATTTCACCCGCCAGATAAGACCACATCTGCCGGTAACCCACACAACGAACGGAAGGCATGTCCGTATGCAAATCTCCACGGGCAAATAACGCCCGGACTTCTGCCTCAAAACCTGAAGCCAACATCTGGTGAAAACGCTGCTCAATGCGCTGATGGAGCAGTTCACGGCTCGCCGGGGCGATGGCGAACTGATGCACCTGATAGGGCAGAGCTTCTCCTGACGTCTGCGTCAGTTCCGTTAAAGTTTTACCCGAAATGAAAAAAACTTCCAGTGCCCGGGAAAGCCTTTGCGGATCGTTGGGATGGATTCGCTGCGCCGCGACAGGATCTATTTCCTGAAGCTTGCGGTGTAATGCGTCCCATCCCTGCTCTGCGGCCTGTCGTTCAATCTCCGCTCTGACGGTCGGATCCGCTGACGGAAGCGGCGAAAGCCCTTCCAGCAGCGCCTTAAAGTAGAGCATGGTGCCGCCCACCAGCAATGGTATGCGCCCGGCGGCGACAATATCCGCCATCTCTTTTAGCGCATCGCGGCGGAAATCGGCCGCGGAGTAAGCCTGCGCGGGATCGATAATATCCAGCAAGCGGTGCGGCGCCTGCGACAATTCGTGCGCATCAGGCTTGGCGGTGCCGATATCCATGCCCTTATAGACCAGCGCGGAATCCACGCTAATCAACTCCACCGGCAGCGTCTGGCGCAGGCGAATGGCTAACGCCGTTTTGCCCGATGCCGTCGGCCCCATCAGAAAAATCGCCTTCGGAAGGCCAGTTTTACTTACGTCATTCATGTGTCAGGGCATTCATCGCCGGTTGTAAATCAATAAGTTGCAATAAACCACCCGGCGGCGTTTTCACCATCTGCGGACACAGCCTTTCGAGCTCCGCCAGCGTCGCGATGGCTTGCGCGACGCTCCACGGTTGCGCGATAACCAGATGGCGGGCAAGCCATCCGGCAACAGCGGCGTCGTCAGCGTTTGGTTGCTGCGCCAGGTAGCCTATCAGTTCAGGAATCAAGATTTGTAAATTTTGTTGGCGTAAGGGTAAAGGCACTGCACGAATTGTCACGTGATGTCCGTCGAGGACGATTTCAATACCCAGACGCGCCAGTTGCGGCTGCGCGCGCGTCATCACCTCACGCTCATCGCCGGAAATTTTCAGACGAACCGGAATCAGCAGCGGCTGTGCGCAGGGCGCTTCATCGCGCGGCAACAGCTGCGCCTGCTTGAGACAACGCTCCGCCACGCTCAAGGCCAGCAGCATTAACTTACCGTCGCGCTCAAGCAAAGCCACGTTTTCAGATACCAGCGTCAGTACGCGCCCAAAACTGTGCGAATGCCCCTCCAGCGCAGGCGCAGGCGGCGCCGTTTCACGCATTGTGGCAATCGCGGGCGCGACAGGCGGCAGCGTGACGGCGGGCGTCTCCAGCAGTTGCTTATACAGCGCGCCTTGCTGTTTCTGGTAGCCCGGCGTCGCATTCGGCCAGCCGCCGTTGCTGGCGCCGTTGCGCCCGGCGCCTGTACCGCCGCCCGCTGACGCACCGCCGGAGGCATAACGCGGCGCATCGCTTTCGCGGATGGTTGCGCGTTCACGCTCGCGCGGCGCCGGGTCGGCGAACTGGTTTTTCCCCGCCGCGACGCGGTTTTCCGGCTGCCAGCGCGGCGCGTCTTCGGCAGGCTCATTCAGCGAGAGCGGGTTTGCCGCCTGCTGCTGAAGCACGCTCACCACACCCTGATAGATAAAATCGTGCACCAGCCGCGACTGGTGAAAACGTACCTCATGCTTGGCGGGATGTACGTTCACATCCACCTGATGCGGATCGATTTCCAGGTACAGCACATACGCAGGCTGCTGATCGATGCCGAGTTTATCTTCGCAGGCCTGACGAATCGCGTGATTGATCAACCGGTCGCGCATCATACGGCCATTCACATAGCAATACTGGACTTCGGCCAGCGCCGCCGTGGTGGCTTTCGGCTCCGCCACCCAGCCGCGCAGCGCCAGATCGCCATGCTGCCACTCAATAGCCAGCGCCTGCTCAAGAAACGCCGGGCCGCAAATGCTGCCCAGACGTCGCTCGCGCGGCGCGTTGCCCTGTACGGCCCGGTACTGGCGCATCATTTTGCCGTTGTGGCTGAGGTTAATCGTTACGTCAAAACGCGCCAGCGCGATACGCCGCACCACTTCGTCAATGTGCGTGAATTCGGTTTTCTCGGTGCGCATGAATTTGCGCCGCGCGGGGGTGTTGTAGAACAGATCCAGCACTTCAAGCGTGGTGCCGACCGGGTGCGCCGCGGGTTTGACGGTCACATCCATATCACGGCCTTCGGCGTAAGCCTGCCAGGCTTCCTGCTGATCGGCGGTGCGTGAAGTCAGCGTGAGACGGGATACCGAGCTGATACTGGCCAGCGCTTCGCCGCGAAAGCCGAGGCTGATAATGGCTTCGAGATCGTCCAGCGAGGCGATTTTACTGGTGGCGTGACGCGCCAGCGCCAGCGCCAGCTCGTCTTTCTTAATGCCGCCGCCGTTATCGCGAATGCGGATAAGCTTCGCGCCGCCACGCTCGATATCGATATCAATGCGCGTGGCGCCAGCGTCGAGGCTGTTTTCCACCAGCTCTTTCACGACCGACGCAGGGCGCTCCACCACCTCGCCCGCGGCGATCTGGTTCGCAAGCTGCGGCGGCAGAACCTGAATCGGCATGAATTCTCCTTACTGAATCACGGTGACCTGGCTTGTGGCGTTGTCAGCGGAGCGGGCGGTCTGCCCCGTTCCGCCGTCACCCTTTGGCGCGGCCTGGAGCGGATGTGCAATAAAGTAATTGCGCAGCCCCTGATAAATCGCTTCGGCGATTTGCTGCTGATAATCGTCGCTTGCCAGCAAGCGCTCTTCGCCGTTATTGCTGATAAAACCCGTTTCTACCAGTACCGACGGAATATCGGGCGAGCGCAGTACGCCGAGACTTGCGTGTTCCGGCCGGCGTTTATGCAGCGAGCCCACCCGCTGAAGCTGCCCCAGCACGCTGGTGGCGACATCATAACCGACGCGCTGCGAATGGCCGAACTGCAAATCCAGCACCGCCTGGCTCAGGTACGGGTCCGCCTGGCTGTTAGCCAGCACGTCGCCCGCGCCGCCGAGCAGTTCCGACTGTTTCTCGTGCTGCTCCAGCCAGCTCGCCATTTCGCTGTTGGCGCGGCGGTTAGAGAGCACCCAGACGGACGCGCCGGTGGCGTCGCGGTTAGGCGCGGCGTCGGCGTGAATCGACACGAGCAGATTCGCGTTTTGCTGGCGCGCCACATCGGAGCGGCCCATCACCGAGATAAAGTAGTCGCCGTCGCGAGTCAGCACGCCTTTGAACATCGGATCGTCATTGAGCAACATACGCAACTTGCGGGCGATGGCGATGGTGACATTTTTCTCGCGTACGCCGCCGGGGCCGATAGCGCCAGGGTCCTGACCGCCGTGTCCGGCGTCGATAGCCACCACCACGCGATCGGATGTCGTCGCCTGGCTGACGCTGCGCCCCGGCCGCGTCACGGTATTGCTGCCGACGACGCTGGTGATACGGTCGTTATCCGAGCGGAACGGGTTGCGCGCAGGCTCGGACGATCGAACGGGTGCGGCGACAGGCTCACGCTGCGCCACTACGGGCGGCGGCGGAGGCGGCGGCTCATCGGCATCGATCGTGAAGACGACGTTATAACCCGCGCCCTTTTGCTGCTTCACGGCGCGGGCTTTACCGTCTTTAGTTAAATCGACTACCAGGCGCAGCGACTGATTATCGTTGGGCTGACCGGCGCGAATACTTTTGACCAGGTTTTCGCCGCTAAACATCAGCGGCAGCCCCTGAATCACGCCTGTCTGTTTAATATCAAGGGCGACGCTGCGCTTACCCTGCTGCGAGTAAGCGTATTCAGGATCGCCCATAAAACTTAAGGTGATCCGCGCCTGGCCATCGCCGTTGGAAACCTGAATATCGGATAGCGTCGCCCCGAATGCGGGCGCGCATATCGCCAGCAGAAGCGCCACTACCCAGTTTTTCATGCGTGTGATCATCCTGTCGTCCTTGCGTTCAGGCGAGGCGAGCCAGCAGCGCGTCGCCGGCGGCGGAGACCGCTTTCACCCGCGCTTCACGCCCCTGATCCTGCCATGACAAGTGGATTTCGATGTCTGGCGGCGGCAACACGCCCGCCCCCTGCTGCGGCCATTCGACAAGACAAATAGCGTCATCGGTGAAGTAATCGCGGATGCCCATAAACTCCAGCTCTTCCGGATCGGCCAGACGATAGAGATCGAAGTGATAAACCATTCTGTTTTCCAGCGTATAAGGCTCTACCAGCGTGTACGTCGGGCTTTTGACATTGCCCTGATGACCACACGCCTGCAGGAACCCACGGCTGAACGTGGTTTTGCCCGCGCCCAAATCGCCATAAAGATGGATAACGGTCGCGCCTGTGCAGGCGCGTGCCACGCGTGCGCCAAGATCGAGGGTAGCCTGCTCTTCGGGTAAAGGTATAACGCGATTAATCATGATTCTGGTCTGTGTCTATATCCGGGTTAACAAAACGATAGAGCGTGGAAAACAGATCGGTCGCCAGCATGCCGCGCGTGCCAAAGCGCTGCGCGAGCGCATCCGCCGCCGCGCCGTGGGCCACGCCGCCTGCGCAGGCGGCGTCATAGGGGTTAAGCCCCTGCGCCAGCAACGCGCCAATAATCCCTGAAAGCACGTCGCCCATGCCGCCCGTGCCCATGCCGGGATTGCCGACATCGATAATGCCGCATTCGTCCTGCGGCCCTGTTACCACCGTTCCCGCGCCTTTCAGCACCACGCAACCCCCGTAGCGCTGCGCCAGCTCTCTGGCGCTAAGTAAGCGGTCACTCTCAATTTCTGCCACGCTACGGTTAAGCAGCCGCGCGGCCTCGCCGGGGTGCGGCGTCAGAATGCGATTGTGACTGGTATCGGGAGCGATTGCCAGAAGGTTAAGCGCGTCCGCATCCCACAGCATCGGTTTGTCGCACTGGCGCACTTTCGCCAGCGCCGACTTGCCCCACTCCTGCTGCCCGAGCCCCGGCCCGATGACCACCACGTCGGCCCATTCCAGGCTCGCGTCGAGCGCGTCGCTGGTGAGTTCATGCACCATCAGTTCCGGGCGTGCGGTGACAAGCGGCGCAATGTTTTCCGCGCGAGTAAGTACTCGCACCAGACCTGCGCCCGCACGCAGCGCCGCCTCGCCGGTCATGCGGATGGCACCTGCGGTGCCATGATCGCCGCCGATAATCACCAGCTTGCCGTTATCGCCTTTGTGCGAGCCTGCGCGACGCGGCCTGAGCCAGCGGGAAAGCTGCGTGGCGTCGAAGCGCGCATACGGCGCCTGTTGCCCGGCAAGCCACGCCTCCAGCCCCAGCGCGTGATAATGCAGTCGCCCGACGACGTCGCGAGCGCGGCCAGTGAGCAGGCCCGGTTTGAGCGCGATAAACGTCACAGTGTGCGCGGCATGGATGACCGCGCCCGGCGCGCCGCCGGTTTGCGCCAGCAGGCCGGAAGGAATATCAAGCGCCACCACGGGCGCGCGATGCTGGTTCGCGTGTTCAATCAGCGTGGCGACGTTCTCACGCGGCGCCTGCGAAAGCCCGGTGCCGAGCAGCGCGTCGATGATCAGATCGCAAGTCTCCGGCAGCGGCGTGTGCGGCGCATGGATTTCGCCGCCTGCGCCGAGCCAGGCCTCACGCGCGGCCTGCGCCTCTTCCGGTAAGGGTTTGTCGCTCTCCAGCGCCAGCAGCGTTACCTCAATGCCCGCCGCCTGCGCCAGGCGCGCCACGACATAGCCGTCGCCGCCGTTATTGCCGTGGCCGCACAGCACCAGCCAGCGCTGGCTGTGCGGATACGCCGCGCGCGCCACCTGGAACGCCGCATCGCCCGCGCGTTGCATCAGTTCGTATAACGTCAGCCCGAGGCTGTCCGCCGCCTCACGCTCCGCCGTACGCAGCCAGTCTGCGGGCCAGACGGAGTGTGGTATACTGGCGTCGTTTTTGTTCATCCCGTGGTCCGTCATGTCTGAACCCCTCGATCTCAATCAGTTAGCGCAAAAAATTAAACAATGGGGTGCCGAGCTCGGTTTCCAGCAGGTTGGTATTACCGATACCGATCTCAGCGCCAGCGAAGGCGCATTACAGGCGTGGCTGGATAAACAGTACCACGGCGAGATGGAGTGGATGGCGCGTCACGGTATGTTGCGCGCCCGCCCGCATGAGCTACTGCCCGGCACGCTGCGCGTTATCAGCGTGCGCATGAATTATCTGCCCGCCAATGCGGCCTTTGCCAGCACGTTGAAAGATCCCTCGCTCGGCTACGTAAGCCGTTACGCCCTGGGGCGCGATTACCATAAGCTTTTGAGAAACCGGCTGAAAAAACTCGGCGAAACGCTGCAACAGCATTGCGCGTCGCTGAATTTTAGACCTTTTGTCGACTCCGCGCCCATCCTTGAACGTCCTCTCGCCGAAAAAGCGGGCCTCGGCTGGACCGGCAAACATTCCCTGATCTTAAGCCGCGACGCCGGGTCGTTTTTTTTTCTTGGCGAGCTGCTGGTGGATTTGCCGTTGCCGGTGGATAAACCCGTGGAAGAAGGCTGCGGGCGCTGCGTGGCCTGCATGACCATCTGCCCCACCGGCGCGATTGTCGAGCCGTACACGGTCGATGCGCGCCGCTGTATTTCCTATCTCACCATTGAGCTTGAAGGCGCCATTCCGGAAGAATTTCGCCCGCTAATGGGCAACCGCATCTATGGCTGCGACGACTGCCAGCTGATTTGCCCGTGGAACCGTTTTTCACAGCTCACCGACGAAGCGGATTTCAGCCCACGCCAGGCGCTGCATGCGCCGAAGCTGATTGAGCTGTTTAGCTGGAGCGAAGCGCACTTTCTGAAAGTTACGGAAGGGTCGGCGATCCGCCGCATCGGCCACTTACGCTGGCTGCGTAATATTGCGGTCGCGCTCGGTAATGCGCCCTGGGATGAAGCCAATATCACGGCGCTGCAACAACGCAAAGGTGAGCACCCACTTCTTGATGAGCATATTGACTGGGCGATTGCGCAACAAACAGACAAACGTAATGCGTGCGTGGTGGAAGTGCAGTTGCCGCAGAAACAGCGGCTGGTCAGGGTGATCGAAAAAGGATTGCCGCGCGACGCCTAAAGGCGTTTCGCTGTGAATAAAATTAAAAAAGTCTTGTCATTCAAGGGCCCTGTTTATCAAAAAGCCTCAAAAATAACATTTGGTAATAAATTATTTGTTTTAAATATCAATAAGATAAATAAAAGATGTGAATAAAATTATCATTCCTGCTCACAGGATAACTTTCTGCGATCTGTGGATAACTCTGTTCAGAACTCTTTGGGATAAACGTAAAAAACCCGCCGTAGCGCGCTTTATCGCTGTGGATAATTTGTACAATCGAGGAGATTTGGAGCGGGAAACGAGACTCGAACTCGCGACCCCGACCTTGGCAAGGTCGTGCTCTACCAACTGAGCTATTCCC
>NZ_CAWPHW010000032.1:0-472 GCF_963888145.1 Cronobacter sp. EKM101R | reverse complement strand
CGGTTAACCTTGCTACAGAATATAAGTCGCTGACCCATTATACAAAAGGTACGCAGTCACCCTCTTACGAAGGCTCCCACTGCTTGTACGTACACGGTTTCAGGTTCTGTTTCACTCCCCTCGCCGGGGTTCTTTTCGCCTTTCCCTCACGGTACTGGTTCACTATCGGTCAGTCAGGAGTATTTAGCCTTGGAGGATGGTCCCCCCATCTTCAGACAGGATATCACGTGTCCCGCCCTACTCATCGAGCTCACAGCCTGTGTGCTTTCATGTACGGGACTTTCACCCTGTATCGTGCGACTTTCCAGACGCTTCCATTAACACACAAGCTGATTCAGGCTCTGGGCTGTTCCCCGTTCGCTCGCCGCTACTGGGGGAATCTCGGTTGATTTCTTTTCCTCGGGGTACTTAGATGTTTCAGTTCCCCCGGTTCGCCTCGTTTGACTATGTATTCATCAAACGATGATGCACC
>NZ_CAWPHW010000031.1:0-508 GCF_963888145.1 Cronobacter sp. EKM101R | reverse complement strand
TTAAGAACTACACCGGCTGGGACCATATGCGTTGTGATATGGATGCGGGGCGCTGAAATATGAAAGGACTCACAGTTGTTTTATTCACCACGCTAATATTTCTGACTGCAGGTTGTCAGGCGAAAGAGCCGCCAACGCAGGTGGTTTATCGGTTCGATGACCATCGCTACCTGGAACTCAAAGGCTGGAACTGTGAAGGGGAGCTTTGGTTCATTGATACGCAGCGAGGTATTCATTCACAAATTTACTCACAATTTTATCGTATTTTTACAAAGAAATTTCTTCATCCTTCAGATAGATATCTGGCAATACCGATTTGGACGTCTGACAGCCTCAGGGTGTCTAAAGATTACGGACGAACATGGCAACAAGCGATGTTTTCTCCTGGCGAAAATGAACCTGACGGAACAGATTCTCCTAAATATGAAGATATTCTTTCCTTCACCGTCGTCAACGATCAGGGTTTTTTACAGACGAAACACCGGCTGTATATGTCGTCAAAGCCGTT
>NZ_CAWPHW010000030.1:0-651 GCF_963888145.1 Cronobacter sp. EKM101R | reverse complement strand
GGGAACACCGGGTTTCGCATTCCCGAGCTGTATACAGCCTGGTGTAATAATCATCCCAACCTCGATTTATCTCTTTCCGCCAGTCCGGCATTTCATCGGGAGCCTGCCGTCATGCCGCCACTCAGCGCTGGTCACAGTGCCCTGTGCCCTCAACAATCCGGCACACCTGTGCGGCAGCCTGAAATATCTGACGCGCCTGTTCCGGGCTGGCGCAGCCCGCCAGTAAAAATGGCACCAGCACTAACACGGGTGCCATTTTCCGGCACCGGCCCGGCCCGACGCTAAAACCTGACTTTCGAAAATTTTGCAGCATCATAACTGGTTAGCAGAAATATCTTATGGTTCCGCTTATGTCAGGGGAACACACTAATTGGGTAACGAAGATGCAGTTGCATGCCCTCAGCGACATCCGGATTTCATGTCGCCGGGGGTATCTTTTCTTCACAACTCCACGCGCTCTTTCAGCCAGCCGTACACAAAGGATTCGTTCGCCGGTCGCTGTTCGGCCAGTTCCAGATAACGCTCGCCCTGCTGGCAGTTCAGCGCCACCAGCATCACACGCTCGCCATCTTTTCCGCGCTTATTCAGATAAGCCTGTAGCGCGTTAATCGTGCGCGGGCCGATACGGCCGTCGACGCTCATATCGGGGTA
>NZ_CAWPHW010000029.1:0-1301 GCF_963888145.1 Cronobacter sp. EKM101R | reverse complement strand
CGGTGCCCCTCGACAATCCACACACCGCCCTCATCGCGTGGTATCACTTCCAGCGCAGGAACACGGCCACCGGCGCAAAGAAACTCAAACAGTTCATCATCGGCCTGGCGGGTTCGCTCGTCGTTCTCACGCTTGTTGAAGCCCTCTTTGACGTGAATATCATCCAGTCGAATAAACATCCCGGAATGCAGGCGCTTGATAACGCCGGACGTGGTCATTTTTTTATAAGAATTAGCCATTCGTGTAACCTCAATGCTTATCTGAATTCTTCGCTGCCTGTTGCTGGCGATACTTCGCCATCAGTAACTCTGCCGGGGTCGGCCCGGTCGGGTGGCGCGGCTTTTCCAGTTGCTTCCGGACTTCCGGAATTTCATGCCCGTCGCGAATATGTTTTTCCCACTTCGCAAGTAACCGGCCCGCTAGCGCCTCCAGCTCTTTTTCAGTCATTTGCTGCTCGGTGCCTGTGCGTCGCATTTCGGTGCAAATCTGGTACAGGACATCGTGACTCCATGGAAATTCGACTGCTGAGTCGTACCGGTATGACTCCCTGCGCCAGCGCCAGTATTCGGCCATCACGTCTCCGGTTTTAAGCCCCAGAGCGGTACCGCAGTTATCAGCCGCCAGCGTCAAGAACTCAGCCAGATCCGGCGGCCACGAATTCCCTGCCGCGCAGCGGGCTAACAGCGCGTTACAGATCGCCATTATCTGCCGGCTGTTCATCTGGCCAATCTGGGAGATCCAGAGTTCGGACGGTGCTGAACCGTTCTTGATTTCCCAGCGGTTCGAATATATTTCCGCCATGACCTCCCAGAACTTCCACGCCCTGTCCTCGGCCTGCGAGTTTCTGTGCGCGTGCGGCGCGTACCCGTTGAACGGCTGCGTTTGCAGTGGATTCGGTGTCCGGTTCTGCATGATTTGTACCTCGTGATAACTGATTGTGCCCTGCACTGGCACCGACCGGCGGTAACCAGGCTTCCTCAAAGTGGCAGTCCGGGCCAAAGAATGTGGCCGCCTGTTTGACGTACTGTGTTCCCGTATTGCCGGTAGCCAGAACGTAAGCGGCGTACCGCTCCACCCCCTCAGTCATTGCCTGTGGAGTCACCCCCTCTTTCAGCCGGGCATTCCAGGCTTTGAACGCGGCTGATTTCGAATTGCCGCCAGAACGTTTCGGATATGCCTGCCATGCAGTTTCGAATTCCGGCGAATATTGATTTCTGGAAGAGCGCTTACGTGCAGCAGCGCCAGCGGATGCACCAATAGTGTTTTTATTCTCTGTAGTAATCTCTGTAGTAATCTCTGTA
>NZ_CAWPHW010000028.1:0-1409 GCF_963888145.1 Cronobacter sp. EKM101R | reverse complement strand
ATCGTGCTGGCGCTCTTTTTTTACCGCAGGAATAAGGCAACACATAAACCGCTGGTGTCGTGGGTGGCCTGGCTGATGATGGTGGGATATGCCGCCGTTCCTCTCTGCTTTGTCTTCGGGCGCTATCCGCATTCTCAGTGGCCGGTGGTTCTGGTGAATCTGCTGTTCTGTGCGGTGGTGTTATGGGCACGGGGCAACGTGTCAAAAATACTTTCGCTGCTGAGGTGCTGAGATGAAAACCAGAGATGAAATATTTGATGGCATCCTCGGAAAAGAGGGGG
The DNA here is from genome assembly GCF_963888145.1 of Cronobacter sp. EKM101R. Classification (NCBI taxonomy): domain Bacteria; kingdom Pseudomonadati; phylum Pseudomonadota; class Gammaproteobacteria; order Enterobacterales; family Enterobacteriaceae; genus Cronobacter; species Cronobacter sp. EKM101R. Next base: position 1,128 of record NZ_CAWPHW010000028.1, on the reverse strand, counting down.
GTTATGTCAGTCACCCGGACGACCGCGGCGGCGCGACAAAATGGGGCATCACTGAAAAAGTCGCACGCGCCCACGGATACAAAGGCGATATGCGAAACCTGACTCGCGGGCAGGCACTGGAAATCCTGGAAGCGGATTACTGGTATGGGCCGCGATTCGACCAGGTAGCAAAGCTGTCGCCTGATATCGCTGCCGAGCTATGTGATACAGGGGTGAACATGGGCCCGTCCGTGGCGGGCAGGATGCTCCAGCGTGCCCTGAACGTATTCAACATGCGTGGAACGCTCTACCCGGACATGAGCGTCGACGGCCGCATCGGCCCACGCACGATTAACGCGCTACAGGCTTATCTGAATAAGCGCGGAAAGGATGGCGAACGTGTGATGCTGGTGGCGCTGAACTGTCAGCAGGGCGAGCGTTATATCGAACTGGCTGAGCAGCGACCGGCGAACGAGTCGTTCGTGTACGGCTGGCTGAAAGAGCGTGTGGTGGTGTAACCCTTTCTGATAGCGGCCACACTGGCTGATTTTTACTTCGCTTAAAAGCAAAAACCCCGGTCTGTTGGCGCAGCCGGGGTTTTCTGTTTCTGACCTTGAACAGGACAAGGGAGAACATGTGGTTGATTTTAGCAAACTGATTCGGGAGTTGCGACTAATGATTAAGCAATTTCCAGACTGGAAGTTTTTCCTCATATGGGTGATCCCATTCATCTGGGTGGTATCCCAGTTAATCACTGCCATTAAGGGGTAAACATGTCAGACAGAACGGCAGGCTCCCGATGAGCGGTTGTGATAATGCCGGACTGGCTGAAAGAGATAAATCGAGGTTGGGATGATTATTACACCAGGCTGTATACAGCTCGGGAATGCGAAACCCGGTGTTCCCGTGCTCAACCGTTACGCGCCGGTTATCACCGAGGCTGGCTACAACGGACGAAGAGGGGATGGTCTGTTGAGTTCTCAGGGATGGCAGTTAACGAACGTCACGGAGACGGTGAGTGACAATCCTGATGGCCTGGGTGGTCATGTGGTGGCCCTGTCCAAAACACGGAGTGGCATCTCATGGAGAGCATTACAGGAGATACCGGACGGCAGCGATTTAATTCGTTATGGCGGCAAACTCCGCTGT
>NZ_CAWPHW010000027.1:0-1903 GCF_963888145.1 Cronobacter sp. EKM101R | reverse complement strand
TGGAAATAAGCTTTCGCGATCTCCGCTGCCGGGATTTTTCTGGCTCCGGCAGCCATAGCCCAGGTGTTCAGGGCATCACAGATGTGCTTATGCATGATTTTCATTAATCAAACTCCGTTGTGCTTTTGTAATATCCTGTTCAGGAATTCCACTGGTTGGGGTTGGATGCAGATCGGGACGCAACTCATGCGGGGTTACTCCCGTTAGCTGGTAAATCTGAATCAAGCGACCAGCGGGAACGCGCCCCTGATAGCGATGAATCCAGCGGCTTAAAGAAGAAGGCTTAATTTCAAGGGCTTCAGCTAAACGGCATTTTCCACCGGCTGCGCTAATAGCCTTATCGAGTCCTGTCATAGACAACTCCAGATTATCCAAAAGACAAACAATATTGAGCCTTTAGCTAACTGTTGTCAACACACAGCTATTTCCAATTATCTAGCCAGTGGCTTAAAATCGAAGCATGAGCAAAAACACACAAACCACATCTGAAGAGCCACGTAATGAACTGGCAGTTCGATTAAGTGAGCTAATGGCAGTAAATCATTGGTCGCGATCAGACATGGCCAAGATAGCGGACGTCAGCCCTACATCTGTTACCAACTGGTTTAAACGAGGCACTATCAGCAAAGAATCAGCAGCGAAACTAGCATCAGCATCAAGAACTTCGCTTTCATGGATATTGACTGGGGTCGAGGAAGGGGGGGGGGTTTTCTCTGCCGATGAGCTTGAATTGATTGATGTCTACAGAGAACTCCCTCCTGTTGAGAGGCGCAATATGTTGTCGGCATTTCAGATGAGACTACAACAACTCAAAGAGTTCTACGCCAACTATGCAGACCCAACTACCCGCCAAAAATAAATTCCACTAAAAAAACAAAAGGATACCGCCAAAAGGCGGTTTTTTTTGCATTTTTTATTCAACCAAAGGTTGACCATGATTAGCTTTAGGCTCAATATAACCCCATCAAAGCACAACGGTGCGACAGGTAACAAGTTCCGCCACCCCGGCGTTAAGGGGAAAAGAGGTAAGCATGGATAACAGCACGCTCATGGAAAAGGCATACGAAGATTACTTTGAAAGCCTTACTGAAGGTGAAGAAGCCATTAGCTTCAACGAGTTCAGGCAGGCACTATCCGGCAAGACAAAAGCAAACGACTGATGGGGTTTACGATGGGCGAGACCGAACTGAAATGAGTCCTTAATCTCACAGACCACGATTCGTGGATCAGGCCGGATTTGTTGAGCAATATTTTTGGCGAGATGGCCAACGTAAGAGACTGATTCAGTATCACTTATGTTATAAAACACATATTCAGCATCGGGTAGATTAAAGAAGTCATCGCTACCAGGAAATCTGGCAAATTGATAAAAACCATGTGCTTTCATTTTTTCATGTAAAGCGGTGTAGTCTGCGGTTTCAGAATTACGTAATTCTACGCGAACAGAAAACATAAGAAGATTTATCCTTACTGGTTGTGTGGAAACTCCAGTATACCACCTCGCCTGACGTGGCTAAAAGCAGGCACACAACATGAAGCACACTCCATTCTTTTCCGTAATGGGACTGGTGTGTTAACGCAAACGGAGGAGTGTGCTTCATATTGTTGTGAATGCGGCTAAGCGCACGCGGGGAAGGCTGGTGTATGTTCTCCTTTTCAGTGCAAGCCCCGTCTGGTATTCGGCCTTGACCAGACACCGGGAGGCACCCGGCACCACAATATTCATTGCTGTGTGTAGTCTTTTGCCCGCTTTCGGGCGGGCTTTTTCTGACTGCACGCTCTTCGTAAAAATATATGGGTATAAAAAGACACTGTTTTTGTACGTCTGAATTTAAACGAGGAAATAAAATGACAGGTCAGCATTATGGAACGCTGGAAGTAAATCGCGGATGTGTTAAACCCG
>NZ_CAWPHW010000026.1:0-3670 GCF_963888145.1 Cronobacter sp. EKM101R | reverse complement strand
CGGTGCCCCTCGACAATCCACACACCGCCCTCATCGCGTGGTATCACTTCCAGCGCAGGAACACGGCCACCGGCGCAGAGAAACTCAAACAGTTCATCATCGGCCTGGCGGGTTCGCTCGTCGTTCTCGCGCTTGTTAAAACCGTCTTTGACATGCACGTCATCAAGCCGGATGAACATGCCCGAATGCAGGCGCTTGATAACGCCGGATGTAGTCATTTTTTTGAATGAATTGGACATATTTAACTCTCACAAAAATTACTGGTACTGCTGTTATCCCCTGAAGCCAGGCGGGATTGTGTTGTCTGGCTCTGGAATGGTGTTTACATCGGTTCCATTGCGCACCGTGTTCTGCACAGTCCACGCTTCCTCGTAGTGCAACGATTTCCCGAAAAACGTAGAGGCCTGTTTTACGTATTCAGTATTCAATCTTCCGGTAGCTTCAACGTAAGCTGCATACCGCAATACACCATCGAGCAAGACCTGAGGTTCCACGCCAGATTTAATTCGGGCATTCCACGCCTTGAAAGCATCAGCCTTACTGTTACCACCAGCTCTCTTCGGATAAACCGCCCAAACTTTTTCGAACTCGGCTGGGTAGTTATTTTTTACAGATGGAGCAGACCTTTTCGCAGATGGAATTCCATTCGGGGGGATGGCTTCGCCATGCCCCAATTTATATTCTTTCTGTTCTTGATCCTGATCCTGTTCCTGATCCTGACTTGGAAGCCCCCTTGAAGCCCCTTCAGACCCCCTTTCATTTCCACGGTTGACCGTCAGGTGGAAATCGCTTTTATATCTTTCATAAAATGCTGATAGAAAAGGATTTTTAGGTAGTGCCGCATAACTATTCCGCACCCCTGCGCATTTTTTATCACCCGGCTTAAGCTCCCTGCCTACCTGATATGCCGCCATTTCATGCACCCAGACCATCTCCGAGTGCTCGTCATAGCTGCAAAACCCCGCTTTGATGGCCCCATCAAGCCCCTTCGATGCCCCTTCTAAGCCCAATCCAGTCTCATGAGCCAGGTACAACAAAGGCAGGTAATACAAGCCAAGCATGTTCGCGTGAGGTGACGTCATCAGATAAAACGCGACAACCTGAGCCTCCGCACCTGCTTTTCTCAGCTCTCGACCTGTTTCCCCCAACCAAAATTGAGGTGATACGGTGGCATAGTCACGCATAACTTCCCCGGTATACTTCCCGCGCATCAGCACGACAAAGCGGCTCGATGACCGACTTAATGGCCATAAACGCAGATATAGCTTCGTTAATTTCTTTCAATGCAACGGCTGGCGCAGCACGAAGATGAACAGCATTAACCGCTTCAATGCTTTCTTTTGCCGCAACCGTAGCAAGCAGCGTAGGATCATGGGGCGATTCAATACGGGCTCTCCGTTCTGCAGGCAATACGGATAACGCGACGGGTTTTAGTTCAACGGCCAGCGATGCATAGCGTGGACCGTCAAACCCGCGAAAAATACGTTTTACTCGCTGTATTGCGTTTCTAAGCCCCTCACCTGTATTAACCGTTGGCAGAATGTCACCGCCACCATCAGCGTGATACTGATCCGCTATCGCCATCCCGACCACTTTCCAGCCATCTGCCAATGCCCAGTCTTCCAACTCTGCCGCCACAACATCAATCGGAGGACTGATTTTCATGATTCAGTTCCTCTTCAGAGCTGGCGTTATCCTTTGACTTATACAAGCCAGGGTCATATGGCAGCGCGCCATTTGTTAGTGCAGCCAGTTCCATTGCTCGCAACTTCGGGATGACTTTCCCCCACCTGGTCACAGACGGCCTGCTTACATTTGCTGCTGCCGCTAACTTACTTTTGCTACCAAAGAATTTGATCGCATCTTCTTTGTACACTTTACGAACTCCATTTGTTAGCCATAGCTAACACTATAGAAGTTAACACAAACAGAGTAAAGAAGAATTAGCATTAGCTAACTATGAAAAATTTAACCATTGGCGAACGAATCCGGAACCGCCGGAAAGAATTGAAGTTTACGCAGCGCTCTCTTGCAAAAGCGCTTAAGATTTCACACGTATCTGTTTCTCAGTGGGAACGAGACGACAGTGAACCAACCGGAAAAAACCTTTTTGCCTTAACGAAAGCGCTGAAATGCACCCCAACATGGATACTCTTCGGCGATGAGGATCAATCACCCCAACCGCCTACAGATGAACCACCTGAGCTTGACGATAAGCAACGTGAGTTACTTGAACTGTTTATTGCCATAACTGATTCAGAACAGAATGAGCTGTTGAATGAGCTCAGAGCTCGTGTAGAAAATAACAAAATCCGCCTCGAAGAACTCCTCAAAGCCCGCCAACGCTCCCAAAAAAAATAAAAGCTTAGCTAACAATATGTTAGCTGCTTTTTTGCATCTTTTGGTTAGCTGTGACTAACAAACACTTGATCATGACGTTAGCTTTGGCTAACTTATCATTACTGAGAACACACAGTGATTTCTCAAAATGTTCCGCCACCCGGCGTTAAGGGGAGAGAAAAATAGAGGCAACGATGAAACAAGAAGAGAGACTTACAAGCAGCCTGCTCCTGGAAGTTGCAGGAAAGATAGCTAAAGAAGCAGAACGCATTGCGAAGAGCAACGGGCTGGGGGAGCGACACGTAACCGGTTTGCCGCACCTTGCATTAATTGCGAGCTGGAACTTCAAAAGAAGTTGAATCGTATTCTGGTGTAATTGCTGACATTTTATCCTCCATTGAGAGTCTGAATTGAAAATGGAGGCCAGCACGCTGCCACGTGTGGTCGTGCGCCGGACAAGGATAAGTATCCGGCACTGATATTCTGCTGAATGACTGGACGCACTTATTCAGGGGAGAATATCGAAACGTTTTGAGAAGGGGTTCCAGGTGGCAAGCATTAACGACTTATACTCGGGATCGACATTAAGCATTACTGAGGTGCGGTCAATATTAAAGCCTGTCGGGCGAATGATGCCAGCCTTAATCAGAGCATTTGCATCAGCATTATCGCCGGGCACACATAAACGGCTTGCACCAGAGTAAAGAATGTCATCAAGCAATAATAATTGCGCCGAACTCAGGGAGTTAAGCTTTTTTAACATGCGTTTTGTCCTGACCTTGTGATAGCAAAACGCCATAAAAAACAGGCCAACGACTCTGGAGAACAGCACAACAACGTAGGCTACGGCAAAGCTGAAAATATGGAACGCATACGGGACTCCACTTTTACCCGATATGAATTCAGGCAGATTTTCAGGGGCGAATATCATGATCAGGAAAAACAAAACAATAACAATCATTAGCTGGTTTACTGATTTTTTCGGCAAAGAATCTTGCCAGTGTTAAAGCACTTTCTAACATTTCAATAAATTAGCAATTCTCAACTGTAAGGGTATTGAAATGTTAACACAGGTTCTCGCTGTAGGGGTATAGCTGAGACCACCCTGCCCGGAGGTGGATAAATAAACCGGGCACACAACATGAAGCACACTCCATTCAATCAGTTGGGGACTGGTGGTTAACGCAAAACGGCGGAGTGTGCTTCATATTGTGGTGAATGCGGCTAAGCGCACGCGGGGAAGGCCGGTGTACGTTCTCCTTTTCAGTGCAAGCCCCGTCTGGTATTCGGCCTTGACCAGACACCGGGAGGCACCCGGCACCACAATATT
>NZ_CAWPHW010000025.1:0-3890 GCF_963888145.1 Cronobacter sp. EKM101R | reverse complement strand
ACAATCTCTGATAACAGCGTTATCGCTGTCTGATCCGGACGCCCGCTCGGCAACCTGATGTGTTGCCACCAGCTGGCCGGAATGACATTGCCCGTGAAATTTATCCGGCCCATCGCCATCACGGCTTCAGTCGGCGTTCTGATTGTCATGGGTATTACCTCAAACACTGGGCCACGCTTAATGAACCAGGCTACAGCCTGCCGGCCCGCCGTTGTTCGCGCTGTCAATAACGGTCATCATGACGCCAAACAGCGTTTCAAATTCATCATCAATTCTCTGCTTACGTGTCACCAGTTCCCGGATAGTCGGTGAGTCGTGACTACGCAGTCGCGCCAGCAGCATCGGCGGCATGGCCGCTTTAATTGCCGGGTACAGCGCCTGAATACTTTCCCGAGCGTCGTCGGTGTCGCGGTTAGCCCAGCGGAAAATCTTCTGAGTGTTACGGCTCAGGGCCTCCGGATGCTCATCCCCATACAGGTGCGGGGATGTCAGACCAAGCTGGAAATAAGCTTTCGCGATCTCCGCTGCCGGGATTTTTCTGGCTCCGGCAGCCATAGCCCAGGTGTTCAGGGCATCGCAGATGTGCTCATGCCTGATTTTCATGATTCAACTCCCTGTCGCTTGGTGTGTTATTTTTCTCTTCAGAACATATTGCGTCCGATGGATTTGGATACAGATCTGGACGCAGCTCATGCGGGGTAACTCCCGTTAAATCAAATACGACGCGGACAAAATCTGGTGGAACCCCATTTTTCTTCCAGTTCGAAATTGTCATTTTGGAACGCCCAACGAGCCGTCCTAACGCCGCGCCGTTACCAACAATTTTGATTGCTCGTTCAAAACCAGTCATAGAACCTCCTGTGAGACACACAGTAAAGCGCAACTTTACCAAAAGGTCAAGTCATAGGTGCCTTCTCATGGGTAAAGCAAACATTTACAATGTATTTATGAGCGAAAATAAATCGATGGGCGGCCTGGTCTCCAGGCTTACAGAACTGAACGCCAAAGGCTTTTCTAAAGGCGACATGGCCAGGGTTGCTGGCGTCACCAAGCAGGCGGTAACTGGTTGGTTTAAAACCGGGCGGATCAGTAAAGAATCGGCACTGGCGCTTGCGGATGCGTTTGGTGTCTCCGTGCCATGGCTTCTCGGCGAAGACGTTAGTGAAAAGGATGGGCTCAAACCGAACGAGCAGCGCCTGCTTGAACTCTTCCGTCAGCTACCAGAGGAAGAGCAGGAAAACATGCTGCGTATCGTATCGATACGCTTGAAAGAGCTTGATGCACTCTATGAGAAGTACATGGGGCGCAGGATTAAGGGCGACAAGGAATAACTCCTCCCGAGTGATTACATATGGGGTTAACGCCATTGAATGCACTTCAACTGGTCAGGGTGGTTCCTGATTGCCGCTTCTTTGGGTGAGTGAAGAGACGTTTGGGTGATAACTCTATATTAAGATCGTCAGGTTTTGCCCGATAAGTTGTTTTGTAGACAATATGATGCAGTACTTTTTGTGCTGTGCTGCTTGCTGAATCCACATTTTTGCGTAAACTTCAATTACTCAAATTTGAGTCAGCCACATGTGAGGACAATCCCATGAAAGAAGCTACTATTCGGTTTTTTAGTGCTATGGGCTCTATCCTTGATCTCTGCCCAGCAAGCAGCTACAGCGAGTATCGTTCATCTTCCTCCGACCTAGAATCAATCTCTTCAGATTGGAAGAATGTAGGCGGCTACTTGCGAGAGGCTGTTACTAACAATGAGCAGAAAAAAATCATCAAGAAAGCCCACAATAGGCACTCCCAGCAAACTCGCTAACCAACCAACACAATCCGGTAGCAGGGCTCAGGATGGCAAAACTGAGCACCTAGTTAATGAGGTTGTAAAAAATCCGCAAGTTATTGAGCGCCTGATGAATAGGCCTGATACGGCGGGGATAATGATGCAAGTCACTACCCATACCCGTTCAGGCCCCCTCCCTGACCCAGACGAATTAGCAAGATATGAGAAGGTCTCACCTGGCTTTGCGCGTGAAATTCTTGAGATGGCAAAAGCTGAACAGTCCCACCGGCACAAACACATGAGCAAAGGTCAATCCGGGGCAATTTGGCGCGATCGGCTTGGGCAGATATTTGGCCTAATTTGCGTCTTCGTATTCGCATATATTGCATATGAAATGATTCAGAAAGAAGCTTATGGATGGGCTACCGGGCTACTTGGTGTTGAACTTGTTGCGCTGGCTGGCGTGTTCGTTATTGGCCGACGGACTAAAGGCACAAATGAACCAATCGCGTCTTTATCTGGTGCCAACCAACAACGATCCTCTGATTGAAAATCCAGCTGTGACAGAGGATACTCATAATCATGGCAACGGCGGTGGAGGTGATGAGATGCTTCAACGAGTAAAAAAACTGGAAGAACAAGTGACATCACTCGTCACAGATGTCGCTGTCATTAAGTCTAATTACGCTACCAAAGAAGATATTCATAGAGAAATCGGTTCGCAGACAAAATGGATTGCTGCCACCATAATTGGCACAACTGGTTTGGCCCTGGCTATTGCAAAATATTTGTTTGCTTAATCTAAAAGCCGACCCTCCCCCACCCGGCCACTGCGCCGGGTTTTTTATTGTCATCCCTCCCCTACCCCTCCCTCTTCCAGCCTCGACATGGAATCAGGACTTTACGCTTTTTGATCTCAAAGCTTGACTGATTGGTAAATCTGCGCTTTACTATACTCATCAACACCACCAAGGCAGGACGCCCACGAAGTAGCTGCCCGGAGCATACGAATACCGGGATGAGGTGGACAGGTTAACGCGCAGCAGGTTTTGTTCCGCGCCCCGGCGTTAAGGGGAAATGAGGTTTCATATGGCAGAAATCAAAATAGCGTCTATCGGACTAACCATAGACGCTACAGAAGCAGTAAATCAAATTAGCGAGATTATTGGGTTATTAAAACTTCCATCCACTGCCTTTGAGGGTGTTCCGGAGCATGTCTTCGACCTGTTTCTTGGCAACATCAGTTCCCTGCTGGATAACATCAGCCTTGGTGATTTCTCGGCCACAGTTAGCGCAGCTAACGCCAACGAAATTTGTTTCAAAGTCAAAATCATCGGGACGCTTGAGCATGTCGCCACCGCAATCAGGACAGGAAACCTTCAAAGTTTGATTTTCGATCATTGATTAATCCTTGCTGGTTGTGTGGAAACTCCAGTATACCACCTCGCCTGACGTGGCTAAAAGCAGGCACACAACATGAAGCGCATTTCACTTATTCACTGACTCGCCTGGGAGTAAACGCAAACGGCGGAATGCGCTTCATATTGTGGTGAATGCGGCTAAGCGCACGCGGGGTGGGCTAAAAACTTTCCTTTTGTTGTGTGTGGCCCCGCCTGGGATTCAGCCCTGACCAGGCACCGGGAGGCACCCGGCACCACAATGTTAACCATACCAGTGCAATCTTTGCCCGCTTTCGGGCGGGCTTTTTTCTGACTGCACGCTCTTCGTAAAAATATATGTGTATAAAAATTTTGTACGTGTGAATTTAAACGAGGAAATAAAATGACAGGTCAGCATTATGGAACGCTGGAAGTAAATCGCGGATGTGTTAAACCCGGCATGCTGGTAATGCATAAAAACCGGATATGGAAAGCTTCAGCTAATTACGGCGGGAAGCTTTATTTAAAAACATTAAGCGAAGCTACCAGAACCGAGGCTTTAACGGTCAGCATTCTTCTTGACGGCCACGGCAACGCACTAACCAATTAAGAAACTTTACGTTCAGATTAATAAACAGGCCTTAACCGGCAGGACTTCTTACAACCTGAATAAAGGAATCTCAATATGAAAAATGTCATTGCTGCGAAATTAGAATTAAACCGAATCAGCC
>NZ_CAWPHW010000024.1:0-4140 GCF_963888145.1 Cronobacter sp. EKM101R | reverse complement strand
CTCAGAAGTGAAACGCCGTAGCGCCGATGGTAGTGTGGGGCCTCCCCATGCGAGAGTAGGGAACTGCCAGGCATCAATTAAAGAACCCCTCAGCACCGCTGAGGGGTTTTTGCTTTTTTACACCTCGTTGTCCTTTCTTCATATTTGTAGCGTTCATAAATAACCTCGCTCTTTCCTCCTTTTGTATGCTCCGCCAATGTCAGAGAAGCTATAAACCTGCCAATCGGTTAAACTGTCCGGGTTTCGACCTCAGGACTAATGGCATGAATAACTCCCTTAAACCTTACAATACATTCGGAATTGATAAATGCGCGCAGCAGATCGTGACGGCGCACACTGCCAAAGCGCTGTCTGAAGCCTGGCAGCAGGCGCACGCGGCTTCCCAAACGGTTTTGATTCTGGGGGAGGGGAGCAATGTGCTGTTTCTTGATGATTTCAGCGGCACGGTTATTCTGAACCGTATTATGGGCATACAGGTCGAGGAACAGCCTGATGCCTGGTTAATACATGCCGGGGCGGGTGAGAACTGGCATCGTCTTGTCGAGTTCACGCTGGACCATAATATTGCCGGTCTTGAGAATCTGGCGCTTATTCCGGGTTGTGCTGGCTCTTCCCCTATCCAGAATATTGGCGCTTATGGCGTCGAGTTTAAACAATTCTGTCTGTATGTAGATTGTGTCGATCTGCATTCTGGCGAGTCGGTTCGTCTTGGTAACAGTGATTGTCGCTTTGGTTATCGTGACAGCATCTTCAAACATGATTATCAAAATCGCTATGCCATTACGGGTATTGGTCTGCGTCTGCCCAAACAGTGGTCGCCGGTTCTTACCTATGGCGATTTAACGCGTCTGTCACCTGATACCGTCACGCCGCGTCAGGTATTCGATGCGGTATGCCATATGCGTCGTACGAAGCTGCCCGATCCTAAAGAATATGGTAACGCTGGTAGCTTCTTTAAAAACCCGGTAATCACGGCACAAGAAGCCAGTGCGCTGTTTATACATTATCCGGATGCGCCGCGTTACCCACAAATTGACGGGCAGGTAAAACTGGCGGCAGGCTGGCTTATCGATCGCTGCGATATGAAAGGGCGTCGTGTCGGTGGCGCAGCCGTACATCGCCATCAGGCGCTTGTGCTTATCAACGAGCATAATGCGACCAGTGAGGATGTCGTAAAACTTGCGCATGAAGTCCGTCAGCGTGTTGGCGAAAAATTTAATGTCTGGCTGGAGCCTGAAGTCCGCTTTATTGGTTCGGTCGGCGAGGTGAATGCTGTGGAGACGATTGCTTGAAAGATAATACTATTCCGTTAACGCTCATTTCATTTCTTGCTGACGGCGAATTTCACTCCGGCGAGCAGCTTGGCGAAAGGCTGGGGATGAGCCGGGCAGCGATTAACAAGCATATCCAGACGCTACGTGACTGGGGTATTGACGTGTTTACGGTTCCGGGCAAAGGATATAGCCTGCCGGGCCCCATACAATTACTTAATGAATCTTTCATCCATTCTCACATCAAAACCGGGTCGGTGACGGTACTTCCGGTGATTGACTCTACAAACCAGTATTTACTGGACAGGCTTTCCGAACTCGAATCGGGCGACGCCTGTATTGCTGAATACCAGCAGGCTGGGCGTGGGCGTCGTGGCCGTAAATGGTTTTCACCGTTTGGCGCGAACCTGTATCTTTCCATGTACTGGCGTCTTGAACAGGGACCAGCCGCGGCCGTCGGTTTAAGCCTGGTTATCGGTATTGTGATGGCTGAAGTGCTTCACGAACTCGGCGCCGATCAGGTGCGGGTAAAGTGGCCTAACGATCTCTACCTTAATGACAGAAAACTGGCCGGTATTCTTGTGGAGCTTACAGGTAAAACGGGCGATGCGGCGCAGATTGTCATTGGTGCGGGTATTAATCTGGCGATGCGTCAGGTTGAAAGTGATATCGTGAACCAGGGCTGGATTAATCTTCAGGAAGCCGGGATAAAGGTCGACAGAAACGAGCTGGCTGTCAGGTTGATTGAAAAGCTGCGCGCGTCTTTGCGGGAATTTGAGCAGGAGGGTCTGGCTCCCTTTTTAACCCGCTGGGAAAAACTTGATAACTTTATTCACCGTCAGGTGAAACTGATCATCGGTGAACGAGAAATATACGGAATTTCGCGTGGTATAGATAATCAGGGCGCGTTACTGCTGGAGCAAAACGGCATTATAAAGCCCTGGGTCGGCGGCGAGATTTCATTACGCAGCGCAGAATGAAAAAAGGGAGCCTGGCTCCCTTTTTTATTGTTCCACTATTTTCGTAAGCGAACACACTCCACCGCATGGTTAGCGCTTTTTGTCATGATGAGGCTTGCTCGCTCGCGTGTTGGCAAAATGTTTTCTTTCAGGTTCAACCAGTTAATCTCTTTCCATAACTGTGTAGCGATATTAACCGCTTCATCTTCGCTCAGTTTGGCATAGTTATGGAAATAAGAGTCAGGGTCTGTGAACGCGCCCTCACGGAATTTCAAAAAGCGGTTGATATACCAGCGTTGCAGTAAATCTTCTGGCGCATCCACATAAATGGAGAAATCCACGAAGTCGGAAACAAATACATGATGCGGGTCATGAGGATAATCCATACCGCTTTGCAGGACATTGAGCCCTTCAAGAATAAGGATATCGGGTTGATTCACGACTTTATCGCCGTCGGGGATCACGTCATAAATTAAATGTGAGTAAACCGGCGCGGTGACGTCCGGAACGCCTGATTTAATATCAGAAACAAACTTAACGAGTCGGTGCATATCGTACGACTGCGGAAAGCCTTTCTTCTTCATCAGATTACGTTCTTTTAAAACAGCGTTCGGATGAAGGAAGCCATCGGTAGTAATCAGTTCAACGCGACGGTGCTCAGGCCAGCGGCTCAACAACGCCTGCAATACACGGGCAGTTGTACTTTTACCGACCGCCACGCTACCCGCTATGCTAATGATATAAGGTATGCGCTGGCCATTGGTGCCGAGAAATTGCTCAAGCACTGCCTGGCGACGTAAGTTAGAGCTAATATAAAAATTGAGCAAGCGCGACAGCGGCAGATAAATTTCCGCCACTTCTTCCAGAGAAAGGTCTTCGTTAATGCCCTTCAGGCGCGCTATTTCGCCTTCGGTTAGCGTCATCGGCACTGAATCGCGCAGGGCAGCCCACTGGCTCCGGTTAAACTGGAGATAAGGGGACGTCAAGGTTTGATCTTTATTACTCATAAGCATGCTTCTGCCTGTCATTCAGGACAAAATGAAAACCCTTTGCTCAGCGCTGTGATGCTTTCATCTTAGACCGCTTAATGGCACGCCGGGTAAGCGAGAATTTCACAATGGGCAGGAGGGTAACATCAGATTAAAAGGAATAATAAGAAAAAATCTTCCTCGCTTTCCTTTCTCCGAAAAGCATCACGCTTCTTTGCTTTAATTGTATAAAGCTTGTTCGCCTCTGTGACGTTATCTTTTCCATAGAGTAAAACAAAGCGTTAAGAGGGACGTCGCACCGTTTCCGCGCAAGCCATAAATCATAAATATTGCTGGCCCAGGCAAGGCATCAATACATGTTCGTATTGGGTTGAGACTGGCCGGTAGCATGATGTCTTGGTTGGCTTTCTCTAAGACACCGCCTGCAGGTGTGGATTATTTCATCATGAGTGGCTGAAAAGGCATCAGAAATGCGCTGTAATGCGCAAAATGTGAGCAAGAGAGCGGATTAAGCAATTTTTTTGTTGCATGCGCGCGCCGCTATTCCTAGAATGCGCGCTACTTGATGCCGGCTTAGCTCAGTAGGTAGAGCAACTGACTTGTAATCAGTAGGTCACCAGTTCGATTCCGGTAGCCGGCACCATCAAGTTCAGGTGGGGTTCCCGAGCGGCCAAAGGGAGCAGACTGTAAATCTGCCGTCACAGACTTCGAAGGTTCGAATCCTTCCCCCACCACCACTTTCGGCTTCGCAACTGCGATGCCAGAGTTGGTCGGTAAGACTGCCAGCTCAAGCAAGAAAGAATTTCTTTTTTGTACAGAAAGAACTGGGTAGCCGAGTTTCAGGATGCGGGCATCGTATAATGGCTATTACCTCAGCCTTCCAAGCTGATGATGCGGGTTCGATTCCCGCTGCCCGCTCCA